>NZ_JAMYTK010000004.1:0-330498 GCF_040322355.1 Mesorhizobium sp. M0145
CGACCGGTGTAGCCTTGCGAACCCTGCCGATATGGCAGGACGCAAGGGGCCGGGGCCGAGGTATTGGCTGGGGTGAGTTGGCAGCGTGCCTGTCACTGCAGAACTCGGCAGCGCAAGACTTCGCCAAGTGCGAGACGCTGCGGCCCCGGTAAGGTTCAGCGGCGGTATTGTTCGTCGCTGACTTTCTCCATCCGCTCGACGGCCTTGCAATCGAGTGATTCCTGAATAGCAATATGCGACATTGCCGTAGTTGGGATCGCGCCATGCCAATACATCATGATGATCCAGGAGCAGGCGGGGCGCATCGAAGAAGCTCGTCGGACGGGGCGGCGCAGCTTGTCGCGGCGCGGCCAACCTTCACCATCACGTCCTGGTTTAGAACGCAGTTCCGTAGTGATGTCGAGCGGACAGCCGCAGACATGGCCTCGCACCGCGCGGCCGGTGTCTCGGAACAGTAGATGCGCGTCACCTGATCCGGGCTTTGGGATTTTGCGACTAAACGGCAGCAACGAGGGTCATTGTTACGCGTTCGCCAAGCGGAAGAACGCGCCACTTTCCGACCTCAGCACCTCTAAGCGCGAACGTCTGGTGTGATGCCCGATGCGCGCGTTCGTAGGGCCATCTCGCTGTTACATCGCGGTGACAAAAGCACCGCGACGGTGGCGTCAACCGGTTACCAAGGGCAGCAAATATCTCCGGCCTTCTGGGAGTGGCGTGTCAGCGTCCCCAGAGGCTGCGTGGGCGTGTCGCCGGTTGGCTGTTAGCGCGGCGACTGGAACGCTCCACGCCTCGCAAGCGGGATAGCGAAATCTCGTGAAGGCAAGGTCGAGCTGCGTTTTCCGTTCTGTATCGGCGACGGGCGGCGACTGGGAGAGACGGATACCATGCACATGGGGCGTCTGGAAGTTGGCAGGACATGGACGCGGGGCGGCCCGCGTGCAGGCGCTTGGCTGAGCGGTGCAATGACCACGCAGCGTCACCTCGCAGCGATCATGGTTTGCGACGTGGTCGGCTATTCGCGCCTGACGGAGCGCGACGAGCGCGGCACGCTCGAGCGGCTGAAGATCTACCGCAAGGACCTCCTCGAACCGCTGGTCTCTGAGCACCGGGGTCGGATCGTCAAGCTCACCGGCGACGGCATGCTGTGTGAGTTCGCCAGCGTCGTCAACGCGGTGGCCTCGGCGATGGCGATCCAGCAGGCCGTGGCAGAACACGAGGCGGAGATGCCCGAGGAAGAGCGGATTCGCTTGCGCATCGGCATCAATCTCGGCGACGTGGTCTGCGAGGAGGACGGCGACCTCTACGGCGACGGGGTCAACATCGCCGCCCGCCTCGACAGCATCGCCGACCCCGGCACCGTGGTCGTCTCAGGCACCGCCTACGACCACCTTCAGGGCAAGCTCGACTGCGGCTTCACGCCGCTCGGCGACCTGCGCCTCAAGAACATCGAGCGGCCTGTGCGCGCCTACCGCGTCGAGACCGACGCCGGTGCCTCGGTGGCTGCATCGCCTCCGCTGCCCGCGAAACCCTCGATCGCGGTTCTGCCTTTTACCAACATGAGCGGCGATCCCGACCAGGAATACTTCGCCGACGGGCTGGTGGAGGACATCATCACGGGATTGAGCCGGGTGAACTCCTTCTTCGTGATCGCCCGCAACTCGTCCTTCACCTACAAGGGCCGGGCGGTGGACCTTCGCCAGGTCGGGCGCGAGCTGGGCGTCCGCTACGTGCTCGAAGGCAGCATCCGCAGAGCAGGATCGCGGGTGCGCATCAGTGGGCAGTTGGTGGACGCGATCAGCGGACACCATGTCTGGGCCGACCGCTTCGAGGGCGACGTGAGCGATATCTTCGACCTGCAGGACAAGGTGACCGAGAGCGTCGTCGGCGCTGTCGAACCGAGCATCCGGCTGCAGGAGATCAAGCAGGCGCGCATGAAGCCGACCGACTACATCGGTGCCTACGACCTCTACCTTCGTGCGCTGCCGCGCTTCTACAGCATGACGCGCGAAGGCTTCGCCGACGTGCGCCGGCTCACCAACGAGGCGCTCAGCATCGACCCAGGCTTCACCCTGGCGAAGGCACTCGGTGCCTATATCCGCAGCCTGTCGGTGAGTCAGTGCTGGCACGAGCCCGACGATATCCGCGTCGCCGTGCGCATGGCTCGCGAGGTGCTGGCGGACGCGCGAGACGACCCGACAAGCTTGCGTTTCGCCGCGCAGGTGATCGCCTACAGCGCCAAGGATTACGAGACGGCGCTGGACACGATCGAACGGTCCCTGCTCCTTAACCCCAATTCGGCGCAGGGCCATACGGGCAGCGGCTGGGTGAACGCCCATTCCGGCCACCCCCTCGTCGCGATCGAGCACTTCCACAGGGCAATGCGGCTGAGTCCGGTCGACCCCGAGAAGGGCATCGCGCTCTCCGGCATCGGGATGAGCTACCTGATGCTCGAACGCTACGAGGAAGCGCTGGTTTGGGGAGAACGAGCGCTGCGCGAGATGCCGAATTACGGCTCCTCGCACCGGGTGGTGATCATGGCGCTGGTCAAACTCAACCGGCTGGACGAAGCGCAGGCGGCGGCGCGGCGGCTGATGGAGGCGTTCCCGACCTACACGCTCACCCTGCAGAGACAGATCAACCCGTGGCGGGACAAGGTGTTCGCCGAGCGTTACGTCGAGGCGCTGGGCATCTCCGGCGTGCCGGAGTGATCGTCGCGTTTGCAAAGATGCCCTCTCCTGCGCGTCACGTCCGGCCAGGCGACGTCCCTTGATCCCGTGTCGCTTCTGGAAGGATAGTTCTCTGGCCGGCTTGTCCGAGGACTGAGCGCGTAGAGCAGCTGTGAACAGCCGGCGCGAAGGCCGACGGACGGTTCGGCAAGCAGGACTTCGCCTATCTACCTGATCAGGATGTCTATCGCTGCCCGTCCGGAGCGTTGCTGACCTACCACTACAGCAACGTCGAGAATGGCATGACGCTGCGTCGCTGCTGGTCGACCGCAGCTTGCGCGGCCTGCCCGTGATCGGGCAGCCGAAACGCTGGCGCTGCTCACGCTGGACCATGTCGCCGACAATCGCGCTTCGGACCTTTCGGGCGGCCAGCAGAAGCTGCTGGAGTTCGGGCGTGTCATCATGCGCCAGGCCACGCTCATTTTGCTCGACGAGGTGACGGCGGGCGTGCATCCCAACATCCGCAAGATCATCCTAGAGGCCATCGCGCGGCTGCCCGAACACGGCATCACCTTCCTGGTCATCGAGCACGACATGGAGATGGTACGCAACGTGTGCGATCGCATCATCGTCATGGATGCAGGGCGCGTCGTGGCCAGCGGCTCTTTTAACGACATCGTTCGCAATTCGGAAGTTATGCAGACCTATCTGGGGCGGCCGCAATGAGCACCACCCTCACCGCCGAAAACATCGTCACCGGCTACGGCAAGCAGGAGATCGTCCATGGCGTTTCGCTAAGCGCGGAGGCTGGTAAGATCACCTGCATCTTCGGACCGAACGGCTGTGGCAAGTCGACCCTGCTCAAGGCGATTGCCGGCGCGCTGCCGGTGTGGAGCGGCACGGCCAGCCTGGGCGATGCAACGCTCTCCAACCTTGCCGTCCATGAGGTGGTGCGCCAGGGGCTGGTGCTGATGCCGCAGGGCGGCGGTGTGTTTCCGCGCCTCACAGTGATAGAGAATTTGCGCATGCCATCGCGGACAGCCGGCTAGTCGAACAGCGCATCGAGGCGGTGATCGAGCAATATCCTTCTTTGGCGCGGCGACGGCGAACCGCGGCCGGTTCGCTTTCTGGCGGCGAGCAGGCAATGCTTGGGCTGGGGCGAGCGCTGGTCTCGGAACCGCGCTTCATTCTGCTCGATGAGCCTTCCGCCGGATTATCGCCGGCCATGGTCATCGAGACGCTCGAGCGCATTGGCAGCCTCACCGCGCACGGCATCGGCATCGTGATGGTGGAGCAGAATATCCGTGAGGCGATGCCGATGGCAGACAAGCTTTACATCCTGGCGGCCGGCGAAAGGCGCTTCGAGGGAAAGCCTCAGGATGTGCGCGACGATCGGCAGATCATGGATATTTATATGGGTGGAGCGTGAGAGGGCATTTGCACTTCTGCTCTTGCGGTCGCAATCCTAATCATTCAGCTCGTTTACTAGAGATTACTTATAGACGCCCGGACGCAAGGGGCAGCGAGGTAGCCGCTCTGCGCGCCAATGCTCGAGCCGACTTCTCGCACCTCGAAACCATCGCAAAACCTGAAACCACCAACGTCCTGTCTTTTTCCTTTTGCATGCCGACGTTCGACGATCCCAGCGTCCGTGGCTTGCCAGTCTGGTCAGCGACGCCGGGCGAAATCATCGTGAAAAAGTGCTAGCTAGTTCCCGTCCATCAACGGCAAACAGTTGATTCTGTTGGTGAATCGCGGCTTTGCGCGAGCAAGGCCCGGCGGTTTCAGGTATCTTGGATCATGCGACTGATTCCAAAGCCCTGCCACCGCCGGAGCCGACAATGCGCCAAGAACGCACCGTCCAAGCCAGCATATTCGATCTTTTCGCCACGCACGAGATCGGTCGCGAGTTGAAGGCGATGTCGCAATGGCTGGATGAGCATCGCGACCTGCTTGGCTTGGTGGCGCGCGATTTGGTGCGGGTCGACGTCAAGGCCACCGGAAGCTCGCAGACCAGGTGATCATCGAGGGGCTACGCGGTATTTTGTTTCCGTCGCTGCGTCATGCCGGCGGGACGAATCTGGTGATCTTTCCAGCCAATCTTGTCGAAGGCGATGTGGTTGAAGTCCATGATCCCGATCACCGATTGCCACGCGATCGGTCCTGGACGTGAGATTGCCGAGAGTCGAAGAGAGAAGCCTGTCTGCTCATGGCATCTCGCCTTCAGCGACGATGTCCACCTCACCATCACGCTCCCCGCTCGTCTGGCCAACCGGAATATCGTCGGCGAGCAGCTTGTCTTTGGACAGCAGGCCAGCGTCCTCGAGTGCCTTGAAATCCGGCAGGTCGCGCAACGTGTCAAAGCCGAAGTGGGTCAGGAACTTATTGTGACACCAATTAGTCAGGAGACGCCGAGCTGGCGTGTCTTTGAACATTTGCGACGCATCTTGTCCTGGCAATGCACGAGTTTGTTGCCTGCTCGCACAAAGTGCTCGAAACCGGTAAGGTCCTGGGTTAGAAGAGCTGGCAGGATGCCCCTTATGAAAAACCCGACGATGGACGATACCGACGATGGGCGCCCGAATGGCGGACGCAGCGCTCTGTTCACGCCGCCCGGCGATGCGTCCGGCGCGGAGCGGGTTTCGCGCCGGCGCAAGGCGCTGCTGTCGTCCTCGATGGTCGGCTCGACCAATCGCGGCCGTGTGCTGCAGGCCCTGTTCGATCTTGGGCCGACGAGCAGGGCTGAACTGGCCCGCCTGGCCGGGGTCAACCGCACCACCATTTCCGGAATCGTGCAGCCGCTGATCGACGATCAGGTGCTGGTCGAGAGCGACCCGGTTCCTCCCAGTCCGGGCGGCGGCAAGCCGGCCCGGCCGCTGTGGTTCTCGCCCAATGCCCGTCCGATCTGCGGTGTGCTGCTGATGCCGGATGCCGTGCATGCCTGCGTGGCGACGCTCGACGGCAAGATCGAATCGGAACGCAAGATGGCCCTGCCGGACGGCAGGGGGCCGGTCCGGCCAATCATCGAGTCGATCGCTGAATGCGTCGGCGACACTCTCTCCAGGGCGCGGCGCATGCCTCTCGGGATCGGTGTTGGCGTCGGCGGCATGGTTGACACCGATCGCGGGTCGATCGTCGCTGTCAATCTCGCGCCGGCGCTCGACCGCTACCCGCTCGCCGACGATCTCGGGCGACGCTTCGGCCTGCCGGTCAAGCTCGACCATCATCCGCGCGCCTTGCTGGTCGGCGACCGCTGGTTCGGCGCCGGGCGCGGCGTCAGGCAATTCGCGGTCGTCTACACGGGCGAGGTGCTGGGCGGCGCACTCTATTTCGACGGGCACCTCTATCGTGGCACGGCAGGCGCAGGCGGCGAACTCGGACACACTTTCGTGCAGCTCGACGGCGAGCCCTGCCGCTGTGGCAGGCGCGGCTGCTGGGACACCATTGCCACCTTGAGCTGGCTCCGGCGGGAGGCCGCCCGCACGGCTCTGCCAGAGCCAGACCTGATCGACTCGGCCCGCCTCGTCGACATGGCGGCGCGGCGGCTGCCGGGAGCGGCTGAGCTGCTCGACCGCTATGCCCGCAACGTCGCCGTCGGCATCGCCAATCTGCAGCAGACGGTGGCGCCCAACATTTTCATCATGCATGGCGATGTCGTGCTCGGCGGCGATTGCCTGCTCGGCGCAATCGCGGAGCATGTCCGCGCCATGGTTCCGTCACGACCCGGCGGCGCGATCGAATTCATTGCCGGCGATGCAGGTGACCGGGCCGCCCTCCTAGGCGCAGCCGGTCTGGTGATTTCCGAGCTGCTGCAGCTTCCGATCTAGGTATTCCGACACCCAACTATCCAGCGAGCCCCGGATAGCTTTGGAACCAGGGCTGCATACGTTCGAACTGAGCCGCCATCGCCAGAACGGTTTCGTCGGCGTGCCGCCGCCCGATGATCTGCAGGCCGACTGGCAGGCCCTGCGCCGTCAGGCCGGCCGGAACCGAAATCGCCGGATGGCCGGTATAGTTGATCGGATAGGTCATGCACCAGCCGATCAGCGGATCGACCGCCTCGCCATTGATCGATGTCGGCCCGATCGTGTTGCCGTCGGGGGCATTCTTGACGGGCGGAACGGCCAGCGTCGGCGAGACGATCAGGTCATGGGTTTCGAATACATCCTCGAGGCCGTCAAGGACGCCGGTGCGCAAAAGATCGTCGAGCGCATGGTCGACGGCGGACACCTTGTAGGCGCCCTCCAGCATGGCGAGGAACTGCGGGGTGAGCACCTTGGCGTGCTTGCCCATTAGGTCGATGCCCTCCTGTTTCCAGTACACGGCGATGGCAGCATAGTGGATCGAGATCGTGCGCACCCAAAGCGCAGCCAGTTCCTTGTGATCGGCCCTAAAATCGAGCTCGACCTCATCAACCTCAATGCCATGTGCTCGCATGACATCGACTGCCCGGGCAACGACGGTGGCGACCCCGGCTTCGACCGGAAAATTGCCTAGTCGCGGGCTGTAGGCCACGCGCAGTTTCGGCGTCCGCCCGGCAACGGCGCCGACATAATCAACGCCGTGATCCGGCAGGCAGAACGGGTCGCGGTTGTGAGGCCCGGCCATGATCTTGGTCATCAGCGCGGCGTCCGCAACGGTGCGGGTCAGCGGTCCGATATGGACCAGAGGATGTCCCCACAAGAAGGCGTCGGGGCGAGTCACCGAAGGAATGCGGCCGAAAGAGGGCTTGAAGCCGACGGTGCCGCTGAACGAGGCGGGTATGCGGACCGAACCGCCGCCGTCCGTGCCTTGCGCCAGGGCCGCCATGCCGTCGCCGACCGCTGCCGCACTGCCGCCGGACGAGCCGCCGGAATTGTAGCCGATCGCGAAGGGCGTGCTGGTCGGCCCGAAGCGCAGATTGTCGGTGATACCTTTATGGCCGAACTCCGGCGTGTTGGTCTTGCCGAGCACGATGGCGCCTGCGTCGAGCAGGCGCTCGACCGCCACAGCACTTGTTTTGGGCACCCGGTCGTGCACCGCCCACGACCCCATCGAGGTCGGCACGCCGGCCATATCGTCGAGGTCCTTGATGCCGACGGGGACGCCATGCAGCGGTCCAAGCGGACCGCCTGCCATCACGGCCTTTTCGGCGGCCCGCGCAGCTTCCATCGCCTGGTCGCCGAGAACCAGCGTGTAGGCGTTGACCACCGGGTTGCGCGCCTCGATGCGGCGCAGATAGGCCTCGGTTACTTCAACCGGCGACAGGTCGCGGCGCCGGATGCGCTGGGCCAGTTCCGTGGCCGGCAGGAAACAGATCTGGTCGTCTGCAGAAGTCATAAGCCGTTCCACCTTGTTGGTGCTATTTGATGAACACTGGATTTGCCGCGCCGCCGGTGCCTTTGCTCACTTTGACCGGACTGGCGCAGTAGAAGCCTTCGTAGCGGTGGTCCGAGGCACAGTCGGCGGCCAGCAGGTCGAGCGATGCCATTTCGGTGAACGCCACGCCCAGATTGCGCATCAGCGCGGCGTGCAGCACCAGCATCAACCCTGTCTCGGGCTCGTAGGTTGTCTCGTTGGCCAGTGTGTCGGTAACCAGACAGGGGATCTGCATCTCGTCGAACCAGCGCACGAGGTCGAGGCTGAAGGTCAGTCCGGGTTCCCAATATCCATCGCCGACGCGCTGGCTTCCCGCCGCCAGTGCGCCGACCCAGCCGGTGCGAACGAGAAGGATGCTGCGCGGCAGGATATCGACCGCTTGGGCCTGGGCGCATTCCATGAGGTCGCGATGCGTGAATGTTTCAGCGCGCTCAAGGGCCGGTTTGCCGCGGAACTGGGCGATGTCGAGCAGCACGCCGCGTCCGACGATCCCGCGCTCCGCGATCGGCATGATGCTGGCCTTGGTCATGCCGCCATTGGTACTGCTTGCCGCGAAGCCGTTCCAAAGCGTGTCGTCGAACCACATGTGGCCGAGCGCGTCGCAATGCGTGCCGGCCTGTGCGAAGCTGGTGATATAGTCGTCTGCGAATTCGAGGCCGCCGGCAAGCGGTTGCCAGTGACCGTTCTCGAAGCCGGCCTTGTCGGCGACCATGAAATGCTTCGCCGGCCAGCGGCCGGGAAAGACGGCATCGCCCTCAGAAGTCCCGACCGGCACGCCGAGGGTGAAGGTGCGGCCGTCCCGCACCGACGCCAGGCCGCGCTTGACCTCGTCGGCGGTCAGATAGTTGAGCGCTCCGATCTCGTCGTCGGCACCCCAATGCCCCCAGCGGCTCGGCGCATTGCCCAGCAGCCGGCGCAGCGTCATCGTTTCAGCCGCGCTCATGCTTCCGCCTGCGCGGTCGCCGGCTGCCTGGCGCCGGTGATATAAGCGACGACGTCCTCCATGTTGGTGCCGGAACTTGCGAGATCGGCGACCTTGCGGCCCCTGCGCATCACCACCACGCGGTTGCACACCTGCCAGAGATGATCGAGATTGTGGGTGACCATGACGATCGTCAGCCCCTGGGCGCCGAGTCGTTTGATGAGGTCGAGCACCTCACGGGATTCGCGTACGCCGAGCGCCGCGGTGGGCTCGTCGAGCAGCAGCAGCTTGTGGCCCCAAAAGGCACCGCGCGCGATCGCCACCAATTGGCGCTGGCCGCCGGACATGCGATCCACCGGTTTGCTGCGCACCCCGGGGATCTCGATGTGCAGTTCCTCGAGGCCGCGCATCGCGATGTCGCCCATCGATTTGCGGCGGATCCAGCGCAGCAGCGCCGGGCCGCGGCCAAGCGCAATCTCGCGGCCGAGAAAGAAGTTTTCGGCGGCAGTGAACGTGCCGATCAGCGACAGGTCCTGATAGACCGTCTCGATGCCGAGGCGTTGCGCTTCGGACGGCGGCGACAACTTTTGCGGCCGCCCTTCGAGGATCACGTCGCCGGAAGTTGGGTCATGCGCGCCGGCCAGGATTTTGATCAGCGTCGACTTGCCGGCACCATTGTCGCCAACAAGGCCGAGTATGTCGCCCCTGGCGATGTCCAGCGAAACGTCATCGAGTGCCTGGATGCCGCCGAAGCTGCGGCAGATCCGGCGCAGGCTGAGCAGCATCTTCTGCGCCATGGCCTATCCCCTCGCATAGCGGCGGCCAATACCGCCGAGCGCTACGGCGACGACGAGAAGGCAGCCGGTGAACAGAAACTGCGTGAAGATCGGCGCGCCGATCATGGCCAGCCCGTTGTTGCCGACGGCGACCGTCAGCACGCCGATCAAGGTGCCGAGGATATGGAACTGACCCTCTCGCAGCGCCGCCGAACCTAGGAAGGCGGCCGAAAACGACGTCAGCATGAAGCTGTCACCCGCCGTCACCTGGCCGGAGCCGAGATTGGAGGCCATCAGCACGCCACCTATAGCAGCACAGGTGCTGGCGATGGCGAAGGCAACGATGCGGCTGCGATCGACGGCGACGCCGGCGCGGCGCGCTGATTCCGGGCTGACGCCGATGGCCTTGATGTGTTGGCCCTGCACTGTTCGGTTGAGGATCACCCACAGCAGCGCAAGCACGACGGCCATGATGATGACGAGGTGCGGCACTCCGGCAATCCGGCCGATCGCGATATTTGTGAATTCGCGCGACTGGGTGAGTTGCAGCGGAATTCCGCCCGAATAGGCGTAGTTCAGCCCGACGACGATGGTGCCCGTGCCAAGCGTGGCAATGAAGGCGTTCACCCCGATCTTCGAAACGACAATGCCGTTGACAATGCCGATGACCGTTCCGAGGCCGACGACAAGGAAGATGGCGGGTAGGATCGGCAAGCCACTGCTGCTCAACAGCCCGACCACGAGAAGCCCGCAGAAACTCGCGACATAGCCGATACTGAGGTCGAAATCACCGGCGACGAGGGGCACGGTGAGGCCGGCCGCGACAATGGTGCCGATCGCCATGTCGTTTACGATGTTGCGAAAATTGCCGATGGTTGCGAAGGTCCCCGGCTCCAGCACCGAGAAGATCCCCAGCATCGACGCCAGCACGATGATGGTGCCGTAGGTTCCAAGCAGGCGCATGAGCAACGCGCGCCGCTGTCGGGCATTGGGGGAGGCATAGCCGGTCTGCGTTGACGTCAGGACGCGGGGCGCCTCTGCCGGAGCGTGGGTTTCGGGCAGGGAATGATCAGCGGACATGGCGGCTCTCATGACAGCACTCCGGCCCGGCCAGGCAAGTCCGGCCCAGACCCACAATCAGGAGAGCTTACTGCGGATTGTCCTTGATGAACTTGTCGACATTCTCTTTGGTGACGAGCGTATAGCCTGGCACGAAGGATTTGGGCTTCCACTGGTCGCCGGCTGCCAGGATGTCGGGAATCTGATCGACTAGCATTTTGCCTGCCGAAGTCAGATCGACACCGAGCGTGGCGGTCATCGTCCCGTCCTTGACAGCCTGGACAGCGGGCGCCGTGGCGTTGAACGAATAGACCTTCACGTCGCTGCGGCCGTTCTGCTTCAGCGCCGCGATCGCGCCCATAGCGTTGTCGTCATAGCAGTTGAAGATGGCGAACGGCCCCTTGGCGTTGGCATTGGCTGCAAGCCAGGCGCTGGTCGCGGCCTGCGAGGATTCGGCAGCACCCGGGATGCTGATCTCGTGCGAGGTCGCCTTGAGCCCCGGATTTGCCTTGACCGCCGCATCGAAGGCGTCGGCTCGTTCGCGGCACGGAATGCCGGGATGGTAGGTGAGGTCGAGTACAGTTCCGGACTTGTCGATGTCCTTCAGCATCAAGTCGATCAGCGGTTG
Organism: Mesorhizobium sp. M0145; assembly: GCF_040322355.1. Lineage (NCBI taxonomy): Bacteria > Pseudomonadati > Pseudomonadota > Alphaproteobacteria > Hyphomicrobiales > Phyllobacteriaceae > Mesorhizobium > Mesorhizobium sp. M0145. The sequence goes on from NZ_JAMYTK010000004.1 coordinate 11,410, forward strand.
CGCAGCACCGGTACTTGCAGATAGCGCGATCCCGTCTGCCATGCCGCCGCCGGCCGAAAGCACGGGGATCTTTGCGTCCGCCGCCGCCTGGAGCCCGGCCGCCAGGCCCGTCGAATCGAAGACCGTGACGATGATGGCGTCCACCTTCTTGGTTGCCAGCTGCTTGATGCTGGTGATCGCTTGCGAAGGATCGCCATTGGCATTGAGCGTTTCCACCGACCAGCCCTTAGACTTGGCTTCCTGGCTCATCGTGTCGACCATCTGGTTTGTGTCGACGTCGGATGTCGAGAAGGTGACGATGCCGATCGTCAGCTTGTCATTCGCGGCGAGGGCGGCCGACGTGAAGGATGCTGCGACGAGCGCTGCGGTCGAGAGTTTCTGAAAGCGGTTCACTGTGCGTATCCCCTGTTGACCGAGTGTTCCGGCTCACCTCCAGACCGCGCAGCAGCCCAGCTTGGGCGCCATCTACAGGTCGTCACAGTCAGTCTGTTTGTTCGTGCGAGCCACGTACTAACTATTTGGCACAAGCTCTTATGCCGCGCAACGGCTAATTTCAACCGGCTTTGGTGACTCGAGGTTCAATCGCTGTGGGGCTCTTGGGGCAAGCGCGCAGCTAGGCCGCCTTCTTGATCTCCGCGACCTGAACGCCCAGTCGGAACGCCTGACCGTCTGCAAACGAACGCGCGTAGCTCTCAGATGTAAAAGGGACCGTGGTGGTGGTGCCGTTGACCGTCACGCGAACCGACCACTCTTTGTCCCTAATGATTTCAACGGCATGTTGCTCATGCGCAGCCATGCATTCCTCCCAGAATGGTCCGTTGAGGATGGGAGGATAGCGTCGTAAAACTGGTTTGCATGCAAATAATCCGACACCGCGACGTCGAAATGTCGAAACACGCACAGCTAGGCTTAAGTCGATGGCCTCGCCTTGAGCTGTTCAAGGTGTTCCTTGGCGAGGTTGAAAAGTGCCGTGGCAGTCTCTTCAGCCTCCGCCCGGAGGACATCGCGGGTGACAATGCTGGAGATCGTGTTCGCGCCATAAGCCGCCGTTCCCGACGGTTCTCCGAACGGGACGTTCACGCTCCGGCAGGTGTCGACCCTTTCCGGTCCTCGGCGGCGGACGCGACGAACGGCTCAATTGAGCCCACAGCGGACGCTCGCTTTCTTCTGAAGCAGAGTCAGACTACGCATCCATCTGTGCCTGTCGTATGTCGCGGGCCGGTGGTTTGCCGAACAGACGGCCATATTCGCGGGTGAACTGAGGCACGCTCTCATAGCCCACCGCATAAGCCACCGAACTCACGCTCATGCCATCGGCCAGCATCTGGCGCCGAGCCTCGATCAGGCGCAACTGCTTCTGGAATTGCAAGGGAGACAGCGTGGTGGTCTGGCGGAAATGCTGGTGGAAGGACGAGGTGCTCATCCCCGCGGCCTCGGCCAGTTCCTCGATGCGGATCGGCCGTGCATAGCTTTCGCGGATCATAGCGACCGCACGGGCGATGCGTTGTGCATGGCCATCGGCCCCGCCGAGGCTGCGGAGGGCCGATCCGTGCCGTCCCGCCAGAAGCCAGAAATGAATCTCGCGCAGCAACGGCCCTTGCAGGACCGGGAGGGCAGAGGGACGGTCCAGAAGCCGCATCAGGCGCAGGGCCACATCGGCGACATCTGCGTCGGTCGGCTCCACTCGGACAGGCTTGCACGGATCGCCCGGGACCGCCGCCATCTCGACCGCGAGTTCCCGCATAAGGACGGGGTCGAGTTCCAGCACCAGCGAATAGTAGGGCGCGCCGAGGCTTGCCTGCGTGATCTGGCTGACCGTGGGCACATCGGCCGAGATCAGCAGCGACTCGCCCGGACCGAATTCCAATGTCTCGGCCCCTATCGTGACCCGCTTGACACCTTGTAACAGCATGGCCACCAGCGGCCGATTGACAGCGACCTGCAATTCGCCGGGCTGCGTGGCGCGGATCGCGGTCACGCCGGGAATAGGCGTCGACGCCGCCCCGGAACGGTCGGCATGAGTGTCGGCAAAGCTGCGCACAAGGTCGAGAAGCGTTCGGCTCATGGGGGCAAGTTGAAGGGTGGTGGCGTTTCAGGCAAGAACTAAAGAAGGATCAGGCAAGAAATCCGGACATTCTGGAAAATCTTTGCGGCAAGGCCGATCCAGATTTGCAGGAACAGGCAAGACTACGCGAGGAATCGGCAACAACTGGAGACGCTCTTGCCGCATGTTGTCCCCATCGCTTCGGATGAAAGGACTTCCCGCATGACCAAGATCGCACTTGTCACCGGCGCCAACCGCGGCCTCGGCCGCAACACCGCTGTCAGCATCGCGCAGCATGGCCGCGACGTGATCGTCACCTATCGCGGCAACGCATCTCAGGCTCGCGAGGTTGTGGCCGAGATCGAAGCCCTGGGCCGTAAGGCGGTTGCCCTGCAGTTCGATCTCGGCGAGGTCGCCAGCTTCGCGGCCTTTGCCGAGACCCTGGGCGCGGCGCTGAAAGAGACCTGGGGCCGCGACAGCTTCGATTACCTAATCAACAATGCCGGCCACGGCGAATTCACCATAATCGGCGATACCACCGAGGCGCAGTTCGACGGTCTGTTCGACGTCCATGTGAAGGGCGTTTTCTTCCTCGTGCAGGCGCTTCTGCCGCTCATCGCAGATGGCGGGCGGATCGTGAACTTTTCTTCGGGCCTGACCCGCGTGTCCTATCCGGGCTTCTCGGCCTATGCGGCCGCCAAGGGGGCGGTCGAAATCTTGACCGTCTATATGGCGAAAGAGCTGGGTGCGCGCGGGATCACAGTGAACACGGTCGCGCCCGGAGCGATCGAGACCGATTTCGGTGGCGGGCTGGTGCGCGACAATGCCGAAGTCAACGCGCAGTTCGCAGGGATGACCGCGCTTGGCCGCGTGGGGCTGCCCGACGACATCGGGCCGATGGTGGCAAGCCTTCTGGGCGAGGATAACCGTTGGGTTACGGCACAGCGGATCGAGGTTTCGGGTGGTCAGGCGATCTGATCAGTCGGACCCCGACAACTGAAGCGCGCGGCCGTATAGCCGCGCGCATTGTCATTCCGCCGTCGGGAAAAGCCTCCTTTGGGCGTCGACTGAAGCTGAAAGACCGGAATGTCCGGCAACCACGTCGTTCCGAGAGCCACACTTGAAGAGCGGTCCTCCACCCAACGGCGACGTAGAACGCTCCGCGGCTGTACGGCAGAGCCGAATCCTACCGCCGGCTCGGTCGCGCCAGAACTTGACATTTCTGGTGCTACCTAGACCGGACGTTCGGGCTCGGCCGAATCGACCCTTCTCCAACTTGTTTTCATAGATACGTGATAGCTTTGGGTGTATGATTGCTCGTCATGCAGGAGGGGGACGTGAACGTCGCCGCCTGGCTTCGCGGTATCGGCCTGGGACAATACGAGAAGGCCTTCCGCGATAACGATATCAGTGAAGAGGTTCTTGCCCACCTGACGGCCGAGGATCTGACGGGGATCGGCGTGACCTCCGTCGGTCACCGCCGCAAGTTGCTCGATGCGATTGCATCTCTGGCCGTTGCCTCGAAGTCGACGCCCAACGGCGCATCCGCATCGCTGAAGACGGCGCTGCCTTTATCCGCCCCGACAGAGGCAGAGCGGCGGCAGCTCACGGTGATGTTCGTCGACCTCGTCGGGTCGACCGAGCTAAGCCGTCAGCTCGACCCCGAAGAGCTGCGGGCGGTGATGCGGCGTTACCGAAGCGCGGTAACCGAAGAAGTGGACCGTTTCGGGGGGCACGTCGCCAAGTTCTTGGGCGATGGCGTTCTTGCATATTTCGGCTGGCCGAAGGCACAGGAGGACGCGGCTGAACGGGCGGCCAAGGCTGCCCTTCGCATTGTGGCAGCAGCTGGTGGAATCAAGACGCAAGAGGTTCCTCACCTTCGTGCACGCATCGGCATTGCCACAGGGTTGGTGGTCATCGGAAGCCTAGGGGAAGGGGAGGCAGAGCGCCCGGACGAGATCGTCGGGGAGACGCCGAACCTCGCAGCACGGCTGCAGCAGGCGGCAGGGCTGGACCAGGTTGTGATTTCCGAAACCACCCGGCACCTCGTCGGAGGGATTTTCGACCTGGAGGACCTGGGAAGGCAGCCAATCAAGGGGATCGGCCCCTCGGTAGCCCTCTGGCGGGTCCACGGCATCGGGCGCAGTGAAAGTCGGTTCGAGGGACTTCACGGCACGATACTCACGCCGTTCGTCGGCCGAGGCCGCGAGATCGATCTGCTGCTCGAGCGCTGGGGGCGGGTCAGGCGAACGATGGGCCAGGTTGTCCTCGTAACCGGGGAGCCCGGGATCGGAAAATCGAGACTGGTGCGCTTTCTCGGGGATCGACTGAGAGGGGACTGGCTCCAGGAAATCCATTTCGACGCCTCGCCGTACTACGCGAACTCGGCGCTACGGCCCGTCATCTCGGAAATCCGGCGCTCCGCGGAGTTTGCAAGCATTGACCCGGACGAAACACAGCTCAGGAAGCTCGAGCTTCTTCTGGGAAGGGCTTTGTCCGATACCAGCGGCGCTATCCCTGTCATCGCCGATCTGCTCGGCGTTCGAACCGGCGAGCAGCATTCGTTACGTGATCTGACCCCTCAGCAGAGGAAGGCCATGACGTTTGCAGCGCTGCTGAACTGGATTGAGGGGCTCGCGACGCGGCATCCGCTGCTCGTGGTCGTCGAGGACGCACAATGGCTCGACCCGACGACGCTGGAACTGGTCGATCGCATCAACGATCGGATCGCCCAATTGCCAGTGCTGCTGCTCGTCACTTTCCGGCCGGAGTTCAAGCCGGCCTGGAGCGGCGCACACGTTGACTGGATCGTGCTCGAACGGCTCGATCCGATTGAGGCGGCCGCAGTGGCCGAGGCCGTTGCGGGCAAGCGTCTTCCGCAGGAAGTCTTGAACGAGATCGTCGCGCACACCGACGGCATTCCGCTGTTCATCGAGGAATTGACCAAGGCGATGCGCGATCTCAACGTCCTTGTCGACGCAGGAGATCACTTCGACCTTTTGGGATCTCTGCCTGCAGTCACGGTTCCCGTGACACTTCAGGACGCGCTGATGGCTCGGCTCGACCGCCTGCCGCCCTCCGCAAGGCATGCCGCGCAAGTCGGTGCCGTGATTGGGCGGGAGTTCGATCGTGCGCTGCTGGCGAGCGTGAGCGACATGCCTGCCGGTGAACTGGAGACGGCGCTCTCGGAACTGATCGGAGCCGAGCTAATCTTGAGCGGCGGCACCGCGGCCAGCCCGGCACACATCTTCAAGCACGCTCTCATTCAGGACGCCGCCTACGAATCGCTCCTCAAAAGGCGCCGCCGGGAACTGCACGGCGCGATTGCCGACGCGCTGGTCAACAGATTCAAGGACACGGCCACAGCTCATCCCGAACTCGTCGCCGGCCACTACGGCAGGGCCGGGCTCGTCGAGCAGGCAGTGCCATATTATCAGGCTGCGGCACGCACGGCGATCATGCGCTCGGCGACAAGGGAAGCGCTGGACCAGCTCGATAACGGTCTCTCGCTTCTCGAAACGCTGCCGGAAGGCCTGGAGCGCAACCGATTTGAACTCGGGCTCCGCCTTGCGCTCGGGGATGCGCTCCGGGCGGCTAGGGGCACGGCGGCGGTCGAAACGGGCACCGCTTATGCTCGCGCCCGATTCCTGGCAGGGCAAACGGGAGCGGAGCACGAGAACCTCCGGGCCGGCTACGGCGAGTTTCTCTGTTACTACAATCGCGCGGAGCTCGATCGCGCGCGCGAAGTCGCCAACGAACTGATGCGCGCGGCGGCGCGCGCATACGGCGAGGGTGGCCCAATCGGAGCGGACGCAGCCGGATTCGTTGCCCTTTGGATGGGCGATTTTGCCACCGCACGCTCTTTCCTGGAGCAGCGGGTCTCGACAAGGGCACCTGACCTGGACCCTCTGCTCGGTGCGGACATCGCCGACGCCGGACCGATCCTCTACCTTGCCCGGACGCTGCTCATTCTGGGCTACCCCGAGCAGGGGTACCGGCGGTGCCGGCAGGGTCTGGAAACTGCGGAGAAAACGCGCCAGCCCTTCGCGATCGTGTTGGCTCTCGCCAACACGTGCGTCTACTACCACTTGTGCAAAGACTGGCTCGCCCTTCGGCGCGACAGCGAGCGCCTGATTGCTCTCGCGTCCGAAAAGGCCATGCCTGCAATGTTGAACAAGGGTCGGGGCTTTCGAGCTGCCGCACTCATCGCTGAAGGAAATGCAACCGAAGGCCTCGAGACCCTCAAATCCTGCTACGAGCACGACGTGAACGCCGGTTACCTGGTGATGATGCCGTACTTCGAGTCCATTCTGGCTGAGGCTTACCTTAGTAGTGGCAACGTTGAAGATGCGCGACGCGTGCTCGACGACGCGTTCGAGCGTGCGACTTCCACCGGCGAGCGTTGGTTTGATGCCGAGCTGTACCGACTGAAAGGGGAGTGTGCTTTGCGCGAGCCTGGTCGCGACGGCGACTTGGCGGCGGAATCTTTCGGTAAATCGGTAGAGACTGCCGGGGCGCAGGCCGCCAAATGGTGGGAGTTGCGAGCTGCGACGCAGCTCGCACGCCTGTGGGCAGAGCGAGGCGCCGGGGAGAAAGCCCACGGTTTTCTGACACCCGTTCGCGACTGGTTCACCGAGGGTTTCGAAACCGCCGACGTCAGAGAGGCCGAGGCCCTGCTCAGCGAGCTGGAGCGTGCTACGCTATATGACACGCCCTCGGCTCGGCGGGAATAACCCTAGCCGCCTGAGACAGAAGCCGCTCGTGGAGGTGGACCGTGGAGCGATGGCGAGTTGGGTGGACGGTTGCCGCGGGTCAGCAGTTTCTCTGTCTGACCGGATGTCGTCTTTCGGGAGGCTATCTTGCAGACTGAACGACCGCTCAGGGTCACGAGTGCTGGTTCCGGCCAATGTCGGCTTTCAAGGAGAGAATTCGACTCCGGAAGGTCTCGAAAGGGTCATGATTGTGAGTTCAACCGAGGGCGAGCGAACTTCCGCTTAGGGTAAAGCCACCAGGACAGCTTCAGGCGGAGCCATCACCTTCAGCACCGCTTCGTGTCGTACTGCTGGCTGGAGACGCCCCTCGTTGACGGGCACGGCCGGCCTTCGCCTTACGGCCGCGCCAGCCGCGATCCGAACGGACGAAGGCTTCCAGCATGTGCGGAATCAGGGCTGCGGCGTCCACGGGTTCGTAGAGCCGGCTGTGTTCGGCTGCATACTGGTCGAGTTCCTCCTTGAGCGGTTCCGACAGGGAGATGGTCATGCGGACGACGCCAACCTTCGGCAGCCGACCGAGCCTCAGATCCGGCATGGTTCACCTCCTGCTTGTGAGACAAAGACATGTTGACTGTTCAGATAATCGACATAGGCAACGAGGTCGCGATCAACGGCGGCAGGCAGTTCGACGGTGATCTTGACCGGACGGTCATCGGGAATGGCGGAAAGTTTCAGCTTGGTCATGATGGATCCTTTGGCGTGCCGTAAGGCACAAGAAGAAGGTCGCGATTGACAATCACGCGAACCGGGAAACCGGGCCGCACGGTGAGCGTAGGCTGGACATTGAGCTGATTGCGCACGAGCTGCTGGCCAATATCGGAGGCCGAATCCTGAGCGCTTTCGCGGATGGCCTTGGCGATTTCGCTTTCGTCGTCGCTGGACCCAAGCGATGTCCCAATGCCCAGCAATGTCGAGAGTGCTGCGGCCCGGAACATCTGGCCCCAATGAAGGTCGACCTCGTCCTCCAGCCCGGAAAATCCTTCAGCGTCTGCGCCCTGCTGGCGCTCCAGCACGATCGAGGTGCCGTCAGGCATGATCAGCCGGTTCCAGACCAGCAGCACGCGCGACTGGCCGAAGGCGACGTGGCTGTCGTACTGGCCGATCAGCCTCGCACCCTGCGGGATCAGGAGATGGGATCCTGTCGGGCTGTCGTAGACATTTTCCGTGACCTGAGCGGTGATCTCGCCGGGCAGGTCGGAGCGGATGCCGGTGATAAGGGCAGCTGGAATGACGCTGCCGGCTTGCACCACATAGGGCGAGGCCTTCTCGGCGAGCCGATTGGGGCTGACTGTGCGACGGTCTGGCTCGGCATTGACGAAGGCCAGCTTGCGATCCTGCACGTTTTGCGCGGCGCCAGGATCGATCGGTGGCGACCCCAGCGGCGGAGTCAGACCAGATTGGGTGACCGGTTCTATGACTCTGGTGCCAGCATCCTGTCGTGCGGGACCAGGTCTCGTGTTCGTATCGGTGAAGAGCTTCGCCACGCGTGCGGCCTCGATCTCGGCCAGTCGGCGCTGCTCCTCCGGATCTGCGCGCGGTCCACTGACGTTGGACGCCCCAATCGGCTGGCCGCGCTCCTGCGCACGCAAGATCGGCCGGCCCAAATCGCCAGGCAGCGCGGGGCCGAGTTGCGGAACACCGGCATAGTCCTTCGGCAGCTTCTGTAGCCCGTCGGCCGTTGAGCGGTTTTCGGTGGTGAAGAGCTCGGGCGGCTGTTCGGTTCCGCGCTCTCTGGTGTCGAGCGCCCAAATCAACGTGCCGAGGATCGCAGCGCTGGCAACTCCACCAACGCCTATCAGCACCTTGCGCGACAGTCGCGTGACCCTGGCCGGTTCGGGCCGAAGGCGCAGTTCCGCTCGAATGTCCTGGTTGGGTGCATTTGCAGGGTCGCTCATCGGAACAGCCTCGTGCTGGGCGAGGTTCGTTTGCCGTCCGTGCGCACGATGCGGACGCGCTTTTCGCTTGTTTTGTCACCGAGCCTCAATTCAGCGGCGGCAAACAGCCGATCTACGACGTAGTAGTTCTGGCGAGCACGGTAGTTGACCAGCTCCGAGCCGCCCGATGGGCCGATGACAAAGAGCGGCGGCATTTCACCTTGCCCTATGCCCGACGGGAACTCGATGTAGACTTTTGCACCGTCATCGAAGGCGCGAAGCGGCCGCCAGGGCGCCATGTCGCCTTCGATGCGATAGCGAAAATTGAGTTTCTGGATGTCGACGCCGGACGCGACCGGCTGTGCGGCGGAAGCCTGCGCGTTCTGGCGCCGCAGCGCAATCAGCTGGTCCTGCGGGTACTGCCAGGAGACCGAAGCCATGTAGGTCTTTTCGGTCGAGCGGAGCTCGAGATGATAGGTGCGGCGGTCGCTGTTTATGATGAGGTTGGTCTGCAGATCCGGCCGTGTCGGCTTCACAAGAATATGGACCTGCTGGCGCTCCCCTGTCCCACTTTGCGTATCGCCGATGATCCAGCGCACTGTGTCACCTGCGGCGACTGGCCCGGAGCCGACAAGCTGCTCGCCGGGCTGCAAGGCGATGTCGGTGACCTGGCCGGGTGCGGCGTAGATCTGGTAGAGCGCGCCCTCACTCCAGGGATAGAGCTGGATGGCATTGACGAAACCGCCGCGAACCGGCTGCATGCGTGCGGCCTCATTGGCCTGGCTGATCCGCTGCTTCGGATCGGCTGGCTCCGGCTTCACCTTCGTGGCCTCTACTGGTTTCAACTGACCAGGCAGTGGAAGCGGTTTCGGCACTTCCACCACTTTGACCGGACCAGGCGGCTCGACCCTGCGCACCGCAGGCACCGCATCGTCGTAGGCGATTTCCGGCGGAATGTATTTTTTCGAAGCACAGCCGGCGAGCGCCGTTGCTGACAGCAGTGCCAGGGCAAACATACGCGCCCTGGGCCCATTGCGCATGGCCGGTCTCGCCAATGTTCGTGCCGCAGACATCATGAAAGCTCCTTCGACCAGTTGATGGCATTGACGTAGACGCCGAGCGGATTGGCTTTCAGCCGGTCGGCGTCGCGGGTTGGCTGGATCACGACTGTGAGGATTGCGGTCCAGCGCTCGGTGCCGGCCAAGGTGCCGTTCTCGTAGCGGCGCTCGATCCAGGCGACGCGGAAGGAATCCGGCGAAGCACGGATGACGCTGGAAACCTCGATGGCCATCTGGAGTTTGCCCACTTTGGCAAAAGGGTCGTTCAAGCGAGCATAATCATTGAGGGAAATGGCGCCGCGGTCTGTGGTGTAGTCGTAGGCGCGCAGCCAGTTTTGGCGGACGATGACCGGGTCGGCCGGAATGCTTCTGACCTCTTCGATGAAGCGGGCCAGATGCCAGGCGATCTGCGGATCGGTCGGCCCATAGTCGGCAACGGCCGGAGCGACAACCTGCGCTTCGCCGAACTTGTCGACCTCCACCACCCAGGGAACCACTGAGCCGCGCGTCGACTGCCAGACCAATGCGGATGCAAAACCGCCGGCCAGGACGAGCGAGCCGAAGGCCATCAGCCGCCAGTTTTTCGCCTGGACGCGAGCCGAGCCGATGCGCTCGTCCCAAATCTGGGCTGCACGCTGATAGGGTGTCTCGGGTTGAGGCGTTTTTCCGTAACGAACAAAAGGGCGTCTAAAGGGGGTCATCGGCGGTCGTCCTGATCGAGGGAAACATTCATCGAGCCGCCCCCATCATCACTTGAGTGGACCGAATGGGCGGCGATACTGGCGCCGTGGCTCATGGCCTGGCTGCGCTTCATGCGTTTTGCCCATGCGGGCGGGGCGTCGGAACTGGTTTCGGAGGTCGACCAGTCACCGGAGGAAGCCGTTCCCGACGATCGCTCTCCACTCGTCGCAGCCCAAGCTGCCAAGCGGCCGGCCTCGTAGCTATCGGACAGAGCTGAAGCGGCGCGCGACATTGCTTGCTTGACGGGTTGAACGGCAGCGCTGGCACCAGCCTTTGCGACACCCGCCATGCCGGCGGCGACTGAGCCTGCACCACCTCTTCCAGACGTGGCTGCGCCAAGTTCCCAGGCGGCCGAAGTGCTGCCGGCCAGGTGCGCGCCGCCGCGTGCGGCTGCTGCCGACATACGCCCGCCTGCACTGAGCCCGCCTGCTGCGCCGCTCGATCCGGCGCGGGCACCCATAGCGCCGGCCACGCCAAGGCCGCCAGCGACCAGGCTCGTGCCAACAGCGGCACCTGCGCCCAGTTGCGGGGCACCGGAGACCAGCCCCGTCGCAATGCCGGGACCGAAGATCGACAATCCCATCAGCGACAGAGCGCCCAGGACAAGCGACAGCGCATCCGTGATTGTGGGCTGTTCGGCGCCGAAGCCTTGGGTGAACTCGCCGAACAGGCCCGAGCCGATGCCGACGATGACGGCAAGGACCAGGATCTTCACGCCGGAGGCAACGATGTTGCCGAGCACTTTTTCGGCAAGGAAGGCGGTCCGGTTGAACAGCGCAAAGGGGAGCAGCACAAACCCGGCAAGCGTCGTCAGCTTGAATTCGACCAGCGTGACGAAGATCTGGACGGCCAGAAGAAAGAACGCAATCAGTACGATCGCCCAGGCGATCATAAGCACTGCGATCTGGACGAAATTCTCGAAGAACGAGACGTAGCCCATCAGTTGGCTGGCGGCTTCGAGGATCGGATTGCCGGCATCGATGCCGACTTGTGCGACGCGGCCCGGCTGCAGCAATGCCGAGCCTGAAAGTGCCGAGCCTCCAGCCTTCAGGCCGAGCCCGGAAAAGCTCTCGAAGACGATCCCGGCCAGACGATTGAAGTTGCCGATGATGAAGGCAAAGAAGCCGATATAGAGCGTCTTCTTCACCAGCCGATGCAGCACGTCCTCATCAGCACCCCAAGCCCAGAACAGGCCGGCCAGTGTGATGTCGATGACAATCAGGGTCGAAGTAAGAAACGCGACTTCCCCACCGAGCAGACCAAAGCCGGAATCGATGTAGCGAGTGAAAGTCTCGAGGAAGCGATCGATCACGCCGGTGTCGTTCATGGCGCCACCGTCTCCGGATTGAGCCGGTCTTCCGCGCGAGAGGTCGTCGGCGGTTGGGGCGGCGGCAGGCGCCTCGTGTCTTTTTCGATCGACGGAGCCGCATTTGGCGCTACGGGACGAGATGGCCGCAGGAAGCGTCGGCGGCTTTCAGCCCAGGCTTTCCTGCAGGTGTCGTCGTCAATCGCCGCCATGCCACTGTCCCGGCATCGGGCAAGTTCGACTCTTGCCGGCTCGCCGCCCGGATGTGCGGAGCGCGGGGAGGACGCGTCCCGCGAGCCGTCGCCGCGCAACGCCATGAAGGCGGCGGTCATGGCGGCGCCAAGGGCAAGAACGGCTGCTATCCGGGCGGCGATCTTGAGATCCATGCGATTCTCGCCTCAGTCGTGGAACATTTTTACCGATGACGGGCTGTAACTGCGGTCCGTCATGAAACGGCTGAACTGTTCGCGTGCCTGCTCCTGCGCGGCTGCCCTCCTCGCCTGCTCAAGGGCCTCGGCCCTTCCTTGTGCGGCCAGCATCGCGGTGAGATCGGCAACTTGCTTGGCCTGCACGGCAAGAAGCTGGTTGCCGGCCTGCGTCGCCTGCAGCACGCCGACAGCCGATTGGCTGGCGCTGACCAGCGCACTCGTCTGCTCCTGTGTCCCGGCGATGTTGTCGACTGCGATGGCGCCGGTTTTCAGCGAATGCTCGAAGGCAGACACCGAGGTCTGCCAGCGTTGATGCGCACCCTCGACAAGCTGCTGGCTGGAGAGATCCGAACCGAAATTCGTGTAAGTGGAGGCAAACTGGCTCTCGATCTCCTGGACGCTATAGGCCAGCTTCTCGGCTTCGCCGAGCAAGCTCTTCATCTCGGAAAAATTGCCCTCGATCTGGCCAAGCAGCGAGGTTGGCAGCGAAGTGAGATTCTTCGCCTGGTTGATCAGCATCTGCGCTTCGTTTTGCAACGAGGTGATCTGGTTGTGGATCTGCTCCAGCGCACGCGATGCCGAAAGCAGGTTCTCGGCGTAGTTCTTTGGGTCGAACACGATCAGTGCCGATGCTGGTGCCGATGATAGCGCCGTCGCGACGACGATTGCGCCGGCTGCCGCCATGCGACGGATACGGCGACCTGCAAGAACGGAATTCATGAGGGAAGCTCCTTTGTGGATCGGTCGATCACGTTGGTGAGACCTGGGATGAGGTCGGCCGCCCAGGAGAGACCGCGCTCCGCTAGCCAGGCCTCGAGGAAATGCTCTCGGCCGGCCTCGACGATTGTCCGGTCGATCGCGGCCTGGTCTGATTTGGACGATGTGGCGCAGAGCGCCAGCGCGATCGGACCGAGTCCCAGTTCGAACAGACGGTTGCCGCGGCGGCTTTGACAGTAATAGTCGCGCTTCGGTATCGCCCGGGCGATGATCTCGATCTGACGATCGTTGAGACCAAAGCGTCGATAGATCTCGGCGATCTGCGGCTCGATAGCGCGCTCGTTCGGCAAGAACAGCCGCGTCTGGCAGCTTTCGACGATTGCCGGCGCGATTGGCGATCCGGCGATGTCCGAAAGCGACTGCGTGGCGAAGACCACGCTGGCGTTCTTCTTTCTCAGCGTCTTCAGCCATTCGCGCAGCTGGTCGGCGAAACCGCCATCGTCGAGCGCCAGCCAGCCCTCGTCGATGAGCAGCAGTGTCGGCCGGCCGTCCATCCTCTGCTCGATGCGGTGGAAAAGATAGGCAAGCACCGCGGGAGCAGCACCCGTGCCGATCAGGCCCTCGGTTTCGAACGCCTGGACGGAGGCTTCGCCGAGACGCTCATACTCGGCATCAAGCAGCCGGCCAAAAGCGCCGCCGATGCAGTAGGGACCAAGCGCCTGTTTCAGCGGCGAGGACTGCAGCAGCACGGACAGGCCAGTCAGCGTCCGTTCGTGGACGGGCGCAGAAGCCAGCGACGTCAGCGCCGACCACAGATGTTCCTTGACCTGCGGCGTGATGGGCACGCCTTCGCGCAGTAGAATGTCGAAAAGCCAGTCGGCCGCCCAGGCCCGCTCCGGCGTATGATGGATGCGGGCAAGCGGCTGCAGCGACACGGTGTCAACGTCGTCCGACAGATCGGTCAAAGTGAGCAAGGGCAACGGATCGTCAGACCCTTGCCCGCTTGCGGTATCGCTTCCGAGATTGTGCCAGTCACCATTCATGGCGAGTATGGCCGCGCGGATTGAGCCGCCGAAATCAAAGGCAAAGACCTGGCTGTTTTCGTAGCGCCGGAACTGAAGCGCGATCATCGCCAACAGGACCGACTTGCCAGCGCCCGTCGGGCCGATGACGAGGGTGTGGCCGACGTCGCCGACATGCAGGCTGAACCGGAACGGTGTGGCGCCCTCCGTTCTGGCGAAGAACAGCGGCGGCGCTCCAAGATGCTCGTTCTCGATCGGACCTGCCCAGACCGCGGAGAGCGGAATCGTGTGCGCGAGGTTGAGCGTGGAAAGCGGCGGCTGGCGAATATTGGCATAGACATGGCCAGGAATACCGCCCAGCCAAGCTTCGATAGCGTTGACGCCTTCGGCGATACAGGTGAAGTCCCTGCCCTGAATGATCTTTTCGACCAGACGCAGCTTTTCGTCGGCGATCGACGGATCGGCATCCCAGACCGAAACGGTGGCGGTGACATAGGCTTCGCCGATCTGGTCAGAGCCCAGGTCCTGGAGCGCCGCGTCCGCATCGGCCGCCTTGTTGGCGGCGTCCGTGTCGACGAGAACGGATGCCTCGTTGGTCATCACCTCTTTGAGGATCGCGGCGACGGATTTCCGCTTCGCGAACCACTGACGGCGTATCTTCGTCACCAACTTGGTCGCGTCGGTCTTGTCCAGCATGATCGCCCGCGTCGACCAGCGGTAGGGGAAGGCAAGGCGATTAAGATCGTCGAGAATCCCCGGGAAGGTCATCGTCGGAAACCCGGTGATGGTGAGTGTGCGCAGATGCGCATCGCCAAGCCTCGGCTCTAACCCGCCGGCCAACGGCTGATCGACAAGCAGAGCATCGAGATGCATCGGCGTTTCTGGTACGCGAACGCGATGCCGCTTGGTCGAAATGGTGGAGTGCAGGTAACTCAGCGTCTCGCCATCATCGAGCCAGTCAGCTTCGGGAACGAAGCCCTCGATGAGGTTGAGCACGCGGTCCGTGCGATCGACAAAACTCTTCAGGAGCTCCCACGGATCGACACCGGTCTTTTGCCGGCCTTCGTAGAGCAAGCTCTCCATTCGCGACGCTTCCTCCGCAGGAGGCAGCCACACGAAGGTGAGAAAGTAGCTGCTTTCAAACAGCACACCGGAGTCTTCGAACTGTTCGCGACGCTCGATGTCGAGAAGTGCGGATGCGCAATCCGGGAACCGGCTGTCTGGGTAGCCGCTGGCAGGATTGCGCTGGGCTTCGACAAAAAGTGCCCAGCCGGAGCCGAGCCGACGCAGCGCGCCGTTGAGCCGCGCGGTCGTGCCGACGAGCTCCGCCGGCGTCGCGGAGTCCAGATCCGGCCCGCGAAAACGCGCCGTCCGTTGAAAACTGCCGTCCTTGTTGAGCACCACGCCCGGCGCTACCAGGGCAGCCCACGGCAGATAATCGACGAGGCTGGCACTCTTCTTTCGGTATTCCGCGAGGTTCATCATGGCGAAACCTCAACATCCGAAATGCGTGGGATAGCGCAGGTGGCGGCGAACCACATCGACGAATTGCGCATCGCGCTTTGCCGCCCAGACGGCCACGAGATGTCCGACCGCCCAGATGATGAGCCCCGCGATCCACAAGCGAAGCCCCAATCCGATCGCGCCGGCCAGCGTGCCGTTTGCGATGGCGACCGCACGCGGCGCGCCGCCGAGCAGGATCGGTTCGGTGAGCGCGCGATGCACCGGCGCGAAAAAGCCACGGATCTCCTCATCCATCAGATCAGAGCTCCGCCACCGAAGGAGAAAAAGGACAGAAAGAACGAACTTGCCGCGAAAGCGATCGACAGCCCGAAGACGATCTGGATCAGCCGGCGAAATCCGCCCGACGTGTCACCGAAGGCGAGCGACAAACCGGTGATGATGATGATGATCACCGCCACGATCTTGGCGACTGGCCCCTCGATTGACTCAAGGATTTGCTGAAGCGGCTCCTCCCAGGGCATCGAGGAACCGGCAGCATGGGCGGGCGCAATCGTAATGATCGCGGCGGTCGCCGCATACGACAGCTCCACGGCAAGTTTGCGGATAGCCGATGAATTGAAGCGGATCTGGGTCATTCTGAAGCTCCATAGGGAGAGTGGCGATTCACGGTCGTTGTGGTCTCGAAATTTGCTTCCAGGGTGCGGTAGTCGCCGGTGGCCGGATCGAGCCCGTCGACCAGGGCGATCTCGACGAGCCGGCGCGCTGAGCCGCGGCCAGCGAGAACTGCGATGAGATCTATGGTTTCGCCAATCAGTGCGCGCGGAACCGTAATGACCACCTCCTGCACGAGCTGCTCCAGTCGCCGCAGTGCGCCAATGGCAGAATTGGCGTGGATGGTGCCTATGCCGCCGGGATGGCCAGTGCCCCAGGCCTTCAACAGATCGAGCGCTTCCGCACCGCGTACCTCGCCGATCGGAATGCGATCGGGCCGAAGGCGTAACGACGACTTCACCAGATCGGAAAGCGAGGCGACACCGTCCTTGGTGCGCAGCGCCACAAGATTGGGCGCAGCACACTGCAGCTCTCGCGTATCCTCGATCAGCACGACGCGGTCGGCGGTTTTAGCGACCTCCGCCAGCAACGCGTTCACGAGCGTGGTCTTGCCCGTCGACGTGCCGCCGGCCACCAGCACGTTCTTCCGTGTCTTCACGGCAAGCTGCAGGACGCCAGCCTGGGCTTCGGTCATGATGCCGGCGGCGACATAGTCTTGAAGCGTGAACACCGCGACTGCCGGCTTGCGGATGGCGAAGGTTGGCGCCGTGACAACAGGCGGCAACAGACCCTCGAACCGTTCGCCGGTCCCGGGCAGTTCGGCCGAAACGCGCGGCGAGCCCGAATGCACCTCCGCACCGACATGGTGCGCGACCAGCCTGACGATCCGTTCGCCGTCGGCCGCGATCAGTATTTCATTGCTTGCAACGAGTCCTTCGCTGAGACGATCAACCCACAGGCGACCGTCGGGATTGAGCATCACCTCGACAATGGCTGGATCGTCAAGGAAGCCTGCGATCGCCGGGCCGAGGGCGGTGCGCAGCATGCGCGCGCCGCGCGATACCGCTCCCTTGCTGGCATGATGGTTGGTCGCCATGCGGGGTCCCCGTTTCTCGCCACGAACTGATTCGTGGCGCGGTCGGGGATCATTAGAAAAGGCAGGAGCGCCGGCCTTGCAACAAGCAAAACCGGCGATCGTGGAATGACGTGCAGAGACTTGCGAAATGCGGTGCGGCGACCGCGATAGCTCAGCAACCGGTGCCCGACTGGCTATCTCCGCTCCAGCAGAACCAGCCGGCTATATCTAGGGCCGCAAGCGAAGCCCGATTGGGAAGTCATTATTGGCATCGACGTTCCAAGGATCGGCTCGACGTGCATGTTTTGCCGTCCGGCGAGGCGTTCTCGGTGGGTATGACCATGCCGGGGTGGAGGCTCTGGTTCGGCGATTGGCAGCCCTTTCGCCGGCCGTTGTCGGATTGGAGTCGACAGGCAGCTTCGAGAGACTGGCGGTCGCCGCCTTGGCAGGCAACGGCCTGGCGATTGTCATGATCAATCCGGCGCGAGTGTAGGCGAGGCTAGCAGGTTATGTTGAAGAGCCTAGAGAACTATGGTGGAAATTGCCAGAAAGGTAGATTTTTGGAGTTTCTCGTGTCCCTGAATATCAAAAATCCGGCCACCGTTGCTCTCGCCGATGAACTCGCACGCCGCCAGGGTATCAGTAAGACAGCAGCCATCCATCAAGCCCTTAGCGAGCGCTTGCATCGCTTGGGCTTTGGAGAGACCGCTCAGGAGCGTCTGCTGGCAGAATTGCGCGCCATCCGAGAAAGAGTGGCACGATTGCCTGAACTGGATACTCGCAGCGACGAGGAGATCATCGGGTATGACGAGCATGGAATCCCTAACTGATGGTGATCGATACCTCAGCTGTTGTAGCGATCCTTCGGAGCGAGCCTGAGGCAGCAAGGCTGGAACGAGCGCTGGTCTCCGACCCAATCCGACTGGTCCCGGCAACCGGGGTGCCCGAGGCACGCATGGTGCTGGTCAGCAGGCGCGGCGAACACGCATTGGCCGAGATCGATCTTTGGCTGCGCAAAATCGAGGCCGACATCATTCCTGTCGACTCCGAATTGGTTGATCTGGCGACCCAGGGTTGGCTGACCTACGGCAAAGGCCACCACCCGGCGGCGCTAAATTTTGACGATTTCCTGTCCTATGCTTTGGCAAAGCGTGCAGACGAACCGCTGCTTTTCATCGGCAAAGACTTCTCCCAAACGAATATCGAACCGGCATGAGCACGAGACTCTAGGATCATCGGCTGTCTCCAGCTTGAACCCTGTAATAGCGCCAATTAGTTTCGATCCTGTCGGCTGGGCCTGCATCAAGGGGTGTCGTGCCAATTGGTCCCAAAGCAGAGCAATCTGACGTCTTTCGTCCCTCCGATCTGGCGCTGCTGGGCCGCGTCTTCGATCGGTTGGAAGTTGAGGGCCAATCCAGCCGGCCAACATGTTGCTCAGACATTCACGGCCGCGACGCTGGTTGTGCGAACAAATGATGGGCCTCGTCGAAAACCGCCCTTGGGAGGACCCGAAGCTCGCTTGCTTCGTAGGGGAGATGCTCGAGATACTGCGTCGTCAGCCGGGCAACCACTTGCGCTTGGGCCAGGTCGCGACGGCGCTTGATTGGCTCGCGATCAGCTCGTTTTGAGACCCAGAATTTGTGAGCGGCAAAAATACGCGGATCGGGTGCCACGAGCCGTAACGGTCCGCCTTTTTCATCGATGGCGATTGCTTCGAAAGCAGGGGCATTTTCCAACCATGCCAGGCCGGCGATCTCGGCGGCCACCAATTCGTCGTCAGCCTTCCCGATAGTTTCCCGGCTCGGCTTCCATGCCGGGTTTGCGAGCGGTTTGATCAGATCAACGAGATATCCGTCGCGGTTCACCGCGCGGAATGTGGCGGATGAACGCTCGAAAGACCGATCGACCTTGCGCAAAAGGTTGATGAGCGCTCCATCTTCGACGTTGGCGCCAGACATGATCCTGAGGGACTGGCGCGAGTCCATGAGGAGATCGATATCTTGCGTCGATGTGATTCCGGGATCCACGAACACTCCGGCCGCCGCCTCATAGGCGTAGATCGCATTCGTGCCTGCAATACGAATGCCTTCCCCGAGAAGACCGGCGTTATCGATTGCTCTGATAATTCTTGCGGCGATCAGGGGAACACGCCCAAGCCGGAGCGCGCGATTGACAGCAGATTGGCGCTCCATCTGCTCCTGTCGCGCAGAGAACGTTTCTTGGGCGGACGCGCGAGCTGCTTCCCAATCCGCCTTGACAGCTTCGCTCGCCGGCGAGCGCCGACCCTCTGCCTTTTGGTGTCGTACGCCAGCGGCGTCGTAGTAGCTTCGCATCAAATGGTCGATGCCGTTCACGGTGTGCCAGACGAGGGATCCCCGAAAGCTCTTCGCCTTCCTTTGGGCCTCTTTAAGCGCAATGAAACGTTGGTCGGAATTGACTTTTTCCCGACGCTGATCGTTATTTAATTCAACAAAATCAATCAATTCAACAGTTACCATACGTTTAGCTCAGAGCTGTTGCAAGACACAATAGGCGGCGGAGCGCCCGATTGCAACAGCTCTCACGTGATTCCACTGCGACTGTTGAAGTAACTGTATTAATTAAAAAATATGACGACGGAGCGGCTTTTCTACGGCAGCGCAGTCGAAGCAAAAGCGCCGCTCGAACGCGGTCTTCGCTGGTTTTATTCGATCCCCAGACCGGGCCGGTGCAAACGGTCTGAGAAAAGCTACCAATATGGCGATGGTGGTCATTCGTCACCTCAAGCCGATCCGCTCGATTTGCAACTCCGCGGATGTCGTGACAAAGCTCCCTTTCCCCCGGCTTGGAAGTGCTTAGCTGTCGTCCTTATAAGACTTGGCGGCATTCGATCTTACGCCAGTCGTTTCCGTGGCGCCGCACAAGCTCCCGCGCCTGGGCTGGCGATACACTTGCGTTTCGACGATGTGGTTCACTTCCGTCTCCTCGCTTTCAGGGGACGCGAACGAGGGCTCGTTGGCCGTCTGGCAATGGGGTTTTGCACCCTAGTCTGGGCATGAATGGACCTCTCCTGGAGCAGAATAAACGGTCCGGCGCGGCGAAGCTTTCCCACACTAGCATTCAGCAGTTTCACCGATCGCCTCATTGGCTGCCCCTAGCGGCTCTGACCATACGTTCTGGTGCTCTTGGACCCAAATGAACTGCACCGCGTTGTTTGCGAGCAGTGCTGTGCTTCGCAATCTGATGGAAAAATCCGACGCCCCTGCTGCACCGCAGCCAGCTCCTGGAGCCGAAGCGCGCTTTCCGTACGATCGCGCGGCGGTTGAGCGGTTTCGACAGGCATTTCCGCGCGCCAGGTGGAGTTACGAGCGCAAAAGCTGGTTCGTGCCGGGAAAGACTGCCGCGCGGCGCATCCAGCGCTGGCAGGCGCAAGAGGCGGATCTACGAGTAGCACATGATGACAGCAAGGGACGGGATGCCTTCGCCTTCGATCCCCTGTCGAGCCGGTATCTGGAAGTCGCGGACGACCTGCGAATCCGCACGCCATATTCGCGGACGGTTCTTGAGGAGTTGCGAGCCGTTCCATGGGCGAGCTGGGACGACGAACTGCGGGCCTGGAGGGTGCCTTTCCGCTCATACGAGGAGTTGAGGCGCCATTGGCCAAGCATCGAAGGGGCCGCAGGCCGCGCAGAACCGGAGGAGAGGAAACGGCGACGGGAAGCGTCCAAAGACTCCGAGGAATATGAAGCCGCTAGATTGCGGTATGCCGAACGCAGGCGACGTCGCTATCCACTGCCCCTTGACGATTTACCCCGGCTTGGCCGTGCCGTGGCGACGGAGCAATACGGCATAGTGGTCTTCACCGAGATTTCGGGTGAACTCGTCAACGCCTCGGAGTTAGCAGCGTTCTATCCGCATTTGATCGAGGCGAACGTCGACCATGTCTGGGGCAGATGGCGTCCGGCGACGTTGGCTGAATTGATTAGAACATGGCCCGCTCGGCGTGCTGCCGAGTTAGTGGAACGGCAACGAGGCTGGTGGCAACCAACGCTGCCCGAACTCAGGATAGCTCGCCAAAAAGCTCGAAGCGTGGCCCGAAGAAGGGCAAGGCTTGGGCCGCTTCCAGCGTCTGTCCGGTTGCTCTAGTGTTGAAATGTCAACCGATCGGAACCTTCCATGTGCAGCAATTGCGAACAACATATGAGCTGGCTGAACCTTGCCGGATGATGGCGTCGCTGGCCTTGAAGAGCGGGACGCATGAAACCGAACTTGACCTGCCGTAGGCGCGCGACACCCGCATCAATGATCTGGCTCCAATAACCCGCGTGGCAGCTGAAGCCAGCGTCGGCGTTCTTCGAATTTACCGGACGAAGTACCCGAAGGCGAAGGATCCATTTTCGCTCCACGCTCCGCGTTTATGGCCATCGCCGACCGAGAGGAAGTTCGCCGCTCCGCTAACACGGGCCTGGGCGCGCCAAGGTCATCGCTGAATGTAAAGCCATTTCTGCAGAATTTGACGCACACAAGGCCGATCCGAGGCCAACTGGGAGTGCATACCAGCTTGGAATTGTGCGGAACCGTACGAAGTCGATTGCAAGCAACCAACCTGGTTGGCCGGGCATTAATTTAGCAAAGCGTCAATTAGGGAAAGCATCGGGAGGAAGACCATGCTGCACGTTAACATGCCTCGCGAATTTGAAGTTGGCGATGAGGTCTCACTAGCAGGTACCGTCATCACGATTCTCCCCAGCGGCCGCGCCAGGGTGAGCATTCCCTCGTATGACCATCCTTATACGATTGATCCGCCACCCAAAGTCCGGGCCGGAGACCGAGTGGTTCTTGTTGGGGACGTCACCCGCATCGATCGCGGGGCGAACAAACTCACTGTGCGGATTGACTGCGGCGGGGTGATCACGGTCGACAAGTCGGCGATCACTCGGCTGAGAAAGCACCGCCGGACTTCAGCGGGTTGACGCTCCGGCGATACAACGGCCGGTGTCGGCGTAGGGAAGGTGCCAACGCCTTTGAACAGCCCAAGGGTGCGGCGCGGTCCAGCCGGATATGGAGCGGACGAACGGATAAATGGGAGCTCGACAGCTAGGGCACGCGTCCAGCGTAGTGCGTCCCTGGCGTCTTCGGATTACTGGTGAAGCAAGTCGCAACCGCGCCTCACCTGCCGTCCAGCGTTCGGATTCGCGATCGTCGCTCTCGGCAACAGGCGGCGCGCCCGTCCAGGACGTGTCGCACGTGTGCGCTGTGGAAGGAGACGCCCAGCACATTCGGGTGAAGGCAGCGCGGGCATCGCGATTGATCGTAACCTTTCTCTGCAACGAGCGCCTGATCGCCGGTCAGCAGTTTCAATCGCGATGGGCTCCGGCTCGTACCCATTATGGAGATCACATGTTCGTCCCGGGCCCCGATGCCGGCAATAGGTCTGCTTCGGAGCGTCGCGACGGAACTGGGCGACATGGTTGCGGTGGAGTAAGCGCCCTCCCCTGGGTTAACAACCCGGTCGGTGACGGCCGCGACCGCATCGACAACAACCGCAACGGCAATCAAGTCGTCGCTGAAAGGCCGCAAGGTATCTGTCACGACATAGCGTGCCGGCGAAGCTCCGCCCTTGCGACGGGGATTCGTTGTAAGCCGATCAGACGGCAACGCCGGGCCAGATGAGCGAGAACTTACCCTCGGTGTGGGTCTCGACCAGGCTCGACGTTCGTCGAGGGTCGTCGGTAACTGCCGACTATGAGTCAAGGTCGCAGGGCTCGTGGCCCAGCTCGTTGTGATGAAGCGCCTCTGCCATACACCTGATGTCGAACGCCTGACCGCACGCCGGGCAGACGACGAAATACTCCTCCTCCCGAAGTGGCGATGCATCGTGGTCTTGGGGGATGACGATGTCATTGTATTCGTCGGGCATTGGGTCCTCCGGCAACGCCGCCCGCCATGCTGGAACGCCTGCCGCTTCCGCTCTTCGGCATCCGGCGACAGAAACGATGCGAGCGCAGCCTCGGCGACCAGTGACAGCGAGACCTCGCGCCGCCCAGCGTAATCGGCCAG
Organism: Mesorhizobium sp. M0145; assembly: GCF_040322355.1. Classification (NCBI taxonomy): domain Bacteria; kingdom Pseudomonadati; phylum Pseudomonadota; class Alphaproteobacteria; order Hyphomicrobiales; family Phyllobacteriaceae; genus Mesorhizobium; species Mesorhizobium sp. M0145. The sequence goes on from NZ_JAMYTK010000004.1 coordinate 34,502, forward strand.
TCCGTTCATCACGTCAGGATCAAGATAGGCAGACAGACGTTTTTTCTTGGCGTTCTTCATGGGCTCAAAGCTCAATGCCATCACTGGGGTCAAGAGCGGCCTGACGTGCTGCGCGCCTCATAGCCTGATCGACACCACGACGGCGCATGGCGTCATCGTCGGGCTCGTCCCGGTCAAGATCGAACTCATCGTCGCGCTTTGTTGTTCGCTCCGGTGCGATGTCCTCGTGTTCGGGAAGCTCGGGCTGGCGGCGGATGCCGCCATTGGCCGGATCGTCGTCCTGCTGATCCTTGGCGCGCCACGATTTTTGAGGATTGCCCTCCTGCTTCATGAGAACCGTCGTTCCGGTCCAGTCGTCAGAGCGTTCGGCTTTCAAGCTCTCTCCGGCTTTCGGTGGCGGCAGGACACGCTCGGCCAGGCGCTGATCGGCGAAGTAGCGTACCTTCTTCGCTCGGATTGGGAACTGGCCAGAGATCATGATGATGGCATCGCTCGGCGGAAGCTGCATGATCTCGCCCGGCGTCATCAGAGCGCGCGCCGTTATTGTCCACGTGCTTCGTGGTGGCCGACCAGCGCCAGCACCAGGCAGGGCTGGTCCTTGTCGCCTTCTTCGCGCCCTCCCGGTGTGCCAATGCCAGAGATAGGAATAACAGAAGACGTGTCCGACTTTGGTTTTGGCCCAGAGAGCTGTCGTTGAGATGGTCGAGACTCGGCTCCATGCGGAGGCTTCGACCGCAGCGATATCGTCCTCGCTGAGCTCCACTATCAGCTCGACCCGCCTGTCGCGCTTCAACAGCCAGACAAAACCTCGTAGGCCAGCAGCACGGTGCGCGTGCGGCCGTTTTGGTGATGACGAACCGGATTGCGGAACCGAGGTATCCTGATAAGCGCCGAAGTTTTTCGAGACGGCGGTGACGGTGGCGGTCATCGGCGAGAGTGCTCTATTCCGGAATAGAGGCGTTTTCGCGCTTTCCGCGAGTGTCTGGCGCCAACCAAATGGAAACGAGCCCGTGACAAGGCTGCTGCAAGATCCAGCTGAAATCGCCGCGAGACGGACTGAAGCCGTCTACGCGCTCAACTGCGTGCCGTCCTTCGACCGCCGGGATTTTCTAGCCGGAGTTTTGACCGACGAGGACCACGCCGGCTCGCTCCCAAAAACAACAAGGCCCACTCCGGGGGCCTTGCCGTATCAACTCTGCTGTCGGCCCTGCCCTCAGTTTCCCATCATCTGCTTGGCATTTTCCGGCGTGATCGCGGTCGTGTCCACCGTCACCGTCGGCTCCACCGACGAAGCACACTCAAGCAGGATCTTCTTCGACATCTCGATCGCTTCCTTGGCGCCGGTCGGGTAGGTGAAGGTTGCCGCCCAGTCGCCCTTGGCCACGGCCTCGATGCCACCGGCCGGACCCGGCAGGCCATCGGTGCCGATGATCTTGACCTGCTTGCCCGCGCCCTTGGCTGCGAGCAGCGCACCCGCCGCCATCATGTCGTTCGAGGCATAGAGCACCTTGATGTCCGGGTGCGCTTGCAGCATGGCGGAAAAGGCGGTTTGGGCTTTGTCGGGCACCCAGTCGGCGGCCTGCTCGGCCACCACTTGGATTTTGGTATTCTCTTTCACACCGTCCTTGAAGCCGTTGAGTCGCTCCACCGCCGGCGTTGAACTCGGCAGGCCTTCAAGCACCGCCGCCTCGCCGCCTTCCGGGAGCAGGGTCTTTGCGGTGTATTTGCCCGCTTCGAGCGCGATCTTGTAATTGTCGCCGCCGATGAAGGCGGTGTAGTCTTTGCCGGGATCGCCTACCGTTTTGCGGTCTAGCTCGATGACGGGAACGCCGGCATCCATCGCGCGCTTCACCGCCGGGGTCATGGGCGCTGCCTCGAAGGGCGAGATCAAGAGCAGATCAACTTTCTGGGTTATGAAGTTGTCGACCTGCGAGGTCTGCGTGTTGACGTTGCCGGCGCCGTCGGCGATCTGAAGCGTGAACTGCGGCACTTCCTTGACCGCCGCGATCAGCTCGTCATTGACATGCTGGCGGTAGGGCTCGGCATTGTTCGCCTGCGAAAAGCCGATGATGAACTGGCCGTCCTTGGCGCAGGCCTTGACCATCGGGTCGGCCGCTTGGGCAACGCCCGCCATGCACAGGCAAGAGCCTGCTAGAAAGGCGACCTGCAGGGCGCGTCTCGATCTTTTTTCCATCGTTGTCATGCTTGATCTCCTCCTCGCCGGGCCTAGGGCCAGACCTTGGTTTCACGGTCTTTCAAATGCTGCCGCCGGCCTCCTATCGTCCCAAACCCTCGCGGCGGCGAACGAGGGATTGAAGCACTGCCGCCAGAACGATGATCGCGGCGGTCGCGAGCAGCTGCATGGCGGGGGTAATGTTGTTGAGCTGTAGGATGTTGGCGAGCGCACCGAGCATGATGGTGCCGGCAACGGTGCCGACCATCGAGCCGGCGCCGCCGAACAGGCTGGTGCCGCCGATGACCACGGCCGCGATGGCCGTGAGCTCATAGCCCATACCGTCATTGGCGCTGCCGAAGTTGAACTGACCGGCATGCACGATGCCGGCAAGGGCGGCGGCAAATCCGGTAATGGCGTAGACCGAGATCTTGACCATCGAGACCGGCACGCCCGAAATACGCGCCGCTCGCTCGTTGCCACCGACGGCAAAGACATAGCGGCCGAAGCGCGTGGTATTCAGTACCAGGGTAGCAATAGTGGCGAAGACGATGAAGACAATGGTCGCCACCGGCACCGTGTTGTTGAACAGGCGCTCGCCCAGCACCGCGAAGACAGGTGGCGCCAGGCCGGGCCCGTCGCCATAGGAAATATTAATGTACTGGTTGCCGGAAACGACCAGCGCGAGACCTCGCGCCGCCTGCAGGCCGGCGAGCGTGACGATGAACGGCTCGAGCCGAAAGCGGCTGGAAATGGTGCCCTGGATCATGCCGAAGACGGTGCCCATTACCAGCACGGCGAGGATGGTCGGGATAAGCCCGAAGCCGCCGGAGATCATCATCGTCGCGGTGACGACGCTGGAGAGACCAAGCACTGCGCCCACCGAAAGGTCGATGCCGGCGGTGATAATGACGAAGGTCATGCCGATGGCGATAATGCCGGTCTCCGACACCGCGCGCACGATGTTGGCCATGTTGTCGGGCGCAAGGAACAGTATCTCGCCATGGCGCCTCGGCGAGAAGATGACGCCGCCGATCGCCACCAGCACCAGGCCGATCAGGCTCTGGAAGCGCACGATCAGCGCGAGTGGATCGCGATGCTTTGCGGCCGGTGCGGCCAGCACCGGACCGCTCGCAACCGAAATCTTCTGCTCGGACATCACGCCTCCCTGCCATTTGCCGCTGCCATCACGGTGTGCTCGTCAACGCCACCGGTGAATTCCGCTACATTGCGCCCCTGGCGCAGCACCACGATGCGGTCGCACAGGCCAATCAGCTCCGGCATTTCGCTGGAGGCAACCAGGATGCCCAGGCCTTGTGCAGCCAACTGCCGCAGCCGCTGATAGATCTCGCCCTTGGCGCCGACATCGACGCCGCGCGTCGGCTCGTCGAGCAGCAAGAGCCGGGGATTGCCAAGTATCTCCTTGGCCAGCACCACCTTCTGCTGGTTGCCGCCGGACAGCGCGCCGACCGCGACGTCGGGATTCTTCGGCCGAATGTCGAACTGGCCGAACGATTGTTTCACCGCCTGGGCCTGGCGGCCCGGCGACATCAGTCCGCCCGGCGATATTCGCCGGATCACCGACATGACGAGGTTGAGGCCAACCGCCATCCTCAGCATGAGGCCACTGCCACGGCGGTCGTCGGTGACGAAGGCGATGCCGGCAATGCGCGCGGCTCTGATCGAATCAAGCTTGACCGGGCGGCCGGAAATGGCGACGCCGCCCTCCCAGTGACCGGAAAGGCCGGTGCCGTAAAGCGCGCTCAGGAGCTCGGTGCGCCCTGCCCCCATGATGCCTGCCAGCCCGACGATCTCGCCTTCATGCACCTCGAGTGAAAGCCCTGTCGGGGCCTGCCAGCCGGCGCTGTCGCGCGCTAGCCGGAAGCTGGCATCGCGCAGACTGAGCAGAGCCCGGCCGACGGCTGTGGTGCGCTGGGGATAGAGTTCGTCCAGTGGGCGCCCGACGAGCAGCCGCACCAGTTCGGCCTGCGGTGCGTGCGGATCGGTGATGCCGGCTACACGTCCGTCCCGCATCACCGTCACCCGGTCCGCGATCTGCGGCACTTCCTCCAGACGGTGGGAGATATAGACGATGCCGACGCCACTGGCGGCGAGCTTGCGCATGATGTCAAACAGCCTCTCGACCTCGCCCACCGTTAGGGCCGCCGTCGGCTCGTCCATGATCAGGACCCGCGTCGCATAGGACAACGCTTTGACGATCGCAACGACCTGGCGTTGCCCGATCGAGAGGTCGCCGACTAGCCTGGCGGGATCGATAGCCAGTTCGATAGCTTCCAGACGCTTGCGAGCTTCGCGGCGCATCCGCGCCACATCGAGCAGTCCGCCCGAGCGCATCAATTCGCGGCCAAGGAAGAGGTTTGACGCCACATCGAGCGTTGGAACGAGATCAAGCTCCTGAAAAATGGTCGCAATTCCGGCCGTCTGCGCCTCGCGCGGGTTGTTGAACCGCACCGGCTTGCCGTCAATCTGGATCGTACCTTCGTCGGGTGCGTAAACTCCCGACAGCAGATTCATCAATGTCGATTTGCCGGCGCCGTTCTCGCCCAGCAGGGCGTGGATCTCGCCTGGCTTGAGATCGAAATCGACACCGCGTAGTGCCTGGACGCCGCCGAAGCGTTTCACGGCCCCTGTCACCGATAGAAGCGGCGCGCTCATGCCGGCCTCCCGCAGGATTGACGGGCATGCAGCGTCGCCTGAAGCCGCACCGAGCGGGGCTCGCTATCCGTTGACGCAATTCGGGCGCTAAGCAACGATGCGGCCTGCCGCCCGATTTCGGCGCAAGGCTGCGCAATAAGGGTCAGTCGCGGCTCAAAACAGTCGGCCCATTCGAAGTCGTCAAAGCCGACAAGTGAAAGATCCCGAGGTATTTCGAGACCTTTTTCGCGAACCGCTCGGACCGCTCCGATCGTCGCCATATTGTTGCCGGTGACCAACGCCGTAGGCGGCGAAGGCAACGACAACATCGCGCGGGTCGATGCCGTAGCGCTCGCCGTATCGACGTTCCCTGGCGGCAGATATTCCGACACGTAGGCAAGTCCGTTAGCCATCAAAGCTGACTTGAACGCATCGATACGTTCGCGAGTCGTAGCAAGGCCCGGCTGCCCTGCAATGAACCCAATCCGCTGATGGCCGAAGGATGCGACGTGATCGATAAGAGCCCGCATCGCAGATTGGTTCTCAACGCCGATCTGGTCAAATCGCTCGTCCGCAAACCGGTCGATCAGAACACAGGGAACCATTTTCTCGGCAAGGTAGTTGGTGGCTCGCTCTGGGGCACCCGAGGGCGCCAGAATAACGCCGTCAACACGTCGTTGATGGAAAGCGCGAACGACCGCAAGCTCCCGATCAGGATCGTCCTGCGTGTCGGAAAGGAAAACCATGAGGCCAAGACGCGCGCATTCCGCTTCCACGGCACAGATGATGTCAGTGAAATACGGGTTCGAGATCGCCGAAATCGCCAAGCCGACGCTGTTGGTTGAAGCGACCTTGAGGGAACGCGCCAGCCCATTGGGCTGATATCCAAGCAAAGCAATCGCTTCATTAATGGCTCTCGACTTCGCAGGCGAGACAAAGCGCGTGCGGTTGATCACATGGGACACCGTTGAGACCGACACCCCGGCACGACGGGCTACCTCAACCATCGTTGCCATTGCGGCTCAAACGGAGTGCTGCACGCAAGCGCTCCTCCCTGATGTTGCGCTTTAAACCCGACTCTGTCCTGGCAGGTACAATAACCATAGTGCCATCGAAACGTTTGCGCAATCGATTCGATAGGCGTTTTTGACTTGATCAGACTATTGTTGTCTAGAGTGGAGCAAAGCAGACACACGACGTCCGCTCCCCTCACCACTCGAATTCTGTGGGCACGATTTTTAGAAATGGTGCGCGAGCAGATTGCCAAACTCGTCGGAAAGATCATGGTCCCGAGAGATGGTTCAATCTGGCGTCGCGCGATGATCGGGCATAGCGTCGCATCAGGAATTCTCGCCTCTGCTAACCTATCTTGCCGGCTGATTCATCCGTTCACTGGCGGCACTGGCGGAACATCGTCGGCTATTTCCTGCCTCAGCCTTGGTCCTTTGCTGAGCCGGCGACCGAGCGCATCGACGAAATTGTCATAACGCTGCAAACCCTTCGCGCGGGCTTCGGCCTGAGCGGATTCCGGCAAGGCTGGGGTCGAGTTGAGCCAAAACCGGACGAACAATGCTAGCGTCTCAATAGCAATTCCGACGTCACGCTCGACACGCTGCACGCGTCGATCGATCTGGTCGAGGCGGCGAGTTATCGCCGCTTGCTTCCGCTCTTCGGCATCCGGCGACAGAAACGATGCGAGCGCAGCCTCGGCGACCAGTGACAGCGAGACCTCGCGCCGCCCAGCGTAATCGGCCAGTCCGTTCATCACGTCAGGATCAAGATAGGCAGACAGACGTTTTTTCTTGGCGTTCTTCATGGGCTCAAAGCTCAATGCCATCACTGGGGTCAAGAGCGGCCTGACGTGCTGCGCGCCTCATAGCCTGATCGACACCACGACGGCGCATGGCGTCATCGTCGGGCTCGTCCCGGTCAAGATCGAACTCATCGTCGCGCTTTGTTGTTCGCTCCGGTGCGATGTCCTCGTGTTCGGGAAGCTCGGGCTGGCGGCAGATGCCGCCATTGGCCGGATCGTCGTCCTGCTGATCCGTGATGGACCTCGCTTCTTGAGAATTGCCCTCCTGCTTCATGTGAACCGTCGTTCCGGTCCAGTCGTCAGAGCGTTCGGCTTTCAAGCTCTCTCCGGCTTTCGGTGGCGGCAGGACACGCTCGGCAAGCCGCTGATCGGCGAAGTAGCGTGTCTTCTTCGCTCGGATTGGGAACTGGCCCGAGATCATGACGATTGCGTCGGTGGGCGGCAGCTGCATGATCTCGCCCGGCGTCATCAGAGCGCGCGCCGTTTCCTGCCGCGACACCATCAGATGCCCGAGCCAGGGCGACAATCTGTGGCCGGCATAGTTTTTCATGGCGCGCAACTCGGTCGCGGTCCCCAAAGAGTCTGAGACGCGCTTGGCTGTCCGCTCGTCATTGGTGGCGAAGCTTACCCGTACGTGACAATTGTCGAGGATGGAATTGTTCGGTCCGTAGGCCTTCTCGATCTGATTGAGTGATTGTGCGATCAGGAACGACTTGATGCCATAGCCGGCCATGAAGGCCAGCGCGCTTTCGAAGAAATCAAGCCGGCCGAGCGCCGGGAACTCGTCGAGCATCATCAACAGACGCTGTCGATGATCCTTCGCATGGAGATCTTCCGTCAGTCGGCGGCCGATCTGGTTAAGCACGAGGCGGATTAGCGGCTTTGTGCGGCTGATATCCGATGGCGGCACGACCAAATAGAGGGTCGTCGGCCGTTTCTCCTCGACAAGGTCGGCGATCCGCCAGTGGCAACATGACGTCACCTTGGCCACAACCGGATCGCGGTAGAGGCCCAGAAAACTCATGGCCGTCGAGAGCACGCCGGAGCGCTCGTTTTCGGATTTGTTGAGCAGTTCTCGGGCAGCCGACGCGACGACCGGGTGCGGGCCGGCATCGCCCAAATGCCGGGTCAGCATCATGGCGCGCAACGTCGTCTCGATTGGCCTCTGTGGATCGGAGAGGAAGTTCGCCACGCCGGCAAGGGTCTTGTCTTTCTCCGCATAGAGCACATGCAGTATGGCGCCGACCAGCAGCGCATGGCTGGTCTTCTCCCAGTGGTTGCGGCGTTCCAATGTGCCTTCCGGGTCGACCAGGACATCCGCCACGTTCTGCACATCTCGAACTTCCCGCTCGCCTCGTCGCACCTCCAGCAGAGGGTTATAGGCCGCGGATGCGGCATTGGTCGGATCGAACAGAAGCACCCGGCCGAAATGTGCGCGCCATCCGGACGTCAGTTCCCAGTTTTCGCCTTTGATGTCGTGGACAATTGCCGAACCCGGCCAAGTCAGCAGCGACGGCACGACCAAGCCAACACCCTTGCCGCTTCGGGTCGGCGCAAAACACAGCACGTGTTCGGGACCGTCATGGCGTAGATAGTCGTGGTCGAGCTTGCCGAGCACCACGCCATCAGGACCGACTATGCCTGCGGCTCTGATTTCGGCTCGCGTCGCCCAGCGTGCCGAGCCATAGGTCGCGGAGTCCTTTGCCTCGCGCGCGCGCCATACCGACATCCCGATCGCGGTGGCGATCGCCATCAGGCTGCCGCTTGCCGCAATCGCCGCGCCCTCAACAAATACCTTCGGCGCGTAGACGTCATAGAAAAACCACCACCAGAAAAATGCCGGCGGGGGAAAAATGGGCTGTCCCGCCAGTTCGAACCAGGACGGACCGAGTTGGCTCTGAAAGCCGAGCCGCCATGCCGTCCATTGTGTCGCTGCCCATGTTGTCACGAGGACGAACCCAAGGGTGGTGAGGACCTGTCCCCACAAAATCTTGGTTGCCGGCACTTGTCGTGTCTCCGATCTGATGACCCGAACAACAAAGAAAGACCGAGTGTCGAGATATGCAAGCGGAAGGAGTTGTCAAAAGCGGCAGGACGTACTGTGAGATAGAAAGACTTGCAGAATTCGGTGCGAGACTTCTTTGGAAAGTATTTCACTTGGGCAGAGAGATCAGAGTCGGGTCGTTGCCATTGCGCCACCATGGAACAATCGTGACTGTTCTCATTCTGGTGGTCGTGAAGGAGATCAACTAAATCGCAGATCTGCACAACTATCCCACTTGCGCCTCGAATGGGAAAGGGGTCCGACACCTGGCACATGGAACGTCCGGCCCAGAGCCGCTCGATCTCTTGTGCCCGATCGCACTGTCTGCCGACGACCTGATCACGTGCAGCCGCGCATAAGATCCGCAAATTGCAAGATGATCGCGGCTGCGGTGGCTATTTGTCGACGAAAGCCGGCTGCAGGACCGTCGCTGGTTCTCAATGGAGACTGCCGCAACCGCGCCAAAGCGCGACGTTATCGGGAACGAATCCGTGCGTTGGGTTTAGCTCCGCTTCGCAGCGCGCGCTGGAGGAGCGCCTACGTCGATTCGGATCCGACGCTCGCAAGCCGGCAATGCTGGAAGACCTAGCTGCCAGCCGCCGGCGCTGGGCCGCCCTGCCCGTGCTCGATGCTCGCAGCGCCGACGAGATCATGGGGGCGCGGCCAGCAAGGACGCTTAGTGCGCAATCGATAGGACCTCCTCGCAACCCCGTTTGGACATGGACTTGGAATAGTTGAAAAACGCTCTCGACAGCCGTTATTTGGACTGGCGCGCGGCAGCGATGGCCTGCAAGAGATTAATGCTGCTCATGTCAGGTTGACTGGATGCGGCAACAGCCAGTGCTGCGGCATCGGCCATTTTCGCGACGTCGTCGCTGCTGATGGTTCCGCGCTTTTCCAGCAGGTTTAAAAGTTCGACAACGAGAATGAAGGCGTTCACGCCATACCGTTCGGCTCTGAGCTCGAATTCGCCCCGCGCCAGTTCCTCCGAGTCTCCCTCGACCCTTTTGTCCATGATTTGATCGCCTCCCGCGGCAAAGCTATCATAAATTAACAACGTGTTCTAACCCGCCTTCATCTGGAAAAACCCGCCGTGCCCATCAGCACGGCGGGTTGATCAAGCGTTGCCCAAGGCCTGGTGCTGGCAGATCTATAGATCGATTGCCGCCCGACAGCCTATCAAACACGCTTCGTCCCCGCGCCGCCTAACTTGGTAACGGCGGGCTTCTCCTCCCCAAATCGTTCAGGTCACTGGATGACTTTGACGATCTTGCGTGTGCCTGGATCAACGACAACGGTCCGATTGTCGACGACGACGTAGCGGTATTTGACGTTCGGGACCTCATGAAGCTCGACTGTGTCGGGCAGGGTTGAGCCGATATTGAGCTCCACTCCAGGAATTTTCACCGAAGCGAGTGGCTGCTTTTTCACATATTCCTTAATCACCGTCTCCTGTTCCGGGTCGATCACCACGTCCTGAGCGGCGGCAGCACCGACACCAGCCAGCAGCAGAAATCCCGCGGCTGCGGTGGAAAGACGCATTCTCATAGCTATCTCCTTGTGAGCTCTCTTGCACTGGACGCGAAACTTTGCGCCAAAGCTCCCCCAAACATGAAGCTTGTGCAGACGTTCCTCACTGAGCCTTCGGTCTAGCCGTGCGTAGGACCAAAGTCTTCGCTGCAGTGCGCAATAGCCCCGCACATGCAGCCACCCGGAACTGTGTCTGTTCGTACTCGGCGTCGCTCAACGGAGGAGCCTATGGAGAACAGTGTCCACCAAGCTCGCTGGCTGCTTGCACCGGTTTTCGCCGTCTCCATCACCTTCTTGGTGATAGGAATGGTTGCCAGCTGATGCTCGCTAGCCAGAAATGACGCTCCAACAGCCCCGAATTTGTATCTGCGCAGAAAAGTCCCTTCCTGCGCTGATAGGATCCGCCCGCCATTCCTCGATAGGCGGACGGATCCTCATTTCCCAGCTGCGTCGGATGTCGAGTGAGGGGGAACGGAAATGGACGAGAACAAAAGCAATCGAGACTTGTTCACTTGTTCGACCGAGGCCGCCTGTCGGTCGATGCGCGTTATGAGGTGGAACATTTCGCGCGGGAAAATGGCGTGTGGCCGAGCCAGGTCAGCAAGCTGATCAAAAAGAACGGCAACGACCGTCTGACCCTCACCAAGGCAGTGAAGAGCTGCGCGATCGGCATTGAAAAACCCGCCGCACTCTACAGCACGACGGGTCGATCGAGCGTTGCGCCGAGCACGGGCGTGGGCGCTGGGGTGGGCTGTGCCCGGTGCGGCCCGATCGTAACAAACGATACGTGCGCGGCTGCTTGGCGTCTACCAACCGCCAGTTGGGGACAATTTTCGTAGCCGGTTGGGGCGGACAATCATTGCAAATGTCCTCCTTTTACATACCGTTCACTCGTTCATCCCGACGGGCGCTAATTTTGATCACCAGTGACGGCCTTTCTGAAGCATGGGGGTTCCAAAAATCCCTTTCAACAGGCCGGTTTATACCCGTCCGATCCAGAGCTTCGCCAACGCGTTTTCGACCAGGTTTGGAGTGACGAGGTCGGCAGACGAACGCCGTGCGTCGCCAGGAAAGGAGCCGCGCTATTGTCGCCGATCTCGAACCTTGGCTGCGCGAGAAGCTCGACCTGATCAGCCACAAGACAAAGCTCGCCGAGACGATCCGCTACACTCTCACGCGCTGGGAAGGCCTCTCGCGCTTCCTCGACGACGGTCGCATCGAGATTGACAGTAACACCGTCGAGCGGGACCGAACAATCGACGCCCGCCTGCAGCAGCTCCATGGCAGCGCTGTGCCTCAAAACATGGGGCGCCGAAGCGTTCGAAACGCAACCGGAAGGTGCCCATTGGTCCAAGCATGGCGTCGTCAGCAGCGTGAGAGTGGCGATATCCGTGTATGACAGCAGAGTTGAAGGCACGGTCAAACACTAAAAGCCGACGCGGTGTGGGCAAATTGGACGTCCATTGCCGCAGCAATTTCGGTCATGATGGGAGCAATTATGGCCGGGGCTATCTTTGCCTCTCCCCCTTCCCCTGGCCTCCAGAACCTGCGAAACTTCGCCATGCGGGCAACATATCACCATGGCGACAAATAAAAACCCCGACCGGAGCCAGACGGCTGTTCTGAGGCCTACCGCTTAACGCACATCCGCGGTTCCGCTGTGCCGCAGATTTCACCTATGCCGCAATCGAGATCGCGACTGCAGGGCGGCGGCATCTGCGGCGGCTCCAGCACGATGAAGGGCGTCATCACCTTTTCGCCGGGCGCAACCAGCTGCGGTGCTGCCGCTCCGGCGGGGCCAAGCGACCGGATATTGCGGTAGAGCGAGCGCACGTCGGTTTCGTCCATCTTGCGGAGATTGTACCAGGGCATTGGCGGCGCTGCGTCGAAAAAGCGGGCAATGCGCACGAACTCATCTTCGCCGTCGTCTGCCACCATGAGCCGCAGGTTGGCCGGATAGCTCGTCCCCCATGGACCCTGGAAACCGATGTTGCTGCCCTTGAGCGCCTTCTCCGGGTCGATCTTCCCGCCGCTTTCCCGATAACCCATGGTGTGACAGTCGTGGCAGCCGCCGGTAATCGAGACGTAGAGGCCGCGTTCGACCGAAGGTTCCTCGGCGCGGGCCGGGATGTGGGCGAGCGAGAAAAGCACGGCACTGCACAGCAAAACGATCGTGCGCATGGCATCCCCCGAAGCAAATGCGGAAGAGAGACTATCAAGCCTAGCATCACCCGGGCAAATGAAAAACCCCGGCCGGGGCCGGGGCTCTGAGTGAAACGTGCCGGCTCGTTATCTCACGCCAGCCGCACTGGATGGCTGGCTGAAGCGGATGGAGGTGGACAGCGGCCAACGTGCAGGGGTTCCCCACCGAGATGACGGCGCGGATGAAGGCTCTGGAGCGGGAGAACCGGGAGCTTCGGCACGCCAATGAGATCCTGCGGAAAGCAGCCGCTTATTTTGCCAAGGGGGAGCTCGACCGCCCGTTCAAAATGATCGCCTTCATTGATGATCATCGTGGCGACTACGGGATCGAGCCAATCTGCAGGGTTCTGCCGATTGCCCCGTCCACCGTGCGGCACAAACCACGATCCTTCCCGCCTGTCATTGCGGGCGAAACGGGATTTAGCTCTGAAGCCGGAGATCACAAGAGTGTTTGCAGAGAACTTCGCCGTCTATGGCGTGCGCAAGGTGTGGCGGCAATTGAAGCGCGAAGGCTTCGATGTGGCCCGCTGCACCATTGAACGATTGCGGGAGACCGGGCTGAACGGCGCCATCCGCGGCAGGCCGTTCAGAACCACGATCAGCGACAAGGCCGCGCCGGTGACGTCGTGATCGGGCCGACTGGTGCGGTCAAGGTCATGGTGGCGACGAGCCAGTCGACTTCCGGAATGCCGTCGCGCAGCAGCGACGATCAAATCCTATTGTGACGACATCGGCTATTCCGGAACGCCAGCCAATGACACCGGCTCTGACGACGTCGTCTTCGATCTGGAATCGATTGGGAGCATTGTCGAGATTTTTCCGGCCCTGAAGAGCGGAGATCGGCCAATGTCCGCTCTTACCCATTCCTGCCCGACAGTTTGCGCCCAAGCCATCGCGCTCATTGGCTAATCGCGGCACCGTTCACCGCCCGCACAGAACTCTTACTACTACCAAAAAGAATACGCCGTTAACCAGATTTTCTAACCCGCCAATGCTTAATCGCGAGACTGAATGGGTGAGGTGATCGGTGTCAAACATAAGGGCGTTTCCGCTGTATCGGCGGCGGAAGTTGGTCGAGGGAGTTGCCCGCGTGCTGGAATCCAAGAACGGGGAGGAGGCGAATGCGTTCTGGCGCAGCACCGCCAAGACAATTCTCGTTCAGTTGTCCGAATCAGGAATTGCACCCGGGCGCGCCGAACAGGAAATTGGAACGCTTCTTCATGCGGTCTTACGCGAGATAGCCAGCCGGAGTGCTGCGAAACGCACACACTAGCGTCGACTCACGACGAATGATTGCCGCTTGCAGACTCGACTAGGCTTCGCACATGTTACTGCACTGCTCCCGTCGAATGCCAGGTTTCTCACCCCTCATTGCAATATGCGCAGCCGAACTGGCTCGGCCAAGCCGGTTTCGGCAAAAGGCAGGCAGCTAGCGCGGCTCCCGCCCAAAAAGCCGGTTTCGAATATTTCATTGTTTACTCCAGCTGGCACGTGCCCGGTGGCAGCCAGCTGGAAACCTGGCGGAGCCAACCAATTGAGATCGTGAAACACTCCACTTACGCCAATGGTTACGCTCGCTGCCTATCGCCGCGCTGGCCCTAATCACCGTCCGTCGCGGTCTATAATGGGTCGGCTGGCTGCTCCGCGTCGCAATGCTGAATGCCGGAGGACTGGCGCGGCCATGGACGGGCAAGCGCAGGTTCCCGATGCGATGTTTGGTGAATCCGGTTTGCTGGGCTTGCATTCCATGGTGGCTCTATCGGCTGGAATAAGCTTCTGGCGGGCAGTGTCCGTTCGAATGATGCTTTTGCGTTGCCTTGAGCGCAAGTTTTTGGCCAGCCAGCCAGCGCCTCCTCTTAAGCATGCTGCTGGTCAAGGCCCAGCGGCCTCTAGCTGCTAGTCCCCCCTCAACCAAGCCGCTGGGCCATACCCGCTAGAGCGAAGCGTGCTGTCTCGCACATTAGCAATCCCTTGCTTAAGGCCGTGCACGCTCCAGACTCGTTTCATGAAGCGGGGAATTGGAATTGGTGACGTGGTCGCAATCACCGCGACTGATCAGCGATCCGCCAAATTGGCGGCAAATCCATTGGAAAGCGCGCCAGACCGAAGCTATACCGCGCGGTTAGCCGGTCCCCATCGTCCTGCCACTCGACAGCGCTGGCAATAGAGCACCAGATCCCGGTCACTACAGCCGCCCTACCCTTCGCAAGACGGTCGATGAGGGCCTGGATATCTATCCCTATTCGGCCGCACCTAAGTTCCAGATGTCCCGATGCAGGCGCCATGTCCCGTGGTCGCCCTTTTTCCAGACGACGAGATACTTGCCCGCGACAGTGGAGAGGGCGCCGCCTTTGCTCGGCACACCGAGCGTAAATGCGCCAACTTCGTAGGCGAGATTCCCGCTCCCTTCCACTTCCAGCGCCTTCAGGGTGAGATTCTTCATCCCGGCCTTGATTGCGCCCTGCCAGAATTCTTCCACGCCCTTGCGGTCATCGACGCGTTTGCCGTCGGGTAGCAGCAGGGCGGCATCGTCGGTATACATTTGACCTACCGCTGCTGCGTTTCCGCTGTTGAAGGCGTCCATGAATTTTACCAACGCCGCTTCGATGTCCTCACGAGCCGAGTGGGAGCAATCCGGCTCGACGTAAGGCGGGCCATCCGTGCCGGCCTCGTGACTAAGAGACGGACGAATGGCGGTTCCTGGACTCACCTTTTTGTCTGAAGTCGCTTCCTTGAGCCGGTGGCGGAGTTCTTGCTTGATCGACTTCAGCACCGTTTTAGAATCGGTTTTCGGAAAATTTGTCTGGTGGCATCAATTTTCATGGGATAGGATCATTTTTCATAGGTTTTGGCCGATTAAACCAAAATTCGATGGAAGGATTCGCTTTTCATGCCTGCGGTGCAACAGCAATTCTCAGGTCCTGTTACCGTTTTTCAGGAAATCCGCCTTCCTGAAACGGCGACCCCGGCCGGGTACAGCGCCCTGATCGGAGCCTACAGGCTCGCCGTGCCCTTGCCCCGTAGGTTGTTCGCCACTGGCGAGCATCATCGCATTACCGAACGGGATGGCTGGCGGATCATGACCCCCCGCCATGCCCCAAATCCTACCCTCGAAGGCCACCTGACCTTTGCGCTCAAGTACGAGGGACTGGACCTTGCCGTCCTCAAGCGGCTGTTCCAAGTGACCGGTCCCGCGCCGATCGAGGCGCTGGTCCGTGAAAGCCCGACCGGCAGTTATGCCCGCCGCATCTGGTTTTTATATGAATGGCTGAGGGGCGCGCGTATCGATCTGCCGGACGCGGAGGCCGGACGATACATTCCGGTTGTCGATCCCGAGCTGCAGTGGCCGGGACCCGACAAGACCGCTTCGCGCTACCGCGTAAGGGACAATCTCCCCGGCACGCGTGAGTTCTGCCCTCTGGTGTTCCGCACCAAGATTCTCGAAAAATTCATCGGCCTTGAACTACCGCGGCGCGCGGAGGCAATCGTAGCGGACGTGCCGCGCGACCTCCTTGCTCGGACCGCCGTCTTTCTTTTGCTCAAAGACTCGCGATCAAGCTATGCGATCGAGGGCGAGCACCCGCCGCAAGATCGCATCCAGCGCTGGGGCCGCGCCATCGGCGAAGCCGGCCGCTGGCCGATCGATCGCGATGAGCTGCTGCGTCTGCAAAGAATTGTACTTGGCGACGCCCGTTTCGTAAGACTTGGCTTCCGAAAAGAAGGAGGTTTCGTCGGCGAGCATGACCGAGACAACGGCACGCCCTTGCCCGATCACATCGGCGCTCGGCCCGAGGACCTGCCGCGGCTAATCGATGGAATGGCAGCGTTCGATCAGGGCCCCACGCAAAAGCTTGATGCAGTCGTAGCCGCCGCAATCCTCGCCTTCGGCTTTGTCTACATTCACCCGTTCGAGGACGGAAACGGCCGCATTCACCGCTACCTAATCCACCACGTCCTTGCCATGCGCGGCTTCAATCCGCCGGGAGTGGTCTTTCCCGTCTCGGCCGCGATCCTGGACCAGATCAACGAGTACAGGGGCGTGCTCGAGAGCTATTCGCAGCGCCTGCTGCCGTTGGTGGAATGGGAACCGACGCCGCAATTCAACGTCCGGGTGCTGAATGACACCGGTGATTTCTACCGGTTCTTCGATGCAACCCCGCACGCCGAATTCCTCTATGCTTGCGTTCAGCGGACGATCGAACGGGACCTTCCCGAGGAAACCGCATTTCTGCAGCGCTACGATCAGTTCCGGCAGCAGGTGGACGCCTTTATCGACATGCCCGAGCGGTTGACCGATCTGCTCTTCCGTTTTCTTCACCAGAATGATGGACATCTATCGAACCGCGCGCGCGAAAAGGAATTCGCCGCGCTGACCAGTGACGAGGCAGGAAGAATCGAGGCGATCTACGCGCAAACCTTCGGTGCCATTGAAGGTGTGATCATCAGGATCGATTTTTAGTCCGACGGTTTGCGATTCCCTTGTCCCTGCCTTCATCTCCGACGCTTGACTTGTCGCCGAGACATGCACGATTTTTTCCGCACGGTCTGACCGGCCGCCGATCAGCCGCGGCCAGAACGCGCTTGACAAACCGGAGCCGTCCCGTCCAACCTCACGCATTCACCAGGGGAGTCCCGGCAAGGGGCTGAGATACTGCTGGCATTGGCGGCGCAGTGACCCGTTGAACCTGATCCAGTTCATACTGGCGTAGGGACGGTGCAAGCGCTTTGCGGGAGTTTACGCCCGAGATCCTGTTTCGGCAGGTCGCTAGAAGCGTCTTTTCATCCTTCCGGCACAGAACTGGGTCTCCAATGCAACGAGCAAAGGAGCCTCAAGATGAATGCCCTCACCCCCGCCGTCTCGACGGGACCGCTGCCTGCCTCACGCAAAATCCACAAATCCGGCACCATCCACCCGCAGCTCAGGGTGCCGATGCGCGAAATCTCCGTCCATCCGACGGCAGGCGAGCCGCCGGTGACCGCTTACGATCCGTCCGGCCCCTATACCGACCCGACTGTCGAAACCAGCATCGAAAACGGCCTTGCACGGCTTCGCCATGAATGGGTCACCGCGCGCGGCGATGTCGAAGCCTATGACGGCCGCCACGTCCGGCCAGAAGACAATGGATTTGCGGCGGGCGAGCGCCTAACACCGGAATTTCCAGTCCGCAACCGGCCACTCAGGGCCCAGACCGGCAGGGCGGTGACACAGCTTGCCTATGCGCGCGCTGGCATCATCACGCCCGAAATGGAGTTCGTCGCCATCCGCGAGAACCTTGGTCGCGAGATCCTGCACGGCAAGCTTGAGCGTGACGGCGAGGCTTTCGGCGCGACGCTGCCCGATTTCGTCACGCCTGAATTCGTCCGCCACGAGGTGGCGCGCGGACGCGCGATCATTCCCGCCAACATTAATCATCCCGAGAGCGAACCGATGATTATCGGTCGCAATTTCCTGGTCAAGATCAACGCCAATATCGGTAACTCCGCCGTCACATCGTCGATGGCTGAAGAGGTCGAAAAGATGGTCTGGGCGATCCGCTGGGGCGCCGATACAGTGATGGACCTGTCGACCGGCCGCAACATCCACAACATCCGCGAATGGATCGTCCGCAACTCGCCGGTGCCGATCGGCACGGTGCCGCTCTACCAGGCGCTCGAGAAGGTCGGCGGCATCGCCGAGGATCTGACCTGGGAGGTGTACCGCGACACGCTGATCGAACAGGCCGAACAGGGCGTCGACTATTTCACCATCCATGCCGGCGTGCGGCTGCACTACATCCCGCTGACCGTTGACCGGGTCACGGGTATCGTCTCGCGCGGCGGCTCCATCATGGCCAAATGGTGCCTGCACCATCACCGGGAGAGCTTCCTCTACGAGCATTTCGCTGAAATCTGCGACATCTGCCGCGCCTATGATGTGTCCTTTTCGCTCGGCGACGGCCTTCGTCCCGGCTCGATCGCCGATGCCAACGACGCGGCGCAATTCGCCGAGCTGGAAACGCTCGGCGAGCTGACGCAGATCGCCTGGGCGAAAGATTGCCAGGTGATGATCGAGGGGCCCGGCCACGTGCCGATGCACAAGATCAAGGCGAACATGGACAAGCAGCTCGCCGTCTGTGGCGAGGCGCCGTTCTATACGCTTGGACCGCTGACGACCGACATCGCGCCGGGCTACGACCACATCACTTCCGGCATCGGCGCGGCGATGATCGGCTGGTTCGGAACGGCCATGCTCTGCTACGTCACGCCCAAGGAGCATCTCGGCCTTCCCGACCGCGATGACGTCAAGACCGGCGTGATCACCTACAAGATCGCAGCGCACGCGGCCGACCTGGCGAAGGGCCACCCGGCGGCGAAAGTCAGGGATGACGCCCTTTCCCGCGCGCGCTTCGAGTTCCGCTGGGAGGACCAGTTCAACCTGTCGCTCGACCCCGAAACCGCACGGTCCTTCCACGACCAGACCTTGCCCAAGGAGGCGCACAAGCTGGCGCATTTCTGCTCGATGTGCGGACCGAAATTCTGCTCGATGCGCATCTCTCACGACATCCGAGCCGAGGCACAGAAAGAGGGCATGGCGGCGATGGCGGCGAAATACCGCGAGGGCGGCGATCTCTACGTGCCAGCGGACGAGACCGGCGCACCGCTCACGCCTCAGCCAGGTAAGCCATCATGAAGGTGCTGATAAAGGGGGCCGGCGTCGCCGGCCTCACCGCCGCCTTCGAACTCGCCGCCCGCGGCGCGACGGTCACTGTCGCCGAGATCCGGCATGGCCTTGGAGGCAATGCGTCGTGGTTCGCCGGCGGCATGCTGGCGCCCTGGTGCGAGCGTGAAAGCGCCGAGCAGCCGGTGCTGGACCTTGGACGTGACGCCGCCGACTGGTGGGATGCGGTGCTGCCGGGTCAGGTGACACGGGGCGGAACACTTGTCGTGGCCCCCCCGCGTGATGCCGGCGAGCTCGACCGCTTCGCCAGCCGCACGTCGGGCCATCGGCGTGTCGATGAAGACGAAATTGCGCTCCTGGAACCCGACCTCGCCGGCCGCTTCCGTCGTGGATTGCTCTTCCCCGACGAAGCCCATCTCGACCCGCGCCAGGCGATGGCGGCACTGCATGACAGACTAGCAGCGATGGGCATCGAATTCCGCTTCGGCGCCGACGCCCGGCTTGGCTCCGGTTTCGGTCGTCAGATCGACTGCACGGGCATGGCCGCCATAGACGACCGACTGCGCGGCGTTCGCGGCGAGATGCTGATCCTGCGCACGCCCGATGTCTCGCTCTCGCGCCCGGTCCGACTGCTTCATCCGCGCTTTCCGCTCTACGTAGTGCCGCGCGCTGACCACCAGTTCATGGCCGGCGCGACGATGATCGAGAGCCAGTCCGCTGGACGGGTCACGGCGCGTTCCATGATGGAGCTGCTGGGCACCGCCTATGCCCTCCATCCGGCCTTTGGCGAGGCCGAGATCGTTGAAACCGGTGTCGGCGTCCGTCCAGCCTTTCCCGACAATCTGCCGCGTGTCGAAGCACGCGAAAGCACCGTGGCGATCAACGGGCTTTATCGCCATGGCTTTCTTCTCGCGCCCGCCATGGCGCGCCAGGCGGCCGAACTCGTCTTCAGTCACCACAAACCCTTGGAGCCCGCCGATGAAACTGATCGTCAACGGCCAAGCGCTTGAGATTGACGCCTCAACGCTGGCCGAACTACTTGCCGCGCTCGACTATGAAGGCGATTGGCTGGCGACGGCCGTCAACAGCGACCTCGTGCACAAAGCCAACCGGGCGGAGTTCCAGTTGAGCGAGGGCGACCGGATCGAAATCCTCTCACCGATGCAGGGAGGCTAGCATGTTCGAGCTTCTCGGGACGACGCTTCCCTCTCGGCTGTTTCTCGGCACGGCTCAATATCCATCGCCCGCCATCCTTGC
Source organism: Mesorhizobium sp. M0145 (assembly GCF_040322355.1). Lineage (NCBI taxonomy): Bacteria > Pseudomonadati > Pseudomonadota > Alphaproteobacteria > Hyphomicrobiales > Phyllobacteriaceae > Mesorhizobium > Mesorhizobium sp. M0145. The sequence goes on from NZ_JAMYTK010000004.1 coordinate 54,834, forward strand.
CGATGCGGTCCAGGCATCGGGCACGTCGGTGGTGACCGTGTCCCTGCGGCGTGAAATGGCCGGCGGCAGGGACGGCGAAAAGTTCTGGTCGTTGATCCGCTCGCTTGGCACAAGAATCCTGCCCAACACGGCCGGCTGCCACTCCGTCAAGGAAGCGGTCACGACCGCGCAAATGGCGCGCGAGGTGTTCGGGACGACCTGGATCAAGCTCGAGGTGATCGGCAACCACGACACTCTGCAGCCGGATGTGTTCGGACTGGTCGAAGCCGCCCGCATCCTGTGCGAGGATGGGTTTTCGGTATTCCCCTATACCACCGACGACCTTGTTGTCGCCGAGCGGCTGCTGGAGGCGGGCTGCAAGGTCTTGATGCCGTGGTGCGCACCGATCGGTTCCGCCCTCGGGCCGGTCAACATCATGGCGCTGCGCTCGATGCGCGGACATTTCCCTGATGTCCCGCTGATCGTGGATGCTGGTCTCGGACGGCCATCGCACGCGACAACAGTCATGGAGTTCGGCTTTGATGCCGTGCTCCTGAACACAGCGGTCGCCAGGGCAGCCGAGCCAGTCGGCATGGCGCGCGCATTCGGCAAGGCAGTCGATGCCGGCCGTGAAGCCTTCCTTTCGGGAATGCTCGAACCCCGCGACGTCGCGGTGCCATCGACACCAACATTCGGCAGGGCGGTTTTCTCATGAAGCTCGATCCCTTCTACCTGATCGTCGACAGCGCCGCCTGGATCGAACGGCTGGTGCCACTTGGCGTCAAGCTGGTTCAGTTGCGCATCAAGGATAGGGACGAGGCCACGCTGCGGACGGAAATCCGCCGCGCGAACGGCGTCTGCGCGGTCCATGGTTGCCAACTGATCGTCAACGACTATTGGCGGCTCGCCTTTGAGGAAGGCTGCGACTTCGTCCATCTCGGCCAAGAGGATTTGGCTGCGGCCGACCTGCTGGCGATTAAGTACGCCGGATTGAAGCTCGGGCTCAGCACGCACGATCATCTCGAACTGGAAACGGCCATCGCTGCCGAGCCCGACTATATCGCGCTCGGCCCCATCTATCCCACCATCCTGAAGCAGATGAAATGGGCGCCGCAAGGGCTCGAGCGGATCAGCGAGTGGAAGCATCGGGTGGCGCCGATCCCATTGGTCTCCATCGGCGGCCTCAACCCCGACCGGCTCGACGGTGTCTTCGAGGCTGGTGCGGACAGCGCGGCGGTGGTCACCGACATCACGTTGAATGCCGATCCCGAAGCGCGCACGCGAGAATGGATCGAAAAGACAAAGCCATGGCGCTGAGGCGAGAACCGCATGTGCTCGTGGTCGGCGGATCAGACTCCAGCGGTGGGGCTGGAATTGCACGTGATATCGAGACGATCTCTTCCATTGGCGTGCGCACCTGCCTGGCTGTCACAGCGCTGACGGTGCAGACGCACGAAGCCGTGATGGAAATCCATCCTTCGCAGCCCGATCTTGTGGCCGATCAGATGTGCGCCGCGCTGCAGGCCAACAAGGTGGCGGCAATTAAGATCGGCATGCTCGCAACGGCTGAGATCGTCGTTGCCATTGCCGGCGTGCTGCGCGAAAATCCGCAGGTGCCGGCAGTGCTCGATCCGGTGCTGGCCTCGAGCTCCGGCCGGGGGCTTCTGGAAGCAGGTGCCATCGCTGCCATGAGGCGCGATCTGATGCCGCTTTGCTGCCTTGTGACCCCCAATCTCCTCGAGCTGGCGCTCCTTGTTGGTGCGGAACCGCCAGCCGACGAGAGCGACGCGGTGAGACTGGGACGGAAATTGCTGGCAGCCGGCGTGCCGGGCCTGCTGATCAAAGGGGGCCACGCATCAGGACCTCGATCAACCGATATTCTGTTGCGTTCGGATCAAGAACCAATCCGCTTCGACGCACCTCGTCTTGTCGCATCAATGCGCGGGACGGGTTGCATGCTGGCTAGCGCGATTGCGGCGCATCTGGCGAAGGCGAAGCCGCTCGAAGACAGTGTGCGCGAAGGCAAGCGGCTTGTCTTGGCCATGTTTAAGAAGAATGCAGCAGACCGACGAAACTTGTAAGATTTTCCAACTCTCGAAAGACACGCCTGCCTCTCGCGGGTCCGGGCTGGTAATTTCCCTTCGTAATTCACCTCACTCGACAGGAGTAGTTTGACGGCCTCGCCAGGCGGCGACCGCGAGATCAACGATGGCGAGGCGGCCGTCGTGCGCCGTATCTAGTGCGTTGTGTGGCATCCTTTCCCCACATCCGACTGCGATCCTGGAATTCACCTTGGTCGCGAGCTCCTGCTAAACGACGCCCCTCGACGGGAGCGGTCGATCCCGCGTCTCGGCTGCGGCGGCGCTAGGCTGACGCTCCTTATGCCGTCCTGTTGAACCGGACTCGGGATCACGAACTGCTCCATGCGGCACTCGTTGACAAGCCTGCCGTGATATGAACAGGATTATACAGGCTCACTGAACAGGTACCCATATGAAGCGGCGCTCGGTTCAACTGTCTCCCGGCACGGGCAAGCCCGAACAGATCGCCACCGTTCTCGAACATGAAATCCGCTCCGGTGTTCTCGGCTTCGGCGACCGGCTGCAAAGCGAGAACAAGCTCGTCCAGCGTTTCTCCGTCAGCCGCAACACCGTCCGCAAAGGCCTCGAGGAACTGTCCAACCGCGGGCTGATCACGACCAAAGTCGGCATCGGCTCTTTCGTCACCTTCGATGGCAAGCCCGTTGATGACTCCATCGGTTGGTCGCGGGCGCTCGCCAACGCCGGCGCCAACGCCGAGACGCGGACGCTGCGGCTCGAGGTGATCGAGGACCCCGGTCTTGCCGCACTGCTTGGTATAGAAAACCCGTTTTTCATCGCTGTCGACCGGGTGCGCACCAATGCCAGCGACGGCCACGCCATCTCCATCGAGCGCAGCCGCCTGCCATTGTCGCCGGAACTGGAGGACGTGCCGTTGCGCGGCCTGCGCGAAGGCTCGCTGCACCAGACGCTGCGCGGCGCGGGCCTCATTCCCGACCATGGCGAGGAATGGGTCGGCATCGAAATGCTCAACGCCGAGGACTCTGCAATCCTCGGTTGCCCGCAAGGCACGCCGTTCCTTCGCGGTCGCCGGTTGACCCGCGCCGCCGATGACCGGCCGATCGAATATGTGACCAGCCTGCTCAACCCGGCGCATTTTGCGCTGCATATGAGGTTCTGAGTGATGCCGGACGACAACACCGGGAATATGACTGATCGGGCCATGGGGGCGCTTGTCGGCGGGGCACTGGGGGATGCGCTGGGCATGCCGACGCAGCTTTTGTCGCCGGCCCGGATTGCCGAACTCTACGCCCATGTAGAGGGCTTCATTGCTCCTTTCGCCGACCATCCGGTGTCGAAGGGGCTTCCCGCTGGAACGATCACCGACGACACCGAACAGGCGCTTCTGCTTGGCCGTATCCTGGTCGAATCCGGCAACCGCTTCGATCATACGCGGTGGGTCAACGCGCTGCTCGACTGGGAGCGCGACGTCAAAGCGCGCGGCAGCTACGATCTGCTGGGACCATCGACCAAACGCGCCATCGACGCCATCAACAATGGCGTGCCGGCCGAGGAAGCGGGGCGCAGCGGCGACACAAATGGTGCGGCCATGCGCATTGCGCCGGTCGGCATCATGATGCCGCCAGAGCCGCTGGACGCGCTGGTCGCCAAAGTTGCCGAGACCTGCCGGGCCACGCACAACACCTCGATTGCCATTGCGGCCGCAGCCGCCGTTGCGGCGGCCGTCAGCCGCGGCGTCGCCGGCGGCGACTGGCGCGCCGCTTCCGACAGCGCCATCGCCGCGGCGAGGGGCGGAGCAACGCTCGGCCATTGGGTGACCGGCGGTGACATTGCCGCGCGCATTGGGTGGGCGCAGGAGCTTGTGCGCGGCAAGGCGACGAAGGACGCGATCCGGCTGATCACCGATCTGGTCGGCACCGGCGTCGCCAGTCAGGAGTCCATTCCGGCTGCATTCGCGGTGCTGGAAATCGCCGGCGGTGATCCCTGGCAAGCGGCGGTGATTAGTGCCAATCTCGGTGGCGACACCGATACGATCGGCGCCATCGCGACCGGCATGGCCGGCGCCTGCACCGGCTTTTCCCGACTGCCTCAGAACCGCATTGCAGACCTCAAGGGCATCGACATAGCGGCGGTTGGCGCGCTCACCGCCGACCTTGTTGCGGCCCGTATATCCAAGCGCCGTGCCGACAGGACGGGTCCCGGCAAGGATGCGGCGATATGAGTGGGCGTCTCGTCCATGTCGGCAGCGCGGTGGTCGACTATGTCTACCGCATCGACGCCTTGCCGGCGCCGGGTACGGAGAAGACGGCGTCGAGCTACACGCAAGTCGCCGGCGGTGGCTTCAACATGATGGTCGCGGCCAGCCGCACCGGCATGAAGGTGGTGTTCGGCGGCCAGCTCGGCAGCGGACCCAATGGCGACTTCCTGCGCACGGCCTTAGCCAGTGAGGGGATCGAGACACTGACGACGCCATCGCCCGTCATGGACAGCGGCAATTGCGTCGCCATGATCAGCAGCGATGCCGAGCGCACCTTCGTCTCGTGGCCTGGTGCGGAGAGCTTGCTCAGCCTTGACATGATGGCGCCCGTCTCGGTCGCGCCGGGGGATTGGGTGTTCACCTCCGGCTATACGCTTAGCTATCCGGGAAGCCGAGACTCGCTTGTCGACTGGATCGAGGCACTTCCGGCCGACACACCGCTTGTCCTCGACCCGACACCTGTCGTCGTCGACATTCCCCGCCCTATCCTGCCTCGGATACTCGCCCGCACCACCTGGTTGAGCTGCAACAGGATGGAAGCGGCCGCGATTGCCGGTCCGGGCGACGTCGAGACACTCGCGTCACGGCTTCTTAGCGACCACTCCCCGAAGGCCGTCGGCGTCGTTATTCGCGCCGGAGCGAAAGGCTGCCACATACGGCTGGCCGATGGCTCGGCGCAAACGAGTGCCGGCTTCAAGGTCGACGCCATCGACACCAATGGCGCCGGCGACACCCATATCGGCGCTTTCGTCAGTGCGCTGGCGCGCGGCGCGCCGCCTTTTGAAGCAGCGCGCTACGCCAATGCGGCGGCGGCCATTTCCGTCACCCGCCACGGTGGTTCATCAGCGCCGACCGACCACGAGATCCAGACATTCCTAAGCCATGCCGGCGGTCCGCCGATCGGCCTCCATGGCCGGAAGCAAGAGGCCAAACGCCCGACAGCCTGACAAAGCCCGGGAAGCGGGCAAACACAGAGAGGAACGAACATGCGCATGCCCGACTTGACTGCCCTGCTGACGGCGACCGCCGTCTTCACCTCCGCACTCGCATTTGCCGCCAAGGCCGACGAGGTGCACGTACTCAACTGGAAGGGCTACGGCGCCGACGAGCCGTGGGCCATCGAAGCCTTCGAGAAGGCGACCGGCAACAAGGTCGTCAACGATTTTTTCAATTCCGAACAGGAGATGCTGACCAAGCTCAGGACCAATCCCGGCCTTTACGATGTCGTCATGATCAACGCCGCCTTCAACGACCAGGCGATGGCGGAAAAGCTGATCCAGCCGATCGACACGTCCAAGCTGCCGAACTTTCCCGACATCAGCAAGGACAAGGCCGGATCGCCGATGCTCGTCCATGACGGCAAGGTCTATGGCGTGCCGTGGGTCTGGGGGCTGACGGCGCTCGCCATCAATGAAAAATCCTTCGATAAGCCGCCGACGAGCATCGCCGAAATGTGGGATCCCGCTCACAAGGGCCGCGTCACCATCCGTGATGATGCCGTCGAGGCGGTTCAGTTCGGCGCCATTGCCACCGGCCAGAACATCAACGACATCAAGGATATCGAGGCGGTCAAGGCGAAGCTCACCTCGCTGATGCCGCAGATCAAGACGTTCTGGAGCTCGGAGAACGACTGGAACCAGATGGCTGCCTCTAACCAGATCGACATCGGCACCTATTGGAGCGGCTCGGCCGACCGCGCCAAGACCCATTTCAAGCTGCCGGTCTCGCTCGTGATCCCGCAGGAGGGCGCTGTCGCCTGGCTCGACGCCTTCTCCATTCCGGTCGGTTCCAAGAATGTCGCCGGCGCCGAGGCCTTCATCAACTACATGATCGACCCGAAGTTCTATGTCGAATGGGTCACCAAGGTCGGAGCCCCGGTATCCGCCAACACCAAGGCTGTAGAAGCACTTCCCGGGGATGCGTTCAACCGCAAGGTGATGGGTGACCCGGCAGTCGCCAAGCGCATTCAGTTCCAGGCGCCGATCACAGACGCCCAGCGCGAAACCTATCTGTCGCTCTGGCAGCAGCTCAAGGTCGACGTGAAGTAACAGCAGAAGCCGGGATCAGCCGACCATCCATGTCGGCTGATGCTTCCCCATCCTGGGAGGAGGATTCATGGCAGCACAGGTTGCGGCCGCTTCGCGCAGCGGATTGAGATCGGCCTTGCCGCTGCTGGCGCCTGCCTATCTCTGGCTGACGGTTGCGATCTTCCTGCCGCTCTCAGCCATGGTCTTCTTCTCCTTCATGACCGACCTGCCGCTGTCGGGAAAGCCGTGGGCGTTCACGCTCGAAAACTATGCCGCCTTCTTTTCACAAAGCCTTTACCTGACATTGCTTTTGGCCTCGCTGCGCCTCGGCCTCGAGGTGACGCTGTGGTGCATCGTCATCGGTTATCCCGCCGCTTATGTGCTGGCCAAGGTGCTGAAAGGCCGCAGCCGAGAGGCGATTTTCCTTCTCGTCATCCTGCCGTTCTGGTCGAATGGGCTGGTGCGCATCTTCTCCTGGGCGATGGTGCTGCGTGAAGGAGGCATTCTCGACACCACGCTCAACGCCGTGCTGCCGTTCAAGATCAACATCGACCTGATGTATTCTTATCCGGCCGTCATCATCGGGCTGGTGCACTCCTACGTGCCTTACATGGTGCTGACCTGCTACTTGACCCTGCAGGCCATCGATGACTCGCTGATAGAGGCCGGGCGCTCGCTCGGTGCCTCGCGGGTGCAGGTGCTGAATCGGGTCATCATTCCGCTGTCGTTGCCGGGGCTGGTGGCGGGCGCAGCGCTCATCTTCGTCCCGGTTGTTGGTTCGTTCATGGAACCGCGCATCCTCGGCGGCCGTACCGGCACCTTTTACGGCACTGTCATCGAGGACCAGTTCGTCGCCGTGTTCAACTGGCCGCTGGGTGCTGCGCTCTCCTTTATCCTGTTGGCCGTCGTGCTGGTCATCCTGGCGGTTGCCTCGCCGGTGCTGCGGAGGGCTACGTGATGGCGACGACACGTGCTCTCGAATGGCTCGGCCGCCTCTACATCTGGCTATTGCTCGCCTTCCTCTATGTGCCCATCGTCATCATGGCGCTGATGTCTTTCAACGTTTCGCCCTTCTACCAGCTGCCGTTCGAGTGGACGACGGAATGGTATGTCTCGCTGTGGCAGAACGCCCAGCTTATCTCAGCCACCTGGAACAGCGTCGAAATCGCAGTCATCAGCACCATCATCTGCGTCGTGCTTGGCTCGGCCGCGTCACTTGCGCTCTACCGCTATGAGTTTCGTGGCAAGAAATTCCTGCAGGCGCTGCTGTTTCCGCCAATCGCCATTCCGTGGCTGATAACCGGCACGGCGATGTTGATCTTCTTCTTCGGCGTCGGCATTGGGCGCGGCCTGTTCGCCATCCTGCTCGGGCACGTCGCGCTTGCGCTGCCCTACGTCATTGTCGTCGTGTCGGCCCGACTGCAGACCTTCGCGCCCGAGTTGGAAGAGGCGGCGCGCTCGCTCGGCGCCAATCAATGGCAGGTGACGAACCGCGTCACGCTGCCCTGGATCATGCCGGGCGTCATTGCCGGCGGGCTGTTCGCCTTCGCCGTGTCCTTCGACCAGTTCGTCGTATCCTACTTCCTGTCGACGCCCGGCCAGACGACGCTGCCGGTCGAAATCTACGCCGCGATCCGCAAGGGATTCACACCCGAGATCAATGCGGTCTCGACGATCATCATTGTCGTGTCGATGGCACTGATGCTGCTGACGGCGCGCTTCTTCAAATTCGGCGGAGAGAAATAATGGCTGGCGTCCAAGTAGCGAACGTGTCGCGCGCTTTCGGTGCCCATAAGGCGCTGGACGATGTCTCCATCGATTTCGCCGATGGCGGCTTCTATGCCCTGCTCGGGCCGTCAGGCAGCGGCAAGACCACGCTGCTGCGACAAATCGCGGGCTTCGACTTTCCCGATTCCGGCCGCATCACCATAGGTGGTGAGAGCGTCGAGCGGGTGCCGGTCGAAAAACGGCGCATCGGCATGGTGTTCCAGAACTACGCCCTGTTTCCCAACATGAGTGTTGCCGGCAATGTCGCCTTCGGCCTGTCGGTACGCGGCGAGCCCAAGGCAGTGATTGCCAGCGAGGTACAGCGCGCACTCGACCTCGTGCAACTCGGCAGGCTCGGCGGCCGCCGGCCGCACCAGCTGTCCGGCGGCCAGCGCCAACGGGTTGCGCTCGCTCGCGCGGTCGTCATCCGGCCGCGCGTGCTGTTGCTTGACGAGCCACTCGGCGCGCTGGACAAGGCGCTGCGCGTCAACATGCAGATCGAGCTCAAGCGCATCCAGCGCGAGATCGGCATCACCACCATCTTCGTCACCCACGACCAGGAAGAAGCGCTGACGATGAGCGACCGCATCGGCATTCTGCGCGATGGCAAGCTGGTGCAGGAAGGCTCGCCCGAGGAGATCTACGATCGGCCGAAGAGCGAGTTTGCCGCCACTTTCCTGGGCGACGCCAACATCCTTCGCGGCGACAGCACGGGCAACGGCATCCGACTGCCGGACGGCACAGCGATTGCCGCTGGCGCGGGTGCCAAGCTTGCCGCTGGCGCCAAGGCAAGCTGCGCCGTGCGGCCCGAACGCCTCCGCATCTTCATTGATGCCGAGGCTCCGGATGCGGCCAACGCGAATGTGCTGCGAGGGCAAGTGTCCAAACGCATCTTCGCCGGAAATAGCAGCACTTACTTTGTCGAGCGTGCCGGCCAGACGCTCAAGGTGATTGTGCAGAACACCGGCGCTGGCAGGCTGGCGGAAGGTCAGGACGTCGTGCTGAGCTGGTCGCCAGAAAGCACGGTCTTGATCGCGGCGGGTTAGATTGACAATCAGCGTCGATTTTGTCGTCGGCGTGGCCGCGGTGGCCTATCCGGGCAAGGGTGGCGGATTTACCAAGACGCTGCTTCGCGGCCGCACCTCTCGCGTCGTGGTGACCATGGGCATGCCTTCCTTCTTTACCGGCTCTGGTTCCTCGGCCACGGCATTGCCGGCATGGGGCGCAGCATCTTCGGCGCATTCATGCACGGCTCGACCTCAGCGCGGCAGATCGACGGCGAGGCCGATGGGCCGTCCGAGCCCTCTATGGCGTTATAGGTCTTGGCACCGTCGGCCCCCTAGCGGAGCATGACGGAAAAGGCTGAAACGCCCCCCTTTTCGCCGCAGCTCAGCCGCTTTCCATCGAAGGGCTTTCAACGTGGTAGGCGCGTGAGCCCGTTCCTAGTCCGAAATGATTACTTGCGCTGTAGCTAATGTAATTACAATCTTATCAAGCCGGAAGCCGCATCGACCGGCCAAGCGCGAGTACCGTCTCCGCCACTGTCTCAAGACAGCCGACGACATTTTTTGCGGTGCGCTCTAAGGGGGAAATGCAATGAGATTGACGATTATTTGTGCAGCAATTGTGATTGCCGGATCCACCGCCACCGTTGCGCACGAGAAGAAGATGGTGGTCAGAACAGAAGTCACGTCAGCCTGCCCCGACTTGTCAGGCACGGTCAAGAAAAAGAGGGGAACAGATTTGGATTGCCGTTCAACCGGAACTGTCTCCAGCGCGGTCCCGAAAGACAAATCGGAGCCGCGCCTAGGCTATGAAACGGTTAGTCCCGGATCATATCAATCTTTTAGCTCACAACCGGCTACGAAGGCGAGCGCCGGCATGATGCGCTGCCCCTCCCCGTGCGATTGTTCCTTCGATCGGCGACAGCAACGAACGACCTGTGAGGCGGTACTGCCCCAAGTGGATGTTGTATCACCGTCTTGGTCTGTCGGATGACGAGATGAGGCCGGCGCCAGCTAGGAACCTGCGAACTGCGATGCGAACATCCTGCTGCGTCCAACCAGAAGATGTCCGCCAGTGTCGTAGACGACCAGTTTGGGCCTTGAACGGCCCTCCACTCCGGTAACAACAGGCAACCGCAATATGGAACAGTCGCCTGGCCCTCTGCATAGCCCTTCAGATGCGTCTTTGATCATTGCTTGAGGAACGCGCCCGTGTAGGTCTGGCCGGCAAGCGTAACGGTTCCGGCCAGGGCCCCGTCGGGCCGCATGACAAAACTGACGTCCGCGCCATTCGGTAAGCGCTCAAGCTTCAACGTGCTCCCTACAATTCTTCCAGCGCCGGCGGCCTCTCCCGGATAGTTGTCGCCCAGATTTCCCCACGCATAGGTGACCGTCACCTTTCCATTGGAAGAAATCGTCTGAACGGCAAGTTTGGCGTCATACATCCCGTCCAATTGTCCGGCCCATAGACCCGAAAAAGCAGCATACTTTGTTGGAACGCCCTTGCCAGGGGGAGTGACCGCCACGGATTGATCTAAGATCGCTGAGCCGGAAGGAACAGCGCCAGGATCCAAGGCAGGTTGTGAAGGAATACTATCAGGTTCTAACGCAGGTTCGAGAGTGGCGGGTTGCGGCGTTTCAGGAGCCGATTGGCACGCGGCTAAAGCAAGCGCCGCGAAGCCAAGCATTGCGTTGCACATGCGGTGTGCCATCTTCTGGTGCCCCGGGCCATCTTTGAGTCTAGCGCGGGCCGACCTTATCACGCGTTTTCACAACCTGTGTCTAGGCAAGGTATGTCGTACGACGGCGGCTCGTCGAAAAGGAGCCTTTGGTGCCGTTCAGATCACAAAGTTGATGGCTGACGCTGACCGCTAGCTGACGATGCTTTGCCAACGTTGGCGATCTGACAGTTGCTGGGCCCATCATTCTTTACCGCGACCTCGGCGGCGAAGCATTGCGGTCGACCGCTTGACGGATCGATACGGTCGGGGTCGGGATGCGCATTTGCGCGTTCACTGCTGGAAGCGCGAATTGGCAGTCTGAAGCTTGCACCGGTTGAGCTATCCCGAGGGATCTCCTGATTCATCCGCCGAGATATTTGTCTCAAATATTCTCCGGCGTGACTATTTCGAAAGGTATGGACCGCTGAAGCGTAGCGAACGGTGCTTGTGGTCCCATGACATCAATCATTGTCTGCACAAGAAGTGCAGAGATCGCCTCCAGCGGATGACAAAGGGCTGCGGTGATCAACCCTTCAGATAATCCCTTTCGGGTCTCGGGGCCAATGTCACGGCAAACCAACTTGATCCCCGACCGCCTTTCGGAAGGAACCTCCCTCAGTGCGCGAAGTACACCGGTTATTCCGCCGCCGACGATCAGAATTCCCACAAGATCGTCAGTCGCCTTCAGCAACTCGGCCACCATTCGGTAAGCCTCGCTCGATTCCTCGTGGGTGGGGCGACTTTCCTCCACCGTGAGCCTTGGAGCGTGCTCGCGCAAGTAGGAGCGAAAGCTAGCGTCTGCGACGTCTTGGCATTGATACCGATGATTCCCTATGAAAACCGCAATGCGACCAGGACCATGGGTCGTTTGGGTAATCAGGAAGGCTGCAGTGCGCCCCAGTTTCCAGTTGTCGGTGCCCACATACGCCGCCCGTTCCGGCGCTGATTGGTCCGTAATGTAAGAAACGACTGGTTTCCCCATCTCCTTCAATGAACGGATGGCCTGACCAATGATCGGGTGATCTGCGGCGACCACCGCGACGGCATCGCATGCGTCGCCGAGTGCGATGAGGCGGCTCGAGATAGTCTCTGGCGTCAGCAGATCCACAAAGTCGACGACAGGTTCAATCACCTCGTCCCGACGATCGCGACAGGCGCCGACGATTTTCTTCCCGAACAGCTGGTAGAGGTCGCGGGTGGACTGCTGGAGCAGGAAACCTAATCGGTACTGGGGCGATAGCTGACGGGCCCGGTTATCAATCGCTCCGATAGCGTAAAACCCTATTTCTTCCGCCGCGCTTTGGACGCGTTGAACGGTTTTCGGGCGTACGGAAACGGTCCCACTCAGAATTCTGTTTACAGTCGCTGTAGATACGCCTGCCGCGGTAGCGAGATCGCGAATTGTCGGCCGTTTCATGAATGTTAACCCTCTTTTGTATCATCATGATTGAAGCTAAATGATACAAATGTCATTTTGATATTATTTTCGACTTCTACAAATATCAACCCTCCGATATAAAACGTGCCGAGCTAGGGCTCAATTTGATGATGAGCCCCGGGGCGACTGGACCCGCAAGCACACGACTGATCCGGGCAAGGAGGTGCTGTTACGATGGATGACCTTCAGTATGGAACACGCGACAAACGCGGCAATTGGGCACCGCACCGCCGTGCAGAGCCGGCGCCGTTGTGGCATCGTCCGTTCAATGCAAAAAAGGTGGTTGCCTGGATTCCCGATTTTTTTTGGCCATGGAACGCTTTCCACATCGCCACAGCGATCCTTTGGGTCAACCTGCTCATCCCGAGCTGGCAGAGCCTCGCAAGCTTGTCGCTACTCAACTATTTCTGGCTATACGGTCTGAACGCCGCCGGCATTTTCCTGTTTTATGGTTTCTTCGAGCTGCGCTACTACGTTCATCGCCGGCAGGGGACGCGCTTCAAATACAATGCGAAATTTCCGTCTGATGTGCCGTCCGACGTTTTCTGGTTCCAGCGCCAGAACCTAGACAATTTCCTGCGGTCTTTCTTTGTGACCATCCCGCTGTGGACCGTGGTCGAGATCATGATGCTGTGGGTCTATGCCAACAGCTGGGCGGCCTGGCTGCCCTGGACAACCAATTGGCTCTACTTGTCCTTCCTGGTGTTGATCGGACCGTTTGTGCACGAGGTTTATTTCTTTCTGCTGCATCGCGCGATCCATTGGCCACCCCTTTATAAATGGGTGCATTCGGTCCACCACAACTCGATCAACCCGAGCCCGTGGTCGTCTCTGTCCATGCATCCGGTCGAGGGTTTCCTGTACCATGCCGAGGCTTGGCTGCACTTATTGATCCCATCCAACCCGGTCTGTGCCTATTTCACGCTGCACGGCGCCGGTTTCGGCGCAGTCAACGGCCATCTTGGCTTCGAGACGTTCGAACTCACCGACAAGATGAATCTCGATAGCCATTCCTACGTGCATTACCTGCACCATAAGTACTTCGAGGTGAACTACGGCGGTGATGGCCTCGTGCCCCTCGATAAGCTGTTCGGTACTTGGCACGACGGTAGCAAGGAAGCCGACGACGCGATGAAGACGCGCTTCCTCAAAAAGAAGGAAAGGCGGCGCGCCAAGCAGGAAGCCCGCGGCGCGGCCTCTGACATGCCGGCAGAGTGACGGAACGACACCGTCCCGCATGTGCCTGAGAGGAGTGGGCGGGCGGGACAGTAGAACTTAATTTCAACACCCGCGAGGCGGGTGAAACCTGGGAGGACGACTGTGACGTTATTCAAGACACTCGTGTCGGCAACGGTGCTGACAGCATTTAGCACTGGCGCGACGCTTGCCGCCAACATCTTCGTCATCGGCGGTAAGCCGGACGACCCGTTCTGGTCAATCGTCAAACGCGGCGCCGAAGACGCGGGCAAGGTGGTCGAAGCCCAGGGTGGCAAGGTCACCTGGCTCGGGCCCCAGAACTACGACAATCTGGGCGTGGACGCCGCCGAACTGATCCGCCAGGCAATCGACCAGAAGGCCGACGCCATTGTCGGTCCGGACTGGGTGCCGGAAGCGATGGACCCTGCGTTCAAGGCAGTCGTGGATGCTGGCATTCCCCTAGTGATTTACAATGCCGGCGGGTTGAAAGCGGCCGATCGCCTCGGCGCCATGAACTATGTTGGCTCTGACGACTACAAAGGCGGCGTCGCCGGCGGCGAGTATCTCGCCAAGGCCGGCAGCAAGAAAGGCGTCTGCATTAACACCCTCCCGGGTGCGGCCAATATCGAGGCTTACTGTGGTGGCTTCAAAGAAGGGATCAAGAATGGCGGCGGCGAAGCCGACGTCCTGCCCTTGCCCGCCACGTCCTTCGGCTCGGCTACAGCTGTGGCCCAGGCGGTAAAGGCCTATCTGCTGCAACATCAGAACGTGAACGCCGTGTTCACCATCGGCAACGTTGACGCCAACTCCGCCATGAACGGCATCACGCAGTCCGGGAAAGACGGCAAGGTTCAGCTCTGCGGCATAAACTTCGACGAGACCATCCTGAATAACGTGAAGGACGGAAAACAGGCCTGCGCCATCGACCAGCAGGGATACCTGCAGGGCTACCTCGCCGTCGCGATTCTGAATGGCAAGGTGAACTACGGCCTGACCGTGCCGACCCGCGAAATCCTCACCGGCCCCGGCATAATCGACAAGAGCACTGTCGAGGCCACCATTGCGGGCGTGAAGGCTGGGACGCGCTAAGTCCTTAACCAAGGCCGCTCGCGAAGAAGCGAGCGGCCCTTCCATCCCTATAATGTGGCGACCGCGTTTGGCCGCCCGCTTGCTCGCGGATCCATCATGACGGCGCATCCAGTGATATCTCCCGCAGCCCCAACGTCAGAGCCCGCCCGTTATGGACTGGCGCTCGGCCGTCTGGCGCGCCGGCCCGAGGCGGGCTCGTTCCTCGGCATGGCCGCAGTCTTCCTCTTCTTCGGACTTTTCGGTGGCAGTGGCTTTCTGTCAGCAGCCGGTACGGCCAGCTGGCTCAACGTCGCGTCTGAGATCGGCATCATCGCGCTTCCGATAGGATTGCTGATGATCGCCGGCGAACTGGACATATCGGTCGGCGCCGTCATTCCCGCAGCCTCTTTGACCGCCGCCATCATCTCCGGCCACTATGGCCTACCAGATTGGCTCGGCATCCTGGCCGCGCTCGGGATGGGCCTCGCCGTCGGCTTCATCAATGGCCTGTTTGTGACGCGAACCATCATCCCGTCCCTCATCATTACCATAGGGACCATGTTTGGCACGATGGGCCTCACGCTTGGCCTCACCGTCATGATCGCCGGCAGCACCGGTGTCTCGTTGGTGCCAGACGCTCTCACCAAGGCGATTCTTGGCCAGTATCTCGGGGGCATGTTCCAAGTCACAATTCTCTGGTGGCTAGCCTTCATCGTCGGCCTATTCTGGCTGCTGCACGTCTCGCCAGTTGGCAACTGGATCTATGCACTCGGCGGTGACAAGGTAAGCGCGCGCAACGTCGGTATCCCTACCAACCGGCTTACCACCGGCCTGTTCATGTTCAGCGGCTTTAGCGCCGCTTTCGTCGGGGTCAGCCAAGTGATGGTCTACCAAAGCGCCCAGGTTCTGGCAGGCGAGTCCTTCATCTTCAATTCCATTATGTGCGTGGTCATAGGGGGCGTGCTGCTTACCGGCGGCTTCGGCTCAATCGTCGGCATCGTGTTCGGCACGATCACGTTCTCAGTCGTCAACCAGGGAATCTACTTCACCGGTATCGATCCTAACATGGGAAGCATCATCATCGGCGCACTTTTGCTGATCGCGGTGCTCACCAACGACACCTTCCGGCAGCTGGCTCTCAGCTATTCGGCGAAGAAGGCGTGAGGGACAGCCATGACTGACGCAATCAAGTCTTTTCTGCGCCGCCCCGATGCGGGCTCGATCCTCAGCCTGGTCGGTGTCGTACTGTTCTTCGTCATTTTTGGCGGTGTCGACCTTCGGACCCTCGTCGGTGCGGCCAGCTGGGTCAACTTCGCCGCCAATCTCGGCATTGTCGCCATTCCTCTCGGCCTGCTGATGATCTCGGGTGAACTCGATATCTCCATCGGTGCGTTGATCCCAGCGGGCTCAATGACCACCGCCATCCTCACCGGCTATTACGGCATGCCCATGATGGTCGGCATCGTGGGCGCGCTCGCGGTTGGCGTGATGGTCGGCCTCGTCAACGGCCTGCTGACCGTCCGCACTTCCGTGCCCTCGCTTATCATTACGCTCGGCACGCTGGTCGCCATGCAGGGCGTGGTGCTCAGCGCCTCGGTGTTGTTGACCGGCAATGCCAGCGTGGCGGTCACCGCGCCAGGCTGGGCCAAATTTCTGTTCGGCCAACTGATCGGCGGCAGCCACCAGGTCATCATAGTCTGGTGGATACTTATCGCTGTGATCGTCGGCTTCGTCGTGCATCAGACTCGATACGGCAACTGGCTATTCGCCATGGGCGGCGACCGCATAAGCGCCCGCAATGCAGGCATTCCGACGGGCCGCATGACCATCGCGCTGTTCGTGCTGTCCGCCGTCAGCGCCACATTCGTCGGTATGTGCCAAGCCATCCAATTCAATTCGGCCCAAGTCTCCGGCGGAATGAGCTTCATCTTCAATGCGATCGTGTCTGTGGTGGTGGGCGGCGTGCTTCTCACCGGCGGCTTCGGCTCGGTGATCGGCATCTTCGTCGGTACAGTCACGTTCGCCATTGTGAGTCAGGGAATCTATTTTACCCAGATTGACCGCAACTGGTCGAACTTGATCATCGGTGTGATGCTCCTGGTGGCTGTGCTGATGAACCAGTCCTTCCGCGAGTTAGCCCTGTCGTACAGACCCCGGAGGGGCGCGAAGCCCGCCGGAGGTGCCGCCAAGCACTGAGAGAAGTTTATGAAATTGAAGGCCAATCCCGCGAAAAAGGGCTGAACGCGTCATGAGCGACAAACCTGCCATTCTCGAACTGAAGAACATCAACAAGTCCTTCGGCGCGATCGACGTGCTGCACGACATTTCATTGGAAGTGCGCCAAGGTGAGGTGTTGTGCCTGTTGGGCGATAACGGTGCCGGCAAATCCACCCTGATCAAGACCCTGGCGGGCGTCTTCATGCCCACCAGCGGCCAAATCTTGATGGACGGCCAGCCGATTAGCTTTAACGGGCCAAGTGATGCGCAAGAGCGCGGCATTGCCACGGTGCACCAATTCGGGGGCACTTTCCCGCTAATGAGCATAGGCCGGTCTTTCTTCGTGGGATTGGAGCCAACGAAGGGCTGGGGCCCGTTCAAGTTCTACGACCGTAAGCGCGCCAACGAAATCGCGGTCAAAGCGGTGCAAGATTTTGGCATCACGCGCATCGACGATGGCGACCGGCTGGTCGGCGGCCTGTCGGGCGGCGAACGTCAGTCCCTGGCTATTGCACGCGCCGTTCATTTCGGGGCCCGCGTCCTCATCCTCGATGAGCCAACCGCGGCGCTCGGCGTCAAGCAGGCGGCACACGTGCTTCGCATCGTCAACGAAGCCAAGCGCCGCGGACTCGCCGTCATCTTCATTACCCACCAGGTGATGCACGCGATGGCTGTGGGCGACCATTTCGCCGTACTCATCCGCGGTGCCATCGCCGCGGATTTCCGCAAGCACGAAAAGACACGAGAGGAGATCACCGACCTGATGGCCGGCGGCGAGACCATGGCCGACCTCGAAGCCGAGATCGAAAATTATATGGATGAGCACGAAGGCCATCCGCCGCCTCTGGAAGTAGTTGAGGAGCGAACGAGTCGATAGGCTTCCCTCAGCAAGCGCGGCATCCGCCGCCTCCACATCAACCGACGCCTTAGGATTGGCAGGGTCGGCGGCCGTTAACTCAGAAAAAAGGCAGAAGAATACATGACAACCCGCATTGCCGTGATTGGCGCCGGCCTAATGGGTGCAGACCATGCTAAAATAGTCGCCGAGGACCTCCCCGGCGCCACGCTCCAGCTGGTGTGCGACAGGGACGAGGCGCGTGCCCGTGCGGTCGCCAATGCCCTTGGCGCCTCCGACATCTCCACCAACCCCGAAGGCGTCATCGCACGGCACGACGTGGATGCGGTGATCATCGCGAGCCCCGATTTCACGCATGCGCCGTTGTCGCAGGCTTGTATCGCGGCCGGCAAACGCGTGCTGTGCGAAAAGCCTCTTTCTCCATCGTCCGCCCAATGTGTCGCAGTGATGGAGGCTGAACAGAAGGCGGGTGCGAAGTTCGTCCAGATCGGCTTCATGCGCCGCTACGACCGCTCCTACCAGGAAATGAAACGTGCTCTATCAGGTGGCCGGCTTGGACGGCCGCTGATGATGCACAATTTCCACCGCAACGTTGAAACACCAGCGGCCGATTTCACCGGCGCCATGGCCATCACCAATTCCGCCCCGCACGAATTCGACGTGGTGCGCTACGTACTCGACACTGAATACGCTTCAATCTCGGCCTTCCAGCCGAAGCGCTCCGATGCACGTGTCGCGCCAGTCTTCATGGTGCTCCAGACAGTTGACGGCCAACTCGTCAACATCGAGATCAACAACAATGCCGCATATGGCTACGACGTGCGCGCCGAGCTTATTGGCGAGCAGGGTGCTGTGGCGATGAACAATGTCGCCTACACCCGCTTAGATTCGGCGCTCGCCCAGAGCACGGGCTACGATGCAGACTGGCGGACCCGCTACGCCGACGCCTACCGCAGGCAGAATCGCGACTTCCTTCGTTTCGTAACTGCCGGCGAGTTCCCCGGCACCGCCGCCGATTGCTGGGACGGCTACTGCGCTGCCACCGTTGCCGAGGCGGGCGTGAAGGCGCTGAACGAAGGGCGCAACGTGTCCGTGCAAATGATCGAAAAGCCGGAGTTTTATGCATGAAATTGGGTTTCGTTTCCGACAGTCTAGGCGGCCTTCCCTTCGAGACGATGCTGGACCATGCCAAGCGCATGGGCGTCGATGGCGTCGAGGTGAACACCTGCGGCTGGTCCACCGCACCGCATTTCCCGCTCTCGTCCCTACTGGGCGATAAGGAAGGCCAGAAGCGCTTCATCAATGCGTTTGAGGAGCGCGGGTTGGAAATCATCAGCCTCAATGCAAACGGCAATCCGCTGCATCCAACCGACTCAGCCCAGGGTCAGGGGTTGAAAGATACGATTCGCGTGGCCGGGGAAATGGGCATCCGGACCGTGTGCACCATGAGTGGCCTTCCTGCCGGCAAAGCTGCCGACGCCATGCCTAACTGGGTCGTCTCGTCGTGGCCCCCGGAAACGCAGACCATCCTGAAATATCAATGGGAAGAGAAGATAATCCCGTTCTGGACCGACATCGTGGCGCTGGCTCAGGAGAATGGCGTGGAGCGCATTGCGCTGGAACTCCACGGCAACCAGTGCGTCTACAACGTGCCCTCGCTCTTGAAATTGCGGCAGGCGGTCGGCCCGGTCGTAGGCGCCAACCTAGATCCCTCGCACCTCTTTTGGATGGGCGCTGATCCCTTGGCGGCGGCTCAGTCGTTGGGCGAGGCGGTCTACCACGTTCATGCCAAGGATACGATGCTGAACGGCCCGGTGCAGGCGACGACCTCTCTATTGGAAAACGGCAGCCTGATGGATATTCCGGCGCGATCCTGGAGCTACATCACGCTGGGCTTCGGCCACGGCGAGGAGTGGTGGCGGCAATTCTGCTATCGCCTAAAGATGGCTGGCTACGATGGTTGGCTCTCCATCGAGCATGAGGATGTCCTTTTGAACTCGCTCGACGGGCTCGAAAAGTCCGTTGCGCTACTCCAAGGCGTCATGCCGTCCGCCCCTGCCGACTTCAAACCGCAAGCCATCTGAAGGAAGACACCATGCCCTGGATCAACGCCTGTGCCGCCAACGAAATAGAAGCCGAAGAAGCCAAACGCTTCGATCATGGCGGCCGCACCTTCGCGATTTTCCGCAACGACGCGAATGAATACTACTGCACAGACGGGCTTTGCACGCACGAGAAGATTCACCTCGCTGACGGCCTCGTCATGGCCAATACGGTGGAATGCCCCAAGCACGCTTCCGTTTTCGACTTCACGACCGGCGAAGTAGAGACGCCACCGGCCTGCGAGAACCTCAAGACTTACAAGACGAAGGTCGAGAATGGCCGCGTCATGATCGAGGCTTGAGCCATCATGGGCCAACCCTTCCAGCTGGCCGCCTGCGCCGAGATGCTTTGGCTTGATCGCCCAATTGCTTGGCGCGTCGCGCGCTTGCATGAGATGGGTTTCGGCATCGGATTGTGGAATTGGCCGGACCATGACCTCGAGGAGCTCGAGAAGACGGGCGCGACTTTCACAATCATGAACGGCTATCTCCACGGAAGGCTCGCCGATGACGAGGGGGCCGACATTCTCTTAAAATCGGCGCTCGAGACCGCGAAGGTCGGAAAGCGCCTCGGAGTTGCTCGGTTGAACCTGCATGGCACCGGTCTCGGCGAGGGCGGCATTCCTATTGTAAAAACTGACATCGAGACTGGCCCGATGTGGCTCAAGGCGCGGGACACGTTAAACCGCATCTGTGACATGGCCGAGGCCGAAGATGTAACCTTCACGCTCGAGAATCTGAACCGGCTTGATCACCCCGGCTGCCCATTCGGCTCGACGGCAGCAGTGCTGGCATTGGTGTCATCGATCAACAGACCGCAATTGCGTATCAATCTCGACCTCTATCACACTCAAATCGGCGAGGGCGATATTGTGCGCTGGTGCGAGAAGTGCCTGCCGTTCATCGGCGAGGTGCAGGTGGCTGACAACCCGGGTCGTTGCGAGCCGGGAACGGGCGAGATGAACTGGCGGTACATCGCGAGAGCTCTATTCGACATGGGATACCGCGGGCCGGTGGGTTTGGAGGCGTTTGCCCAAAACGATCCGGAAGCGGCGTTGGACGCTTTTCGGCGGGCTTTTACGGTGTGAGCTATGCCGGGAATGGTCATCATAGGTGCGATGCGGGTTTGGGCGTTATGATCAAGCGCGGCAAGCTATCCGACTATGCTTTCCGATCCGAACACCGCTCGCAGACTCATTTTCAAGGTCGCCTGAACTGCAGCGGAGGCTGATTATGGGCATGTATCACAACCGTCCTCATGTCGAGGACATCCGAAAGATGAAGAAGAATGGACAGAAAATTTCCATGCTCTTCGTCAGCACGCCCGACGAGGCAGCTGCCGCTGCCGCAGCAGGCATTCATATGCTTTCCATCGAGGGTCGATTTTTCGATTCGGAAATGCGGCAGGCAGCGGGCGACTGTTTCGTACAGGTCGGCCTGCCATATGGCAGCTGGGGCAGCTTTGCTGGCCGCCCGCTGGCGACAGCAGAGGATTATCTGCGTGCAGCCTTCCACTTCGCTGGCATTGGTGGTGACGCCTTTTATTGTGCGGCGTCTTACGACATCCAGAAGGCACTTTGCGACAACTACATCCCTGTCGTTGGCCATATCGGCTTAATCCCGTCATACATCACCTGGACGGGCTGGCGCGCAGTCGGCAAGACCGCGGACGAAGCGATGCGCCTCTGGCGACACACCCAGAAACTTGCGGAGATCGGCGTCTTCGGAGCGGAACTGGAAGTCGTGCCCGATCGGGTCGCGAAATTCTTGGCTGAAAACTCATCGCTTGTCATGCTTGGCATGGGCGCTGGCAAGTATGCGGATGCGCAGTACCTCTTCACGGAAGATGTGTGTGGTTACGGCAAGAACCACACGCCGCGACACGGAAAGGTTTACCGACACCTTGGCCCTGAACTGCAGAAGATCCAGGACGAGCGCCTTGTCGCCTTCAGGGAATACAAGGCAGACATCGATTCCGGTAGGTATCCCGGTGACGAGCATACTGTTCCGATTGGGGATGCCGAGTTCGACATGTTCATGCAAGCAGCCAAACAGTGAGAACCAGTGGGGCTATCTGATTCCTCACGAGCGGGCGGTAGACAAGTCGTATCTCGCGACAGTCCGGTGCCAACGCTCGCCGAACTCAAAATGCTGATTGCGAAGAAGGAGCTCGTACTTCCCACGAAGTTGGAAACTGTCGCCCGGGTGATGTTTGCGCAGCCGGACTACGTGGCTTTCGAGAATGCCGCCGCGATCGCGCGCCGATGCGGAGTGTCCCCGACAACCTTATCCCGCCTCGCACCGCGCCTCGGCTTTAGGTCCTTCAAGGAAATGCAGAATTGCTTCCGAAATTGTATCCTAAATCGAAAGAACCAAGCAAAACAAGCTGACACGCTTTCCAGCCCGTCATTGAGAGACGGCCAGACCGCGTCCGGTTAGCTTAGATCATCGAGAGCTGTGAATAGCAGGAGATGGAGCAACCTCGACCTGCAGCGTAGTCCTCGGCAATGTCCGCTTTTCGGCGATGGCGAAGTCCGCAGCAATGACTGACTTGGTGAAGCGTTTCTGGTGGCGTCAGGCGTACGAAAGTCTCTCATGCAGGAACCCGTGGGCTGCGGACGATTGCCTATGGGGATTTGTGCCTCGGGGGTGCCAGCGCTTGTCGCGAACCCCGCATTGGGCATGTCGTGGAAGCGGCTTCCGGGCCAGGTTGCAGAGCCTGTAGCGTTGCTTCCGACGGGATTGGTGTGCGTGACGACCGGCGCCACGGCAACGTGCATATAGCATCCTGTTGACCGGCGCTTCAGATGACGCAGGAGGGCCTGATGGTCGGCCAGGTGCGCCGCCGATCCGAAGAAGGCGAGCCGACCGACGTCGTGCAGCGCGACCAGCCGGGTCAGGAACAGACGGCGGAACAGGTTGGCCAGTACTCTGACTGGAAGAAGGAAGGCCGGCCGCGACGATATCCAGCGTGATCCGTCCGGCGCGATGCCGCCGCCCGGCATCCTGCTGCCTATGGGGTCCCAAGCCCCGCATCAGCATGTCTTGCTGCGTGCGCTGCGAAGCGGCGTGATCGGAGCATCGGTCGACAAGGTGGCCGTGGCAAGTTCCTCTCGTTGAAGGGAACTCCATGGTCAAATCGCAGACTTTACCTGCTCAAGGCCTATGAATACGCGTCACCTCAGAACCAGGCGACCCTCCCGCGAAGCGGGTTCGTGCATACGGCGCAAAGCGGTCATTTTAGGGTATGTTCCGAAGTGATATCACACCATCGATCGCCACCAAGGTAACGTTCAGGTCGATAGCCAGCGTTCGTTACAGAAAAGCCTTGGGTCTAAAGCTCGATCTGACACGGCGCGTTCAACAAGCGGTTCTGTTGTTCGCTCAACCGCTCGCCCCGTGGTCGCTCAGACAGGAGGGACCTGAGCGCGCTCAGGATTTGAACCTGCGACCCCATCGTCCCGAACGATGTGCGCTACCGGCAAAGCCGCAGGTTCCCGGGTTCCTTCGTCACGCTCGCTCCGCAATGATTGCATTTCCTTTCGGGCTTTGTGTGGGGAACCTGTGGTGCGATCGGGCCAAGTTCACGTTTTCATCGTCACCTATCCTGAGCGAGGTTTTCGTCGCCTTGGCGGCGACGTGCTTCTTCGCGATCTTCTCGGCGGCGTCTGCCTGGAAGTCGGGATGATGGTGACCATAAGTATCGACCAGAACATCCACGGTGATGCCGAGAAAGCCCGCGGCCTGCCACATGTCGGCGCCGGCCCGCATCAGCCAGGTCGCAGCGGTGTGGCGAAGCGTGTGCGAAGTGACGTCGGGACCGAGGCCGGCAGCGTCGCGAGCTCTCCTAAAGCTCTTCTTGACCGACCCCACCGGCTTTCCATTCCACTCCACCACAAAGTCTTGCGATATCTTGCGACCAATATTTGCGCTCTTGCCGCGCGCCTTGGTCCTGATATCGAGATCTGTGCACGCCCAGCGGCGGAGATGCGCCAACAGCCTGTCCGGCAAGCGCACAGGCGGCTGGCGTTTTTTGGTCTTCTTTGCGCTATCGGCGCGGCGGTAAAAGATGCCGCGGTCGAGGTCCACATAACCACGCCCTTTGGTGGGACGGATGGCGGCACCGCAAACTGCGGCAGAGCGCGTTCCTGTATAAAGCGCGACAAGCATGAAGCGGGCGAGGTGTCGCCCGGTACGCCGGTCGCTCTCCTGGCCCTTCCATTTCTGCTTCATACGCCACGCGGCCCAGATAAGGGCGGCCGCCTCACTGCGCGTCAACCAGCGCTCGCGCGCACCGGCCTTGTCAGGCAGGACAATCGTCGGTGCGGCAGTCGTGTGGCCTTCCCTGCGGTAGTAGTTGATGGCCGCACGAAGATCCTCGAGTTGGCGGCGCGCAACGGCTTCGGTGGGACAGAACGCGACGTAGTCGCGGCAAAGCTTGCCGTTGATAGCGGCGAGCGTCTTTTCACCAAAGAAATCGAGGATGTTGTCCAGCCGAGCCGCCGTCTCTTCCGGCGCGGCATGCTTCGGTGCAACCTCTCTCAGGTAGACGCTGACGACATCAGCTATCAAGACATCTTCGGCACCGCGCGCTCGGTGGTACTTGCCGGCGATGTAGACCGCGAGCGCCTTTTCAGCTTCAGGTCCTGGATGGCCTTTTTCGCCGCTGCCAGCGCTGATGAACGTTGTTCGATCGCGGATAAACCATCCAGCTTTGTTTCGCAGTGTTCCGTCCTTTTTCCAGCTTTCGCCGCGCCAGACGAGGCGTGGCCCTTTCGACGCCCGCGGCATAGTTCCCTCATTCTGGTGATCGCCAGCAAGGTGACGTACTCCTTTCCTGCGATTAGCTCGGTTTCAAGTCGGCCGGCGTCACGTTCCTTGCGTAGGCCTGCTGCGCACATCGAGCCATCGGGAAAGGCAATTCGCGCTGCAATCGCGACGCGCAGGGGCGTGGTCTCGTCGAATTGGTCGGGGATTTTCAAAACGGAGCCCTCAGCCAATCTCTATGGTCCGATAGTTTCGCTCGGAAACAGACGGATCGCGGGTCGCATTGAGCACACTTTCTCTCTCGCCATTCCGGATGCCCTGCCACACGATCTTTTCTCTGAATATACGGCTGCGAAAAGCGCCGGCTGGAGCGCCTGCGGCAAAGATGCTCCTTTGACCTGTTAATCGGAACGGTTGCGCCGACGCGCACTCCACGAGCCTTTCGGCTGGCTCCCCGTTTCCGTGGCCGGTGAAACCGCTCCCGACTGGGCTTCGGCTGCGCGGCTTACTCACTGGCCGGCTCCCTTGGGCCGGAACTCCCGCGCGCCGCTTTAGTGGGTTCGGCTGATCGCGTCACGCACCAGTACAAGCACGCCTCGATCGCCATGTTCGAGGGCTATGCGGGCTCGACGCAGGCCGACTTCCGCCTCGCCGTCGAGCGTGAGCGCGCACTCGGCCCGCTCGACGATATCGTCGCCCATTACGAGGCGTTTCTTCGCGATGAGGGTCCAGCGGGACCGGGCGCCACGCGGTTGCGACGCGAGTTCGCGCGTGTGCAGAACGAGCTTGGCGATCTCCCGGGCCGCATCATGGATCGCAAGCGACTGCGCACCATGCTCGCCCATCTTGGCCGGACCTTACACGTTGGCTTTCTCAGTGATTGCCTCTTCGATGCCGCGACCGCGCTCTGCCTGGCCGCCTCGCCGGAGACCGAGCGACCAGCGCCGGCCTTGTCCCGATGCAGCCCTGATCGATGCCCGAACGCCTGTCTGACTACCCGGCATCGCGAGCCCTGGCAGGCCTCGATCGCAGAAGGCGAAGCGCTGCTTGCCGATCGTCGCCTGTCACTGCTTCAGCGCACAGCGATCACGAAGGACAACGAACGCAAGCGCCGGCTGATCGCGCCTCTCATGGACGATGATGCATGACCGCGTCCGGTCCGAAGAGCGAAGCCGCGTTGAGGGCGGCCATGGCAAGGCTGCTCGACGGCCGGCCCGAGCGCACCGACGGCGCGCTCACCGTCGCCAACCTGGCGCGCGAGGCCGGCGTCAGCCGGGCAACAGCGAACCGTGCGGTCGATCTTCTCGCCGCGTTCCGTGCTGCCGAAGCCCGCCACCGGCGATCATCTCCTCAAGCATTGAAGGACCGCGTCCGCTCCCTCGAAGCCGAGCTCCGGGCCATGCGCGGTGCCGAGATGGCCGAACTGCGCGCGCTCACCCGCACGCTCGCGCAGCACATCCAGGTGCTGACGTTGCGGGTTGCCGAGTGTGACGCGGTGATTGCCGGCTTGCAGGATGAACTGGCGCGACCGAATGAGGCCAAGGTCGTTCCGCTGCGGCGCCGGCCGCGAGACGACGCTGGCTGAGAGCCACGCAATTCCTCACCGCCGGCCGGTCCTGCGGCCATCGTTCATGGCCGACGTCTCCTGAGCTCGCCCGTCGAGGCAGGGGCTCGGTTGTGGCAGACGCTGCCGGCCCGTCAACCCTGTTCCGCACCAGTAGCCGAGAACAGGGTGTGACGGCCCGGCTCGCCGCGCCTGCCCCTGCCCGCTTCGCCCTCGACGGAGAGGGCGAGCACAGGAGGCATCCATGACCATCGATCGCAACAGCCAGGCCCGGACCGTCAACGATATCTACGAGCGCGTCACCAACCAGATCATCGCCGCCATCGAGGCCGGCGCAGGAGAGTACCGCATGCCCTGGCATCACGACGGGTCGGCCATCACCACGCCCGTTAACGTCGCCTCACGCAAGACCTATCGCGGCGTCAACGTCATCACCCTCTGGGTTGCGGCGCATGCGGCCGATTATCCCGCCGGCATCTGGGGCACCTATCGCCAATGGCACGAACTCGGCGCTCAGGTTCGCAAGGGCGAGCGCGGCCAGCTCGTCGTATTCTGGAAGACGAGCGATCGCAGCGCCGACACAGATCGTCAGGACGATGACGAAGATCACGACAAGCCCGCACGGCGCCTGTTTGCCCGCGGCTACACCGTCTTCAATGCCGCCCAGGTCGACGGATACACACCGCCCGAGATGCCGCTGCTCCCGATGGCCGAGCGGATCGAGCACGCCGAGCGATTCTGCGCCGCCCTTGGCATCGATGTCCGCCACGGCGGATCGCAGGCCTGTTACATCCCATCCAGGGATCATGTGCAGATGCCCGAGTTCGCCTGCTTCCGGGATGCCGTCGCCTACTACGCCGTGCTGCTCCACGAATGCGGACACGCCTCCGGCGCCAAGCATCGCCTCGACCGCGATCTCGCCGGCCGGTTTGGCTCGGCCGCCTACGCAATGGAGGAATGCACGGTCGAGCTCTTGAGCGCCATGATCTGCGCCGACTTGAACCTCAGCGTCGAGCCGAGGCCCGATCACGCCCGCTACATCGCCTCCTGGCTCGAGGCGCTGCGGTCCGACAAGCGCGCCATCTTCACGGCAGCTAGCAAGGCACAAGAGATCGCCGACTGGATGCACGCCCGACAGGCCGATGCTCAGCACGACAAGATCCGGGGCGCCGCATAGGCGCCCCAAGCTGGGCATTTCAGGGAGTCCGACCGGGCGCAATCAGTTGACCGCACGCTCCCGGAACAGCGTCTCGATCAACGGGCATTCCGGCAACGTGCCGTCTGCGCATTGCGCGACCACGTCCTTCAACACCCGCTCCATGCGTTTCAGATCGGCAATCTTTGCCCGCACGTCGTCGAGGTGCGCGGCAGCGACGGCGCGCGCCTCGGCGCAGGGCCGGTCACGCTCGTCGACGAGACGCAACAGTTCACGGATTTCATCGAGAGAGAAGCCGAGCTCGCGCGCCCGCAGCACGAAGCGGAGGCGCCGTTCGTGCGTGGAGTCGTAACTGCGATAGCCGCTCGTCGTGCGCGGCGGCTCGGGCAGAAGGCCAACCTTCTCGTAATAGCGCACGGTCTCCAGATTGCAGCCCGTCCGCCGGGCGAGCTCGGCCCGCTGCAGGCCCTTCACCACGGCGTGATCGCGCATCGCAAATTATCCCTTGACCCTGTAGGAACTACAGACCGCATGGTACGGCACAGTGAGGATTTCGGCAAGGAAAGAGAGAGCAGACATGGTTGCATCGCGATCCGGAACGGCGGGGATCACAACGGCTTCGACAGACTTGCCCGCCTCTGAGCGGGGCGAAGCTGGCCGGCAGCGTCTGATCGCCGTTGGCGGTATTCTCGGCGCGCTTGCCGCCTCGTCTTGCTGCATCGTGCCGCTGATCCTGTTCAGCCTCGGTATTGGCGGCGCCTGGATCGGCAACCTGACGGCGCTTGCGCCCTACAAGCCCTTCTTCGTCACCGGCACGGCAGGCCTTCTCGGCTACGGCTTCTACCTCGTCTACTGGAAGCCCAGACGCGCCTGCGCCGATGGCGCAGCCTGTGCCCGCCCGATCCCTAGCCGCTTCGTTCAACTCGCGCTCTGGATCGCGACGGTGCTCGTAGTGGCCGCCTTCGCCTTCGACTACATCGCGCCGCTCGCGCCTGAGACAAAGGAGTTTCATCCATGACCAAGTATTTGAGCGCGCTCACCCTGATCGGCTCCGTTATCGTGGCTCCGGCCGCGTGGGCCGGCGAGCGTACCGTCACCTTCGCCGTCGACAACATGACCTGCGCCTCATGTCCCTATATCGTGCAGAACTCAATGGCGGCGGTCCCCGGCGTTGCGAAGGTGGCGGTCTCTTTCGAAGCCAAGACCGCGACCGTGACCTTCGACGACGCCAAGACGAACCCGGATACTATCGCGACCGCCAGCATGAATGCCGGCTATCCGGCCCATCCGACACAGCAGGGCAGTTGAGATGAGCGACCGCGCCCTGGTCCGCGCCGGCGTGGCCGGCGCCATCCTCGCCGCGATCTGCTGCGCGGCGCCGCTCCTCGCCGTGGGTCTGCCCCTGGCCGGCCTTGGCGCGTGGTTGGCAGGCGCCGGTCTGGTGGTGCTTCCCCTGATCGGCGCGGGCCTCGGCCTCGTCGCGTGGGGCGTCCATCATCGCCGGGCAACGGTCGCGGGCTGCGAGACGAAGATTCACAAGGAAGGCGTGAAGCCATGAACGATTGCTGCGCATCCCCCTTGCCTGGGGACAAGGCTGCGGCCTCCACATCCGCGGCACCGCCGAGCTACCCCGTGCGGCCAGGCGTGACGTTTCCGGACTGGTCCGTGGTCACATCGCCGGTGGTCCAGGATGCCCTGCTGGCAATGGTCGGCTCCGAACACGTGTTCGATCGCTGGAGCGGCTACGAGGCCACCACGGACTGCGTGCGTGTTGCGTTGCTTCAGCTCTACACCGAACATGGTCGAGCCCCGACCCCGGGCGCGCTCGCCAAGCGTGCGGGACTGAGTGCAACGGCCGTCCGGCCTCTGCTCGACGAGCTTCGCAGTCGCGATCTTGTCGTGCTCGACGGCGACGGGATCGTCGGCGCCTATCCCTTCACCGACCGGGACACCGGCCACCACGTCACGCTGGATGGATGCACGCTCAATGCCATGTGCGCGGTCGACGCGCTGGGCATCGGCGCCATGACCGATCGCGACATCAAGGTCGCATCGCTCTGCCGCCACTGTGGCATGCCGATCCGGATCGCCACGCGGGATCGGGGCTGGGCTCTGGCCGGCGTTGCACCGGAGGCGGCGGTCGTGTGGCTTAGCGTCCATTACGAAGGCGCGTGCGCGGCGAACTCACTATGCGCGACAACGGCGTTCTTCTGTTCGGAAGACCATCTATCCGCCTGGCGCCGCGAGCGCAACGCGGACGAGCCCGGTTTTCGGCTGTCGATCGAAGAAGGACTGGAGGCGGGTCGGGCTCTCTTCGGACCCAGCCTCGCTGGCCTCGAGATGGTACCACACGCGTCGATCGGCTCGACATCGAAGAGCGCTGCAGCAACAGACCGCCCCGTCCGCGCGAACGGTCGCAATGGTGGCGCCTACGATCTCGTCGTCATCGGCGCGGGCTCGGCCGGCTTCTCGGCTTCGATCACGGCCGCCGATCAGGGTGCGCAAGTCGCCCTCATCGGCCACGGCACCATCGGCGGCACCTGCGTCAATATCGGTTGCGTCCCATCGAAGACGCTGATCCGCGCCGCCGAGACACTTCACAACGCTCGCGTGGCAGCACGTTTCGCCGGCATCATGGCCGAAGCCGAACTGACCGATTGGCGCGGAACCGTCCGCCAGAAGGACTCGCTGGTTTCCGATCTGCGCCAGGCCAAGTACATTGAC
Organism: Mesorhizobium sp. M0145; assembly: GCF_040322355.1. Classification (NCBI taxonomy): domain Bacteria; kingdom Pseudomonadati; phylum Pseudomonadota; class Alphaproteobacteria; order Hyphomicrobiales; family Phyllobacteriaceae; genus Mesorhizobium; species Mesorhizobium sp. M0145. The sequence goes on from NZ_JAMYTK010000004.1 coordinate 84,738, forward strand.
CTGCTGCCGGCCTATAACGGCATCGCCTATCGCGAGGGCGCGGCGCGGCTCGTGGAAGGTGGTGTCGAGGTAGACGGCGCGCGCATTCCCGCCGGCAAGATCATCATCGCGACCGGCGCGCGACCGGCGGTGCCCGCCATCCCTGGCATCGAGACCGTACCCTATCTGACCAGCACGACCGCGCTCGACCTTGAGGAACTCCCGCGATCGTTGCTCGTCATCGGCGGCGGCTATATCGGGGCGGAACTCGCCCAGATGTTCGCTCGGGCCGGCGTCGGGGTGACGCTCGTGTGCCGGTCTCGCCTGCTACCCGAGGCCGAGCCCGAGATCAGCGCAGCGCTGACAAGGTATTTCGAGGACGAAGGGATCGCCGTGATCTCTGGCATCGCCTACCGTGCGATCCGCAAGACCGAGGACGGCATTTCGCTCGACGGCCAGAACACGACGATCGACGCCGATCAGGTGCTGATCACCACCGGTCGCACGCCCAACATCGGAGGCCTTGGGCTCGCCGAACACGGGATCGCCGTTTCACCAAAGGGCGGCATCGTCGTCGACGAGCGCATGCGCACCACCCGGGCCGGCATCTATGCCGCCGGCGACGTCACCGGTCGCGACCAGTTCGTCTACATGGCTGCCTATGGCGCCAAGCTCGCCGCCAAAAACGCCCTCAATGGCGACAGCCTGCGCTACGACAACAGCGCCATGCCTGCCATCGTGTTCACTGACCCGCAGGTGGCGAGCGTCGGCCTGACCGAGGCGGCGGCGCGCGCGGCCGGGCATGCCGTCCGCGTCTCGACAATCGGTCTCGACCAGGTGCCGCGCGCGCTCGCAGCTCGCGATACCCGTGGGCTCATCAAGCTCGTCGCCGACGCCGGCAGCGGCCGGCTGCTCGGGGCGCATATTCTCGCGCCGGAAGGCGCCGACAGCATCCAGACCGCGGCACTCGCGATTCGGCAGGGCCTCACCATCAACGATCTCGCAGATACGATCTTTCCGTATCTTACTACAGTCGAAGGTTTGAAGCTCGCGGCGCTCTCGTTCGACAAGGACGTCGCCAAGCTGTCCTGCTGCGCCGGTTGAGCGAGCACGATCAGGACAACCACCGTGATCAGACTGTCTCAACGATGTCGCCAGACCTTGAGCGCGCTGACGAGCAGGATCGTCGCCAATAGCGGCAGCAGCACCGAACTCGGCGCGATGCCGAGCAATCGCGCGCCGATGAAGCTGCCGACGATCGACCCGGCCGCCATCACGAGCACGAACCGCTTGTTGCGGCCGAGCACCGTAAAGCTCCGGTCGCGGCTGTAGCGTGTGAAGCCCATCAGCATCGTCGGCAGGCTCACTGCGAGCGAGAGGCTCCCGGCTAGCTTAATGTCGCAGCCGAACAGGAGGACGAGCGTCGGGATCAGCAGTTCGCCTCCGGCCACTCCGAGGAGAGCCGCGACCACCCCGATCACCGCGCCGGCAGCGACACCGGCGATGAACTGGGCAGGCCCTTCGAGCAACGGATGGCCGCCACCATGCGGATCGTGCCCGACCAGGAGCACCAACGCGATCAAGAGCAGCAGGACCGCGATGATCCGGTAGAGTGTGCCGGATCTCAGCCGCGTCGCCCATCCCGCACCGAACCACGCTCCGGCCAGGCTTCCTGCCAGCAGGTTGGCGATGATCGTCCAATTTGCCGCGACGGCCTCCCAGGGAACGGCCGCCGTTCGGAACGGCAGCGCCGAAGCGACCACAACCAAACTCATCGCCTTGTTGAGGATCACCGCTTCCAATGCAACGAACCGGAACGCACCGATCAGTAAAGGAAGCCGGAACTCAGCTCTGCCGAGCCCGATCAGTCCACCGAGGGCGCCAATGCCAGCGCCTCCGCTAAAGGCACCGAGGATGCTTCGCTGCGCAGCGGCAGATTGCGTTCCGACGTTATCTGCTGGCGTGGCGGCTTCGTCCATCTGCATCCTGGCTTCCAATCTCGATGTAGCCACACGACTATAGCCGGACAGTGTCGAAAGTGTCTCACGGTAACGCCCGACCGAACTAACGCGTGGAATCAGCGAGCTCGCAGCTATGGCGCTGTAATGAGACAGCTTGACTGTTCAGATAACGCGCCGAGATATGTGCGGCTTTCTGCTGCGCCTCGCTGGGCATCACGCCGACCGTGCGTCACGCCGACCTATCGGCTCGTGGCTGGACGTGCTGCGCGAGGATAACCGTGCGATCGTTCGCGCCGCCTCTCTGGCAAGCAGGGCTGCGGATTATCTCTTGGGGTTCTTGCCCGACAAAGTCGCCGCTGACGACGATCGGCGGGAGGCAGCGTAATGGCCACCCGCTTCCAGTTCGGCGTCTTGCTGCGGATGCGTTCATGACCGAAGTCTGCCTCGATGCCGGACCCCGCTACGGCGAAATCGTTGCAGAGCGCCAGGACCGACCTGCTGCTCCGCGACAAGTGTCGCGTGGCTGCCGAGCACATCAGAGGGCGAGGAGTGACGGAATTCTCATGACGGGTTTGGAGGTCGAGAGAGAGGCTCTCGGCCGCCCGTCGCGGAGTACATCCCGATGGCTACTGCCGTTCAGAAGATCACCCTGTCGTCCTCGCGCGACATTCCCTTCAACAAGCTGGTGCTCTCCCAGTCCAATGTCCGGCGCGTCAAGGTCGGCATCTCGATCGAGGATCTTGCGGCCTCGATCGCCCGCCGCGGCTTGATCCAGAGCCTCAGCGTCTTGCCCGTCGTCGACAGCGACGGTAACGAGACAGGCATGTTTGAGGTACCTGCCGGAGGCCGGCGCTTCCGCGCGCTTGAGCTGCTGGTGAAGCAAAAGCGCCTCGCCAAGACCGCCCTCGTGCCCTGTGTCGTGCGCGCCCGTCACAGCGCGATCGTTGCCGAGGAAGTGTCGCTCGCCGAGAACATCGAGCGAGCGCCGCTGCACCCGCTCGACCAGTTTCGCGCCTTCCAGGACATGCGCCAAAAAGGCATGAGCGAGGAGGAGATTGCCGCAGCCTTCTTCGTGCCGGTCAACGTCGTTAAGCAACGGCTTAGGCTGGCTTCTGTCTCGCCAGTGCTGCTCGATGTGTATGCCGATGACGGCATGACACTGGAGCAACTCATGGCTTTCACGGTCTCCGAAGACCGCGCCCGCCAGGAGCAGGTCTGGGAGGCGATCAGGGATGCCTGGTCGAAAGAGCCCTATCAAATCCGGCGCATGCTGACCGAAACGACGGTGCGCGCCTCCGACAAGCGCGCCGTCTTCGTGGGGATCGACGCCTATGAGGCCGCGGGTGGTATCGTCATGCACGACCTGTTCCAGTCGGATGACGGCGGCTGGCTGCAGGATGCAGCGCTGCTGGACCGCCTGGTCACCGAGAAGCTCAAGGCGGCTGCCCAGGAAATTGCAGCCGAGGGTTGGAAGTGGGTCGAGGTCGCTGTCAGCTTCCCCTACGACGCAACGCGTGGGCTGTATCAGCTGCAGAGTGATCCGCTCGATCTCTCTGCCGAGGAGCAGGCTACCATCGATGCCCTCAACGTCGAGCATGCCAAGCTTGAAACCGAATATGAGGGTGCTGACGAGCTGCCCGAAGACGTCGATCAGCGACTCGGTGAAATCGAGACCGCGCTCGCCAATTTCGACAAGCGCCCAAAGCAGTTCGATCCGGCGGACATCGCCATCGCCGGCGCGTTCGTCAGCATCGACACTGACGGCTCACTCTCGGTCGACCGCGGCTTTCTCCGGCCTGAGGACGTGCCGCCGATGTCATTTGACGGCGCGAATGAATCGAAAAGGGACGGCGGGTCCGGGGCTGCCGACAGCTCGTCGGTGCACCGTGCCGTTGTCACCATTGGCGGCCAGACAGTCGAGTGCGAGGAAGACGAGGACGATGCGGTCAAGCCCCTGCCGGACCGACTGATGACAGAGTTGACCGCACACCGGACACTGGCGTTGCGCGATGCGGTTGCCGGCAACCCTCACGTCGCCATGACAGCGCTCTTGCACAAGCTGGTCACTGACACGTTCCAGCACCGCACCACGAACGGATGCCTGGAGGCCTCGATCCGTCACGTCTTCTTCCCTCTGCAGGCAGGTGACCTGAAGGACAGCCCCTCGGCGAAATCGGTGGCCGAACGCCATGAGGCCTGGAAATCGGACCTGCCGACCGAGGACGATGCACTTTGGGACTGGATCGCCTCACTTGATGAGACCAGCCGCGCGGCGTTGCTCGCCCATTGCGTCAGCTACGGCGTGAACGCGCTCCACGAGAAAGGCGACCGCTATGGCGGCGCCGTCTCGGCACACGGCGTTCGGCAGCGGATCGCGCAAGCTGATCGACTGGCACGCGCGGTCGGTCTCGATATGGTCGACGCCGGCTGGACACCGACAGTCGAAAACTATCTCGGCCGCATCACCAAGTCCCGCATTCTCGAGGCGGTGCGAGAGGCGAAGGGCGAACAGGCCGCGCAGCTGATCGAGCACCTGAAAAAGGGAGATATGGCGAAGGAAGCCGAGCGCTTGCTGACCGATAGTGGCTGGCTGCCCGAGCCACTGCGCCTGGTCGACCTCGACGGCAGTGCTGGCGCTGATAGCGGCGCCGGCGCCGACGGCTATGGGGAAGAGCTGCCCGAATTCCTCTCAGACGACGATGCGCAGATTGAAGACAGCGAACCGCACATGGCCGCTGAATAGATCGCCTCGCGCGGAGCGGTTTCGGCCGCTCCGCGCCCTTTCCTACCCCTGCCGGACGCTCACTTTCTCACACACGGGCAAAGCCAATTGGCCGCTTCTGCCGCGTCCTTCTCGCTCGGCGGCTGCTGCCCCGCCGTCCCCACTGCGTGCCAAGATATCGCCCCCGGGCTGCCAACCGCGTTGCCGCTGTCGTCGTTGGACTGACGGCGGGTAGCGGCGCAGCGCCTGGATCGAAGAAGGATCGTTATCGGCAGGACCGCAGTCCAGAGGGGAGAGGCCGGCCAGGGCGGATTTGAGCCGGATTGGTCGAGAGAGAGGGCCGCCCGGTTCATTCCCGTTCCGCTCTCCTCGAGGTTTTCTCCATGCTTGATGTTTCTTCGAAGACTGCCGCTCCGGCAGTGCCGCTTCCGCTTGTCTCATCCCCGGCTGTCGAACCAGCTGCCGCCATCCACAGCGCGGCGCAGTTTCTTCTGCCCCATCTCGAACGCGGTCAGCGCGTCGACGCCTCGAGCCTTCGCTCCGCCATGGAAGCTGCCTTCGGTGCCTCCGATGCGTCCGGCGCATGGGACTGGAAATCAGCCTATGACGCTTGCGAAGTCGCGACGGTGCTGTTCCTGCGCAAATACGGAAAGTCGCTTTTCCGCAAAGCCGGTTCTGCGGCCGCCGCACTTCCGATGCTGGGCAAGATTGCCGGCCTGCTCCCAACTCACACGCGCCGCTCCGAAGAGACCGAAGCGCTTCAGCAGTTCAGCACCCCCATTCCGCTCGGTCTGGCGGCCGTGACTGCCGCGGCAATCACCCCTGCCGACCGCGTGCTTGAGCCCTCCGCCGGCACCGGGTTACTTGCTATTTTGGCCGAGATCAGCGGCAGCACGTTGCTGCTCAACGAACTGGCCGAGGCCCGCGCCGGGCTTCTCTCATTGCTCTTTCCGGCTATCCCCGTCACTCGCTTCAACGCAGCGCAGATCGATGATTATCTCGATCCCGGCATTGCACCAAGCGTCGTGCTGATGAACCCGCCGTTCTCGGTTCTGGCCAATGTCTCGGGTCGCGTGTCCGACGCTGCCTATCGTCACGTCGCCTCTGCGCTGGCCCGGCTCGCCGAGGGCGGGCGGCTTGTCGCAATCACTGGCGCAAATTTTTCCCCAGAGCTGCCCATCTGGCGCGAGTCCTTCGTCAGGCTCCAGGAGCGCGGTCGCGTGGTGTTCACCGCCGCGATCGACGGCGCCGTCTACGCCAGGCATGGCACCACCGTCGAGACCCGGCTGACCGTCATCGACAAACTGCCGGCCGACAATCCAGGCACCTTTCCAGCATCAGCCGGCACGGCGCCCGATGTCGCCACACTGATCGCCAGGATTGGCGAGCACGTTCCCGCACGGCTGCCGGTCAGCGCTTCGGCTTTTGCGCCCGCCGTCAAGGCACTGGGGCCAACAGCGCGCACGGTGCGCGGTGATCTCGCCAGATCCGCCGCTTCCTCTCCGGTGCGCAGCCTCGCCGAGCCGGAAGGCGCCGAGCTTGCCTACGAGACTTTGGACTGGAGGCCTGCCGAAAGTAGGCACATCACCGATGGCATCTATGAGGAGTACGGGTTGCAGGCGATCCGCATTCCGGGCGCCCATCCGCATCCGACCAAGTTGGTTCAATCGGCGGCGATGGCATCCGTTGCTCCGCCGAAGCCGAGCTACCGGCCGATTCTTCCTGCCAAGGTTGTCAGCGACGGCCTCTTGTCCGACGCGCAGCTAGAAACAGTCATCTATGCCGGCGAGGCCCATTCGGAGTTCCTCGCCGGTTCCTGGATGGTGGACGAGACCTTCGATCTTGTCTCTGCCGCGCGCGACGATGCTGCGCACGCCGTGCGATTCCGCCGGGGCTTCATGCTCGGCGACGGGACGGGCGCCGGCAAGGGCCGCCAGTCGGCCGGCATCATCCTGGATAGTTGGATGCAGGGCCGCCGCAAGGCGGTGTGGATCTCCAAATCCGACAAGCTGATCGAAGACGCCCAGCGCGACTGGTCTGCTCTCGGCATGGAGCGCCTGCTGGTCACGCCGCTGTCGCGGTTCCCGCAGGGCAAGGCCATCCGCCTCGATCAAGGGGTCCTATTCACCACCTACGCCACGCTGCGCTCCGACGAACGCGGTGAGAAGGTCTCGCGCGTGCGGCAGATCGTCGAATGGTTGGGCACCGACTTCGACGGAGTGATCATTTTCGACGAGAGCCATGCCATGCAGAACGCCGCAGGCGGCAAGGGAGAACGCGGCGACGTCGCCGCCTCACAGCAGGGACGCGCCGGGCTCTGCCTCCAAAACGCCCTGCCGAACGCCCGTGTCGTCTACGTCTCGGCGACGGGCGCAACCACCGTCCACAACCTCGCTTACGCGCAGCGTTTGGGCCTATGGGGTGGTGAGGATTTGCCCTTCGCGACCAGGGCCGAATTCGTCGAGACGATCGAGGCCGGCGGCGTTGCCGCCATGGAAGTGCTGGCTCGAGACCTTCGCGCACTCGGTCTCTATACGGCACGATCGCTCTCGTACGATGGTGTCGAATACGAGCTGGTCGAGCACCAGCTTACCTCCGAGCAGACCCGCATCTACGACGCCTATGCGGGAGCGTTCAGCGTCATTCATAACAATCTCGACGCCGCAATGCGGGCCGCCAACGTCACAGGCGAGACCGGGACACTGAACCGTCAGGCAAAGTCGGCTGCACGTTCGGCATTCGAGAGCACGAAACAGCGCTTCTTCGGGCATTTGCTCACCGGCATGAAGACGCCGACCCTGATACGCTCGATCGAGCGCGATCTCCATCAAGGCCATGCCGCCGTCATCCAGATCGTCTCGACCGGCGAGGCACTGATGGAACGGCGCCTCGCGGAAATTCCAACCGAGGAATGGAACGACGTTCGCGTCGACATCACGCCGCGCGAATATGTCCTCTCGTATCTGCAGCATTCCTTCCCCGTGCAACTCTACGAGCCGTTCACCGACAGCGAAGGCAATTTGTCGTCACGTCCGGTCTATCGCGACGGCCAGCCCGTCGAGAGCCGCGAAGCGGTCGCCCGCCGCGATCGCCTCATCGAGCAACTCGCTTCACTGGCCCCCGTCCCGGGGGCACTCGATCAGATCGTACAGCGCTTCGGCACCGACCTCGTAGCGGAAGTGACAGGCCGGTCGCGCCGCGTCGTTCGCAAGACCAGCACTCGAGGCATCGATCGCCTTGTCGTCGAAAACCGCGCCGGATCGGCCAATCTCGCCGAGGCACAGGCATTCATGGATGACTGTAAGCGCATATTGGTGTTTTCCGACGCCGGTGGCACTGGCCGCAGCTATCACGCTGATCTCACTGCGAAGAACCGCCGCCTTCGAGTTCACTATCTGCTTGAGCCGGGCTGGAGGGCCGATGCCGCCATCCAGGGCTTGGGGCGCACCAACCGCACGAACCAGGCGCAGCCGCCGCTGTTCCGGCCGGTTGCGACCGATGTGAAGGCTGAGAAGCGCTTTCTCTCGACGATAGCCCGGCGGCTCGACACATTGGGCGCCATTACGCGCGGCCAGCGCCAGACCGGCGGCCAGGGCCTATTTCGCCCTGAGGACAATCTGGAGTCGCACTATGCCCGCGACGCGCTGCGGCAGCTTTACCTGCTGCTGGTTCGCGGCAAGGTGGACGGCTGCTCACTCCAGATGTTCGAGGAAGCGACCGGCCTCACACTGACGGATTCCACCGGCATCAAGGACGAGCTGCCACCGATCACGACCTTCCTCAATCGGCTGCTGGCGCTTACCATCGCACTTCAAACCGTCCTGTTTACAGCCTTCGAACGATTGCTAAATGCGAAAATCGAGGGCGCCATTGCCTCCGGTGCCTACGACATCGGCTTGGAAACACTGCGTGCGGAGAGCTTCGTCGTCACCGAGCGACGCGTCATCCATGTCCATGCCGCCACCGGTGCGGAAACGCGACTGCTGACCATCGCCCAGCGCAAGCGCAATCGACCCGTTTCACTTGCCGATGCCCTTGCCCAGCTTCACGATCCCCGCGCGAAGCTCCTGGTCAACAACCGATCCGGCCGCGCCGCCGTACAGGTGCCAGCGCCCGCGCTGATGCTCGACAATGGCGAGATCGAATGGCGCGTCCGGCTGATCCGGCCGATGGAGCACCATCAGGCCTCATTGAAGATGATGGCGGAGAGCCACTGGGTTGAGGCTGAGCAGGCTGCATTCGCTGACGCCTGGAGTGTCGAGACGGCTGACGTGCCCGAATTCACGGACAGCACTATCCATGTCGTTGCCGGCATGCTGCTGCCGATCTGGAAGCGTCTGCCCAGGGAATTCTCACGTGTGTACCGGCTCCAGACTGACGATGGCGAGCGCATCATCGGTCGTCAGGTCCCGCCAGCATGGATCGCGGGCGCACTGGCAACAAGCTCGCCTTCGATCACAGCCAGTGATGCTTTCGTTGCGCTTCTGGGCGGTCGAACGATCCTCGACCTCGCCGATGGTCTGCAGCTTCGGCGCAGCCGCCTCATGGGCGTCAGCCGAATCGAGCTGACGGGCTTCAACGACACAATGCGTGACCGTCTTTCGGCTTACGGCCTCTTCCGAGAGATCATCTCCTGGAAGCTGCGCATGTTCGTGCCCGCCGACGCATCTGGACCCGCAATTCTGGGCAGGTTGCTGAAGGGCTATCCAGTCCAGCGCATCGACACGCGGGAGGATGCGTGATGGCCCGCCACGATGCGTCAGAACTGGCGCACCGCCTCGGCCAGCAGGCTGAGGCGGTTTGTCGCTACTATCTTTCGAACGGGCATCGCGAGGGCCGCTACTGGCTTGTCGGCGATGTGCAAAACACGCCGGGCCGCTCAATGTTCGTGCGTCTCGTCGGGTCAGCGAACGGAAAAGGAGCCGCCGGCAAGTGGGCCGATGCGGCGACTGGCGAGCATGGCGACCTTCTAGACGTCATCCGCGAAAGCCGCGGCTTCAGCAACTTCAAGGACGTTGCGAATGAAGCAATGACGTTTCTCGGCTTGCCGCATCCCGAACCAGAGCAGATTTCTCCCCGGCCGAAATCGGTAGACACGCCATCCGGATCATCTGAAGCAGCGCGTCGGCTGTTTACGATGTCGCAGCCGATTGCGGGTACGGTCGTAGAGGCGTATCTGCGCAACCGCAGTATTACCGCTTTGCACGGGACCGAAAGCCTGCGTTTTCACCCGCGCTGCTACTACCGGCCCGACGAACACGCGCCGACTGAGACCTGGCCGGCGATGATCGCTTCCGTCACCGATCTCGACGGCCATTTGACTGGCGCACATCGCACCTGGCTTGATCCTTCCGGCAGAGGCAAGGCATCGGTCGGTACGCCGAGGCGCGCGATGGGCGATCTTCTCGGTCACGCGGTTCGCTTTGGCCTGCCGGGCGACGTCATGGCGGGCGGCGAAGGCATCGAGACCGTCTTGTCGCTTCGGTGCATCCTGCCCGATATGGCTATGGCAGCGGCACTCTCGGCCGCCCATCTTGCTGCCATGCTGTTCCCCCTCACGCTGAGACGGCTCTACATCGTGCGCGACGCCGATCCAGCCGGTAACGGCGCGCGTGACACCTTGATCGAAAGAGCGAATGCTGCCGGGATCGAGGCGGTCGTGCTCTCGCCGGCACTTGGGGACCTCAACGAAGATCTCTGTACGCTAGGCGTGCATGCCGTTCGAGCAGCAGTCCGTGTTCAGCTCGCCCCGCAGGACATCGCCCGGTTCATGGCAGTGGCGGGATAACTCGGAACGAAACAATCTGTCCGCTGTCGCTTGCATCGCTCGGATGCCTCCGAAGTCGGAGAGAACCGCGCCTGAGGGCCTTCGAGAGGGCGATCGGCCAGCAAACGACCCGGACCCGCAATGTCTTCGGCCGACTATTTTCCGGCGCGCTCCCCAAGGGAGCGCTTTCCATCGCGAAGCAAAATAGCCGGCCTTCACCCTCCTCCGCTGACACTCCGGCCCTTCGCTTCGCTGCGGGTGCAGGTCCGTCCCGTCCGCCGGCTTCCGTCGCCATGAAGGCCGCGAGGGTCGCGGTCCAACCGGCGGAGCATCCAATGAGCGAGCATGACGACTACGAACCACAGCACTCGTCTTCACCCATCGACCACGTCCTCACCGAACTCCAGCTCTATGGCTACCGACCCTTCGCGGATGAGCCTGATCCTCGACCGCTTCCAGAGGGCCACTGCGTCGCCGGCGCGATCGCCGACATCTTCGACGCTCTCATCGTGGCACTGCAAGACACTCGCCTCGAGCCCGATCTTGACGATCTTCTGTGGTCGACCGTCAACATCTTTCACCGCGCCGCAGATCGGATCGAGCGCGAACTCGATCACAACGAGCAGGCGCAACGCCGCAGCCAGCGTGAGCAGGACGGCAGCGAAGTGAAATCCGTCGAGCTGGAACGCCTGACGGCCGAAGGGCAGACGCTGATCGAACGCCAAAGCGCCTTCGAACTGATGCGTGATCAGGCCGCGGATCACTACGAGCGCCACACCGGATCGAGTTGGCGACCGCGCAGCGGATCGATGGTCAACCACCGCAACCTGACCTCTGCGCTGATCGACAGCCGCGACTTTCTCAGCGCCAAGAAACGCGCCTCGCAGGAAGTCCTTCTGCCACCTGGCCCGAAAATCGCCTTCACCGCTGGGCTCGACTTCAATGACCACCAGCTGATCTGGGCCAAGCTCGACCAGGTCCACGCCAGGCATCCCGACATGGTCTTGATGCATGGGAAATCGCCGAAGGGTGGCGAAAAGATCGCCTCCTGTTGGGCAGACCACCGCAAGGTACCCCAAATCGGCTTTGCCCCTGATTGGACAAAGCATGCCAAAGCCGCCCCGTTCAAGCGCAATGACGCAATGCTGGAGGTACTGCCGATAGGCGTCATCGTCTTTCCCGGGACCGGAATTCAGGACAATCTTGCAGACAAGGCAAAGAAGCTCGGCATCCCAGTCCTCGACTTCCGCCCCAAGGGAGGCGGCGCGTAAGCGCTGCCCGCCCCTACCCTTTTTTCGATTGTACGATACGGCCGCGATCGGGCAGCGCGTACTGTATTTGCAGCTCGCTGGAGTGCTTGGCCCGGGATGCCGGATCTCAGGCTCCCAGCGCCGCCCGTCTTTTTGCGATACTCAAGTCCGCGCCCTAGCAAAGGCGCGCGACGCCGTCACGCTTGCCGTCAACGTTTCAGCTGCGTCGCACCTGGCATCACAGCTGCGAATAACGACGCCCGTTTAACCGAACAGGGCCTGGATCTGGGCGAACTCACCGAACAACCGGCGTGGGCAGGATGCTTTTTTCGGCCGTCGCATTGTTAGCGTCGTCGCTGACTCGGCATCGCGCGACGCACAGTTCGAATCCACCACGGCGTGCCGTCTCGTTCCAAAGATAGCGCATATCCGGTGGTGCACGTCAGCCGTGACTTGAACCATCACGTGCGTGTCTTATGCGCGTTGCTGACAACAGCTTGCGACTTCGCGATGCCTGTACAGAGGAGCATCGACGCCGGTGATCGTCGTAGCCGGGATTTCGCCAGCGACGGTATCGCCAGGTTCTCCGTTGATGTCTCTATCTGGTGGGCCGCTCCAAACGGCCTCTTTAATGGGCTGATCTGGCCGAAGGTCGGCTGCGCCTCGATCGCCTAAGCCGCAATGGCGCCGATCGACTTTCTTCCCCTGCCGGCTGCGCCGTCATTCCTCGCCAAACAACAAAGTCGCTTGGCTGCCATCCTCCGCTGGCGCTGCGGTCGCAAGCGATGCGGCGTCGATCGCCTCCGGCCCGCCGATCGCCATCGAGGCCGCAATGGTGCGGGCTCGAAACAGAGTTCAAGGAGAAAACTCATGGCGATAATCGGAATCTTCAAGAGGACCGGCAACAACGAGTTCACCGGCGAAATCGTCACTCTCTCGCTCCAGACCAAGAACGTCCGCGTCGTGCCCGAGACCAACCGCTCTGGCGACAGCGCCCCCAGCCACCGTGTCTTCGTCGGGCGGGTCGAGATCGGCGCCGCATGGTCCAAGCGCTCCAATGACGGCCGCGACTATCTCGGCGTGAAGCTGGACGATCCGAGCTTCACTGCTCCGATCTACGCCAACCTCTTCAACGATGAGGAAGGCGAAGGCTACAGCCTCATCTGGTCGCGCCCCAACGGCCGCCGCAACGCGGAGTAAGGCCCCGACCAAGGCTCCGCCCGGACGAACAGGGCGGGGCCGTCCTCCTTTTCACGACAAGATGAGCGCAGTCGCTGCGCAACGAGCTCCGTCGGACTTTGGGGCGACTACCTGTCGTGTTCGCGACTGGAGACTTCATTCCTGCATGTCGCCTCGCCGATAATCGAAAATTCGCGGTGTTTCCCGCGTCAACTCACGGTGCCGATTTTCTGATCAACTCGCATGGGTCCACATTCAGCGCAGTTGCGATCCTCCCAAGAACACTGATGCTGGCCGAGACCCGAGCGCGCTCGATCGATCCGACGTAACGCATGCTCAGTCCAGAGCGGGCGGCCAGTTCTTCCTGCGTCACGTTCTGGTCATGGCGCAGACGACGCATGTTGGCCGCCATGATCTCCTTGAGATTCATGACGGATTAGGGACCAGAAAGGGAACTATCGTTCTAGGAATGATCGTTCCTATTCGCTATGATTGGTGCTCGATCTAAAGGACGGCTCCTTCGAGATCGCGATCGAAATATGAACGGTCAAATACCATGCTTAAACCGCTGCTCGATCCTGATGTCGCCGACATTGCGCCGGATGCCCCGGTCCTGACCGGCTATGACGAGGAGCGTCTGCTCACCTACATTCGCCTCCTTGACGCGGCAGCGGAAGATGCCGATTGGCGAGAGGTGGCCAGGATCGTCTTGCATATAGACCCGGAGCAGGAGCCGGAACGAGCGTTCCGGTCCTGGGAGACCCATCTTGCCCGCGCGCGATGGATGACGACCAGCGGCTACCGATATCTTCTCGCTGGCGGCGCTCCGCACTGACGCGGCCGGCGCTCCACTTTGCTGAGTCGGCATAATGGTTTGCCGACTCTCCAACTATCCAACTTCCTTATGCCCCTGAATGTTGACGCCGACGCCTCACATCCGGGTACGCGGAGAGGACAGGAACAGTGCAAGGCGATTGGACCGATCCGGCGGCGTATGCACACATGTGCAGCTACCAGGCTACGGAGTTCGCCGCCGAGTATCTGATCCGGAATGACGAATTCGTGGCAGAGTGCAGCCAGCTTGCATCGCAATTCGCTGGTTCTGGAGAACCTGCCGGTCAGCCCGATCTCGCCGCCCGTTGGGGCGCGCGATTTCAAAACTGCCGGTGCCGGACTTCCGAAAGCTGACAATATCATCTGGACAGAACAGGCCTCGCCGCGCGTGCTCAGGGTCATGCGGGTATCTGCATCCCATCAGACAGTTCGACCTTCCAGCCTTGGCGGAGCCAGCGTTTGGCCGCAGGACGAAGGCCTTCACATTATTTGGTCTACCTTAATTGGGAAAAGTTATCTCGTCGCTGACGACCGCGCCGGTGAATTCAACGCTATCCTTCTGCCGCTCGACGCTGCATTCGAGACGCGGCTCGATGCAGCGCGCCGGTTCTGGCGCGCACTGAACGGCCGGGCAGCCAGTCCATCTTACGGCGCGCTGCCGCAACAGACCAAGACCAGGCATATCCTCAATTTACGCGCACATGATGGTCACCGCACGGGTGCAACCTATCGTCAGCTCGCGGAGGTGCTGTTTTCGCAGGAGCCGATTGTGCCGCGAGATTGGCGTGATCATCATCTCCGCCACAAGGTCCGAGCTATCTTACGCCGTGCAGCTTTTTTAGTCGCCGGCGGCTATCGCGATCTTCTCTTCTACCCCCACAACCGCAGCGAAAAGTCCGGCCGCCGAAGTCCTTCTTCGGGGTAGCAAAAACGCGCCCCCCAATCTTTGCCCTCCCTCGCCTTTCCTGATTTCGATCATGGTCCACTTCGCGCGTCCCGGCAGGCCAGGACGACAGCAGAACCGAATGGAGATCGAGCGATGTCGAAGGGTCCCGCGGACGCGCCCCAAAAGTATTTGCGCACGAAGGAGGCAGCACCCATCGTCGGGCTCTGCGCCCGCACACTCGAAAAGCACCGGACCTACGGCACCGGCCCAAAATACCGAAAGGTCGGCGGGCGCGTTCTCTACGACATCAACGACCTGCACGCCTGGATAGAGCTGGGGGCACGCACCTCCACCAGCGATGTCAACGCGATCTATGTTCCGCCGGCAAAACCCCATGCAGCCCGCGCGCCCGCCTATGTCGGCAGACGCGACCGCAGCTCCTGATCTGTGGCGCACCGAAAATGCAGTATCGCGAGACCGTTCAGCAGCAATTTGCGCTGCCTCATGTCCCCTCATCCGGCTTCCCTCCACGCGGCACGGAGGACGTCGTGGCGCGGCAGCTCGTCTTATTGGTGAAATCCCGCCGCCTGACACCGATCCACTCTCATGCGCGCGAGGAATCGACCTGCGTTGAGGCGGCGAGTGTGCACGGCATGGCAACGATTTGGAACGCTGCCATCCTGGTCTGGGCTGTGTCGCAAAACATCCACGCGCAAGCCAGGAGATTGCAACCGCGCCGCCTGGTAGCGGCGAAACAGCAGCAAACCCTGACCTTCAAGTCGCCGCGTCAACGGCGGCACGTCCACAGCCGGATAGCCGCACGCGAGCAGCCGAGTCCATACACGGGCAAGCGTCTTAAAGCTTGCCTGCTGCGCCCCGGGATCGAGTCATGAGCAAACGCACAAAGATCATCGCCACCATGGTTGGCGGCGCAGTGCTCGCCGCGGCGCCGGCATGGATTAGCCATCCGCCGATATCCATCTGGAACGCATCGGCGAGCATCCCCGTCGGGCTCTATCGGGTCCAGCCGGCCGACAAAATCGGTATTGCCAATATCGCCGTCATCATGCCGCCCGAGCCATTGGCGGCCTTCATGGCAAGACGCGGGTATCTGCCGAAAAATGTGCCGCTCCTGAAGCGTATTTTGGCACTCGGGGGCGCAACCGTCTGTCGCCAAGGCACAACGATCATCGTCAACGGCAAGACGTATGGACATGCGCGCGAGCGTGACAGTCGCGGTCGACCCCTGCCCATCTGGCAGGGCTGCCGCGACATTGCCGAGGCCGACGTCTTCCTTATGAACCCGGGTGCAGCCGACAGTTTTGACAGCCGCTATTTCGGCCCGCTCCCGCTCTCATCGATCGTTGGCCGCGCGGTTCCCGTCTGGACCACGGAGCGCACCACTCCGGTGCTGGGATATCACCAACGATCCCCTCGCTAGCGAGCCGTGACGGCTCGGCTCGGCGCGCACTAACACTCAGAAAGGAGCACTGCAATGACCCAGATCGGAACCTTCACGCGCAATGATGACGGCTTCTTCGGCAATCTCTCCACGCTAACAATCGAGGCGAAGATTGCCATCCTGCCAGCCGAGAAATCCAAAACCGAAAACGCGCCCGACCATCTGATCTATTGCGAAGGGATGGCGGTCGGTGCGGCTTGGGACCGCGCCGGAGACAAGGCTGGGGATTACCTCTCCGTCTCAATTGACGACCCGTCCTTTACGCAGCCGATCCGCGCCAAGCTGTTTCGGTCCGATGCAGAGAACAGCGTCTGGAGCCTGCACTGGAACCGATCATCGAAGCGCGACGGGCGAGGCTGAACAGATGCTTCTGGAGCCCTTCGACGAATCTTTCTCGCCAACCCTTTTGATCCATTGCGCGCCGGTCAAACCCTTCGATCCGACCGCCCGCGAGGCAGCCCAGAGGGGGCCGGACACTTGCTTGTGGCTGCGGACGCCGATTTCATCACAGTTTTGGCAAAGCCGATTCGATCGGCAAGCCCCTGCCCTTAACGGAAGCGAACACCGTCGCAGGCTGGCAGCGCATCGGTTCTGCGGTCTGCGGGATGCAGCCCACAGAGGCATGACGACGTTTGCCGCATGTGTCATGCTCGGCTTCGTGGCGCCCGAAACTGGTGCAGCGGCTTCCTCTGCTGGTGAACGGCCGGCGCACTCCGAGTCGACGATCTTGTCGGCTGGCCCGTGGTCGCGGCATATCCGGGAAGCGTCAAAACGCTTCGCCATTCCAGAGCGGTTGCTGCGCGGCGTCATGCATGTTGAGAGCGTCGGCGATGTTCGTGCGCTTTCAAGCAAGGGCGCAATGGGCTTGATGCAGATCATGCCGGCGACGTGGGAAGAACTGCGCATCAAATACCGTCTCGGTGACGATCCCTATCAACCGCGTGACAACATTCTTGCAGGTGCAGCATATCTTCGCGAAATGCTCGACAGCTTCGGGCGCAGCGGCTTTCTTGCCGCTTACAATGCCGGTCCTGGTCGGTACACGGAACATCTCATAACCGGCCGTCCGCTGCCACGCGAGACGGTCGACTACGTCAGGAAACTCGCGCCGCTGCTCGATGGTGCAGTTCTCAGTCCGCGGCGCGCGCGGCAGGGAAGGGGCAGAGCCAGCTCGCTCCGTGCAACGATCTTTGCGCATCCCCATGACATTCGGAACGCCACTGCATCGGATGGCAATGGTTATGGCGAGACGATCTTTGCGGCGATTCATTCGTCCGCAATGCGGTCGCCAATGGGCAATCCTGTTGCGGACCTGACCGCGATCGAGCCACGGCCGGGTGAAACCGATTTCCAATCGAACCACGCTGTTTCCGGCCTATTCGCTCAGCCCTCTTTAGCCATATCGCGATGATCGCCACGTTCCTCCTCAATTGCATTCCGGCCTGTTCCGTCGCGGAAATTGCGGCGGAAGGGTTGGCTGTGGATGAGAACAGAGAGATTGGCAGGATAAAGGGCCGCGAGGTCCGGCTCGGTTCGGCCGATTGTTTTCCTTACGATTTTCGTCTCATTTCGCAATGTGCTGGCACAATCAGCGATGTGCGCTATTCCCAATTTTTCAGTCTTTCAATGGAAACCGCACCTCGTGGCCGTCTAGCATGAAGCGTGACGATATTTTTCGCGTCCGCCCCGGTCGCATCCGCTCCCGCGCCGGCCAGCGCGCACGACCCTTCATCTTCCAGGCTCTTGCGGCCACACAGCGCGCCGGCGGGCACCTTACACGCGAGGGTCGGATCACCTCCCCGCGAGCTTCAACGTTTGGCCGCGGCAGGTCAGCGAGCATCCGCGCCAGTCGCCTCATCTCTGACAGCTCACGCGGCGCCGTCGTCAAGACCCGTGTGGTACGGCAGTTCAGAGGGTCTGCGCCACTCGCCACCCATCTCAAATATCTTCGCCGCGAAGGTGTTACACGTGATGGTGAGAAGGCGAGGATGTTCGGTCCCGACACCAAAGATGCAGATCATGACGCCTTCTGCGACCGCTGCAAGGATGATCGGCATCACTTCCGTTTCATCGTTTCGCCGGAGAATGCAATAGAGCTCGGCGACCTCAAGAACTTCGCTTGTGACCTGATGGTCGACATGGAGCGCGACCTCGGCACGAGGCTCGACTGGATAGCCGTCGATCACTGGAACACCGAACATCCGCACGTTCACATCCTCGTTCGCGGCGTTGCCGACGATGGCGAGAGCCTTGTCATCTCGCGCGACTACATCCGCCAGGGCATGCGCGATCGGGCGAGCGACATTCTCACCCAGACGCTTGGGCTCCGCACGGACCTCGACATCCGCCAGGCCATCGAGCACCAGGTCGACACTGAGCGCTGGACGCAGCTCGATCGCCAGCTTGTTCGTGACGCCGACCGTCATGGTATCATTGATCTCGCGCCACACCCTGATCGCCGGCCCGACGAGTTCCTGGGGCTCAAAGTCGGCCGGCTGCGGCAACTGGAAAGCCTGGGCCTCGCGAACGAGATCCGTCCCGGCCAGTGGATGGTGGTCGAAGAGGCCGAGGCCACTTTGCGCGCCCTCGGTGAACGCGGCGACATCATCAAGCGCATGCACCGCAGCCTCACTGTGCATGGGCTAGAAAAAGGGACGGCCGACTATGTGCTGGCCGCCGAAAAGATTGATGCGCCCGTGATCGGCCGACTGCTCGAACGCGGCCTTGATGACGAACGGCGCGGCGCGGCCTATGCCATCGTCGATGGCATTGATGGACGCACGCACCACATTCGCTTCCATGACCCTGATGCGGCCGGAGACTCCGACCCGGGCTCGGTCGTGGAGTTGTGCCGCGATGCGAGTGCAAATGGCGGTGGCCGGGTCACGCTCGCGGTCCGCTCCGACCTCTCAATCGAACAGCAGGTCCATGCTTCCGGCGCGACTTGGCTCGATCGCCAACTCGTTGCACGCGAGCCTGCCGAATTCGGTGACGGCGGCTTTGGCAGGGACGTAAGACAGGCACTGCAAGATCGGGTCGACCACCTTGTCAGCCGCGATCTGGCCAGGCGCGAGGGACAGCGCGTCATTCTTGTGCGCAATCTGATCGATACTCTACACGATCATGAGGTGGAATCGCTCGGTGCCCGCCTCGCCGCCGAGACGGGCCTCTCATTCACGAAGGCTGCCAACGGCGATCATGTGGCTGGGATTTACCGGCGGCGTTTCTCGCTGGCTTCAGGCCGGCTCGCGATGATCGACAATGGGCTCGAATTCAAGCTCGTGCCCTGGTCGCCGTCGCTCGAAAAGCGATTGGGTAATCAAGTCATCGGGGTCGTGTGCTCGGATACGGGGGGCGTGGATTGGAACCTGGGAAAGAAGCGCGGCATCGGGCTATGAAGGTTACAGGCGTATGCTCTATCCTGATGCTGGGAAGCCAGCACGGTCGCACATTCTATTTGTACCCGCACAGTGAAGCGCCGATTGCCTTGCAAAACAGGGACTTTGCGCATCCTCGATTCAGTCTGGCGCCCGCGATCGCGGCACTGGCGCTGTTTGCCTTCGTCTATCATTGGAACAGCTATCTGTGGCCGCTGACAGTTTTGCAGGGCAATGCAGAGGATTATCCGATCGTCATTAGCCTCAGCCGCCTGCTCAGCTACAACAGAGGCGCCCTCAATACAGGACTGGTCATGGCCGGCGCCACGCTCGCCGTGCTGCCGCCATTGATGCTCTTCGCCTTCCTGCAGCGCTTCTTCGTGGATTCGATCGTCGGCTCGGCGGTCAAGGGATAATGGACCAGCGCGGCGCTCTGTGCTAAGGTGTACACAGATCAACACAGGACACCGCTATGGCCGCTAGCACCACTATGACAATTCGCGTCAGTCCCGATGTAAAGGAAAAGCTCGACCGGATCGCAACCGACACCCGGCGTAGCAAGTCGTTCCTCGCAGGTGAAGCCGTCGCAGCGTATGTCGATCGCGAGCTTGAAATCATTGAAGGTATCAAGCGCGGCCTTGCTGATGTCGAAGCTGGGCGCATCGTGTCTCATGATAAGGCCATGGCAGAAATTTATGCCGCGATTGATGCCGGCACGGGCCGCAAGGTGTGACGCGAGCCGTTCAGTGGTCTCGCGGTGCGCTGGACGACATCAAGGAACAGATCGCCTATATCTCGCAGGATAATCCGCGCGCTGCGCGCCTGGTCGCAGACCGGAATTCTGGACGCAGGGGCCGCGCTTGGGGAAATGGCAACCGGGCGACCCGGCCGTGTATCCGGCACCTATGAAAAGCCTGTGAGTCGCCTGCCCTACATCATCGCTTATGCCGTGACCGCCAAGGGCGGCCGGGAAAGCATTTCAATTTTGCGGGTGATCCACGCAGCGCCCGGTTGGCAGGACGAGGAATGGCCGAACTGAGCGAAATCTCGCGACGAAGGGGCTTTAATCGCGAGCGGATTTGCTGCCAACAATTTTGACAGCAAGCTGCCGGGTATTGCTCCCGAGTTTAACCGGAGACCTGAGTGGGAGCATATACGTCGAGCACGTTCTGAGTTTCGTCCGTTCGCAATGAGTTATGGCTACTAACGATCTGGCAAAACCACGATTCAGTCCGCGGTCAGCACGACCTTGACACTCTGTGAACGGTCGGCGGCAAGTCGGAAGGCATCCGGGGCGCAAGAAAGCGTGCGCTCCGCTGTCATCAGCTTCAGGACGTCCACCTCCCCCGACACGATGAGATCCACTGCGCGACCGAACTCGCTGCCGAAGCGGAAGGCGCCTTTGAGGTCGATCTCCTTGGCCATCACCGCATTGGCCGGCAGCGGAATCTGGCCACCGGGAAGATTGCCGATCTGGACCACCGTGCCGCCGCGCCGGACGCAGGCGATCGCAGCGGCAAGGCCGGCCGTGGTGCCCGAAATCTCGAACGCCACATCAAGCGAACCGCCGGCAGCAAGCCCCTGGAGCTCGGCGTCGCCGCTGGAAGGGTCCACCGTCCTGTCGGCGCCCAAACTGCGGGCGAAGGCGAGCGGCGCGGCGGCGATGTCGGCGACGGTCAGTTCACCGCAGCCGGCAAGCCTGGCCGCGAGCATGGTCAAGAGACCGATGGGGCCGGCACCGAAGAGGATGACGTGGCGGCCCCTGATGTCGCCCGCCCGCGCGACGGCGTGCAGACTGACCGCCAACGGCTCGGCAAGTGCGGCCGCCTGGTAGGCCACATCAAATGGAACCTTGAAACATTGCGGGGGCGTGGCGTCGAACAGACTGGCGAAGCCGCCCTGCATATGTGGCGTCTTCGATGCCGAACCCATGAAGTAGATGTTTTCGCAGAGATTGGCGCGCTCTTCCAGGCATCGCGCGCAATGCCCGCACCAGCGCGACGGATTGACCGCGACATGGTCGCCGACGCCCAGGCCGGGTGCCGCGCCGTTGATCTCGACGATTTCGCCGGAGATTTCATGGCCGAGGACAAGCGGCGAGGTCACAACGAAGTCGCCGGTCCGGGCATGGCGGAAATAATGCAGGTCGGAGCCGCAGATGCCCCCTGCCCCAAAGCGCACCCGCACCATGCCTGGTGCCAGCGGTTCGAGCGGATGCTCCACGACGCGCAGGTCCTGCGGGCCGAACAGCGTCGCGGCAATCATCTGGCCGCTCACCGGATCAGTCCCATCTCGGTCGGCAGCCAAAGCGTAATGGCGGGTATGAAGGTGATCAGAAGCAGCGCCACGATAAGCGGCACCAGCCACGGCAGGATCGCCATGGTGGTGCGCTCAACCGAGAGCTTGGCGACGCGCGACAGCACAAAGAGCACCATGCCGAGCGGCGGGTGCAAAAGGCCGATCATCAGGTTGAGCGTCATGATCAGCCCGAAATGCACCGGGTTGATGCCGTAGACGGCGGCGACCGGCAGCAGGATTGGCACCAGAATCGTGATCGCGGCGATCGTATCGAGGAAGCAGCCGACCACCAGCATCAGGATGTTGACCAGGATCAGGAAGACCCATTTGTTTTCGGTGAGCGCGAAAATGAAGTTCGAAAACAGCTGTGCCGCCTGGCTGACGGTGAGCAGCCAGGCGAAGATCGATGCGGCGGTAACGATGAACAGCACCGACGCGGTCGTTTCGATTGTGTCGAAGCTCGCCTTGGCAAGCAAACGCAGCGTCATCGTGCGGTAGCGCACCAGCCCGAGGAAAAGCGACCAGATCACGGCCGCCATCGCCGCCTCGGTCGGCGTGAACCACCCCATCGTCATGCCGCCGATCAGGATGACCGGCGTCATCAGCGCCATGACCGCGGAGAAATCGAAATACCAGTCCGCCGCGATCAGCACCAGCAGCGCGATGCCGACCGCGATGTTGATCGACAGGCCAAGCTGCACAAGCACGTAACAGCCAATCGGAAAGGCAGCCACCACCAGCACCTCGCCCGCCGCTTCGGCGAGCCGCCGAAGCTCGAAAGGCGTGTCGGAACCCCAGCCGCGATTGTAGGCAAAGATGGCAACCGTAATCATCATCAGCACGGTCATGACCACGCCGGGCAGGATGCCGGCCATGAACAGGGCACCGATCGAGACATTGGCCATCATGCCGTAGATGACGAAGGGCAGCGAGGGCGGAAAGATCGGCCCGAGCGTGGCGGAAGCGGCGGTGACGCCAACCGCGGCGTCGATAGGATAGCCGTGGTCCTTCATCGCCTTGATCTCGATGGTGCCGATGCCGGCGGCGTCGGCGAGCGCGGTGCCCGACATGCCGGAAAAGATCACCGATCCGATGATGTTGACCTGCGCCAGGCCGCCTTTCATCCAGCCGACCAGGGCAAGGGCGAAGGAATAGATGCGCCCGGTGACGCCAGCGATGTTCATGAGGTTGCCGGCCAGAATGAAGAAGGGCACGGCGAGCAGCGGAAAGCTCTCCACCCCGGCGATCATGCGCTGGGCCGCGATGATATCGGGCGCGACGCCGTAGATGACGAGGTAAAGGATCGACGCGGCCGCCATCGAAACGGCGACCGGCACGCCGATGAGCATCAGGACAAGAAAGCCCCCGACCAGAAGCAGCATCGCTCAGACCCCCGCCGTCTCGAACGCACCAGGACGCTCGAGTACCGAATAGCCGCGCCGGTAATTGCCGATAAAGACCTGGATCGAGCGCAGAAGCATCAGCACGAAGCCCGCCAGTACGGCGTAGAAGAACCAGCGCCGCGGCAGGTTGACGGTGACCATGCGCTCATGCGCCACGATCGTGACGTAGCGCCACATCAGCCAGGATCCGTAGGCGAAGAATGCGATGCGGATAACATCGACGGCGAGCGCCAGCCAGCGACCGACGCGCTCCGGCAGATAGTGGTAAAGCACGTCGACATGGATATGGCGCGAAAGGCGCACGCACATGGCGGCACCCAGAAAAACGACGACGACGAGCGCGTTGATGGCGATCTCCTCGGTCCAGGCAAGGCTGTTGTTCAGCGCATAGCGGGTGAAGAACTGCAGGAAGACACAGACGACCATGCCCCAGAAAACGGCAAGCGTAATCCAGTCCTCGATGCCGTGGTCCGACAGGTCGACGTGTACCGGCACCTCCTCGAAGGCGTGCGCGATCTCTTCGACGGTGATCTCGGTGTGGTGTTCCTCGGCCATCGGCGCGGGCTCCCGAAGCTGGTGGGTCGTCAAGGATTGAAAAGGCCGTCCGGCGCAATTTGGAGCCGGACGGAAGGCTAGGTTAAAGCAACAAATCCGATTGCCGCTCTATCCTCTTGATTAAGCATCCGATTTCCCGGTGCCCTACTTGATGGCGCGGATCGCTTCCCAATCGGACTTGTTGTAGCCGAACTCCTCGAAGGTGACCTTCTCCAGCACATTCTTCTCGAAGTCGGCACGATCGACATCGGTTACGCTGATGCCGCGGTCCTTGAATACCTGCACCAGTTCCTTTTCGCGGGCGACGATCTTTGCGGTGGCGCGAGCGGCAGCCTCCTGCATCACCTCGGTGAAGATCTTCTTGTCCTCATCGGAAAGCGAGGCCCAGCGCGACGCCGATATGATGGTGTTTAGATGATCGACGATATGGCCAGTGAGCACGATGTTCTTCTGCACCTCGTAGAATTTCTTCGCCTCGATGGTGGTCAGCGGGTTCTCCTGGGCCTCGACCGTGCCGTTCTGCAGGGCCAGATAGACCTCGGCGAAGGCAATCGGCGCCGTGTTGGCGCCGCAGGCACGCGGCATGGCCAGATAGGCCGGCACGTCGGGAACGCGCATCTTCAGGCCCTGCATGTCGGAGCACTTGGCGATCGGCCGATTCGAGGTGGTCTGCCGCGTCCCGTAATAGGTGGTGGCGGCGATGTGATTGCCGGTCTTGTCCTCATAGCCCTTGGTCAGGGCCTTGTAGACGTCGCTCTTGGTGTATTTCAGCAGATGGTCGGCATCGCGGAAAGTGTATGGGAAATAGGTGACGCCGATCGGTGGATATTCGCGCGCCGCGAAGCTCGATCCGGAAATGATGATATCGACGGTGCCGAGCATCAGGCCCTGGTTGATGTCCGCTTCCTTGCCAAGCTGCGAGGCCGGATAGACGTCGATGGCGTAGCGGCCCTGGGTGCGCTTCTTGATTTCGTCGGCCGCCCACACGGATTCGGTGTGGAAGGGCTCCGTCGTCTCGTAGACATGTGCCCATTTCAGGACCGTTTCCGCCGAGGCCGACGCCATGGGTATGGCAATTGCGGCGATCGCACCGAGCAGAACTGCGTATTTTCTCAGCATCTAATTCCTCCCTGGTTGAACTTGACGGCCGGATCTCCCCCCGGCCAACTGCTATTCCGCAACCTCCTTGGCTGCGGCTCTCTCATCGAAATTGCGTGAGAATCTGATTTGCGACTGGCGCAGATGCTGCTGCATGGCGGCCTTGGCCCGCTCGGGGTCGCGCGCGGCAATTGCATCGCGCACGGCACGATGTTCCTTTGCCGCGACCTGCCAGGAATCGCTGGTCTCGAAATAGATCGACAGGCGTTCGAAGTACGGGTTCATGCGCTGGTCGAAAAGCTCGCCGATGAAGCGCACCAGCACCGCGTTCTCGAGAATGCCGGCGACAGCGGTGTGGAATTCCCGGTCGAGCGCAATGGTCATCTTGTTGGGGTGACGCATGGCCTCCATCCGGCGCAGCACGTCGTCGAGCCGTTCGATATCTGCAGGCCGGACATGGAGGGCCGCTTCGGCGGCGATCGCGCCTTCGACGAATTCGCGCGCGCGCAACAGCTCGAACGGGCCTTCCTCGACTTCGGGTTCGGAGGCGGCGGCGCTCGGCGGATCGAGGACGTAGATACCCGAGCCGACGCGGATGCGTATGCGGCCTTCGACCTCCAGCGCTATCAGCGCTTCACGGACTGTCGGGCGGGAAATTCCGAGCTGGTCGGCCAGATCCCGCTCGGTCGGCAGGCGGTCGCCGACGGAAAACTCGCCGGCATCGATCAGCTGCCTGAGCTGATCGGCGACCTGTCGGTAAAGCCGGCGTGGTTCAACGGCCTGGATCGGCATGAGCGTTTAGTTCCCTCCCGGGCCAACCCTGGTACATTGGTCTGACCCATTGACCGCAGCTTAGACAGAGGATGCGGAGAGTCAAGCTCGATAGAACCGCGGCCCGCACAACCGGAACGCGGCGGCACTGCGCAAGCATTGCATGCGTCAGCGCCGTCCCCCGCGAATGACCAGTACGTTTCCGGCGGCGACGAGGACGAGCCCGATGATCGCGTACGCAGTCCAGGCATAGCCTTCCAGCGCCGTGGAGATCAAAAGCGCAAAGACGGGAAATATGACAGTCGCATAGCCGGCGCGGGCGCCGCCAATGCGTCCGAGCAGCGTCAGGTAGGCGGCGAAAGCCATGACCGTCGATATGACGGCGAGGAAGACCAGCGAGCCGATATAAGAGGCAGTCGTCGCGAACACGAACGGCTCACCGAGCAGGAAGGCCAGGAACGCCGACCAAAGAGTGCCATAAAGCATGCCCCAGGCGCTCGTTGAAACGAGCGGCAAGCCGCGGCGCTGGTTTGCGACGGAGACGAGATTGCCGGCGCAGAAGCTCAGCGTGCCGCAGAGGCACAGAAGAAGGCCCACCAACGTACCGCCGGAAAGCCCGTTGGCAGCGATTTCGGGAAAGAACATCAGCGCTATTCCGGCGAAGCCGATGATGCCGCCGGCGAGAATGCGCGGCGCCGGGCGCTCGCCGATGACCAAGGCACCGAGCAGCATGTTGATGACCGAGGCGAGCGAGAAGACGACCGAGAGCAAGCCGCTGACGAGATAGCCGGCGCCATAATAAAAAAACAGGAAGTTCGACGAGAAGATGAGGATGCCAAGCACAGCAAAGCGCAAATGATCGGTGATCGAAAAGCGGAGCCGCCGGCCGGAAAAACCTGCCCAGGCAAACATCAGCAGCGTGGCGATGGCGAAGCGCCAAACCAGATTGACCTCGTTCGACACGCCGCTGCCGACCTGAAGCTCGATCGCGAACCACGATGCGCTCCAGGCAATGACCGTCAGCGCGTAAAGCCCGTAGTCGACGGGTTCGAAGGGGCGGTCGCGCGTCGCCATGCGCATTTCCGCGTTAGCCGGCTCCGGGGCGTCGTTTGGTTCTCTGGTTACCGACATGCTGGCCAAGACGCTTCCGCTCACAAGACGTTTACAGACCAACCGCCCGCCTTCGCCGCTTCTGACCCCAGACGACGAGACCGAGCAACAGCAGAGCCGGAATGGCGAACCAATAGCGCGACGTCCGTTCCGCAGGGACTAGCACCTGGTTGATTTCGTCGCCGGGCTGCAGGCCGAATTTGGCCGCCTGGCTGCCCAGTCGCACGACGCCGACCGTCACGCTATCGCCAAGCGCACTGACGTCCAGGCCCGCCGCCTTCAGGCGTTCGGCCGATGAATTTGCAGGCCCGAGCTGCAGTCGAACCAGCTTCGATATCTCATCGCCGTTGAGGTTCAGTGTCGTCAGGCGCAAGCGAACCGCGCCTCCCTCGGCGGTCTCGTCGACGATACGGCTGAGTTCGGTGGCGGGTACTGCCCGATACGGTTCACTCACCTGATCGAGCAACAATCCCGGCCTGAACAAGATGAAACAGGCCGCAAGCAACGCAATCGTCTCGTACCAGCGGTTGCGCACGAGCATCCAATTCTGCGTCGCTGCTACAAACGAGACCATGGCCAGCGTCGATGTCACCACCATCGCGACGAAATCGAACGGACCTTCGAGATCGATCATCAGCAGTCCGGTGTTGAAGATGAAGATGAACGGCAGCAGGCCGGTACGGATCTCGTACTTGAAGCCCTGAATGCCGGTCTTCACCGGATCGGCGCCGGAAATTGCCGCAGCAGCATAAGCCGCCAGGCCCACTGGCGGCGTCACGTCCGCCATCAGCCCGAAATAGAAAACGAACATGTGGACGGCGACCAGCGGCACGGCAAGATCGTTCTGCGCCGCCAAATCGACGATGACCGGCGCCATCAAGGTGGCGACCACGACATAGCTTGCAGTGGTCGGCATGCCCATGCCGAGAATGATGCAGATCACCGCGGTGAACAAAAGCATGACGATGAAGCTGCCGCCCGAGATGAATTCGACCAGCTCGGTCATTACCAGCCCGATGCCCGTGAGCAGAACCGTGCCGACGATGATGCCGGCCGTCGCAGTGGCAATGCCGACCGTCGTCATGTTGCGTGCGGCGGCGGACAGCCCACCGACCAGATCGTCGAAACCGTGAAGCCAATGCTGCGCCAGCGCGCGGTCCTTGCGGAAAAAGGCGGTGAGCGGCCGCTGCGTGACGATCAGCGCCATAAGGGCGACAGCGCCCCAGAATGCCGACAGGCCGGGCGACAACTCCTCCACCATTAGGCACCAGATCAGCAGGATCACAGGCAGCAGAAAATGTAGGCCGGTGCGCGCCGTCTCGCCGAAGTGGGGAATCCTGACGATCTCGCCCTCCAGATCCTCCAGCGGCAGGTCGGGATAACGCGCCCGGTAGGCGACAAGGCCGATGTAAACGGCGATCAGCGCGGCAGTGATCATCCAGGTCGCGGCCGCGCCGAAAACGATCTTCGTCCAGCCAATGCCGTAATAGACAAGCCCTGCGAGGATGATGAAACCGCATATGCCCATCAGCCCGCGCAGCGCACCCTGAAATGCGGAGTGCGTGCTGCGTGACGGCAGGCCCTTCATCCCCGTCTTCATCGCTTCGATATCGACGATGTAGAACAACGAGCCGTAGGTCAGCAGCGCCGGATAGAAGGCGTGCTTGACCACCTCGGCATAGGAGATGCCGACATATTCCGCGATCAGGAACGCGGCCGCGCCCATCACCGGGGGCATCAACTGACCATTGACGCCGGCCGCGCATTCGATGGCGCCGGCTTTCACCGCAGAATATCCGACGCGACGCATCAGCGGGATGGTGAAGGTTCCGGTGGTCACGACATTGGCGATCGACGAGCCGGAAATCATGCCGGTCAGGCCGGAGGCGACGACACCGGCCTTGGCCGGACCGCCGCGGTATTTGCCGAGCAGCGAGAAGGCAAGCTGGATGAAAAAGCCGCCGGCACCGGCGCGCTCCAGCAATGTTCCGAACAGAACGAACATGAAGACGACATTGGTGGACACACCGAGGGCAACACCGAAGACCCCCTCCGACGTCAGCCACATCTGCGAGGCTGCGCGCGATAACGTCGCGCCCTTGTGGCCGAGCAGGCCAGGAAGGTGAGGCCCGGCGAAGATATAGATCAGCATGATCGCCGCGATGACGGTGATGGCAGGCCCGACGGCGCGACGGGCGGCCTCGAGCAGGATGAGGACGCCGGCGATCGAGACGACCAGGTCAGCCGTAGTAGGAAGGCCCGGCCGATGGGCGATATCGCTGTAAAAGACCAACAGATACAGGGCGGACGCCGCCCCGGCGATGCCTAGCACCCAGTCGGGCAGCGGCACCCGGCTGCGCGACGAGGTCTTGAAGGCCGGAAACGTCAGCATCGCCAGAAACAGGGCGAAGGCCAGATGGATGGAGCGGGCGATGCCGTCGCTGACGACACCAAAATTGAGCATGAACGGAAGGGGCGAGGCATACCAGAGCTGGAACAGCGACCATGCCAGCGATACGCCGAGGATCAGCTTCGCGGTGCGGCCGGTCGGCTTGCGCCCACCGGTGTCGGCCTCGGCGACGATCTCGCTAAGCTTGTCAATGTCGATAACGGGTTGGTCAGGCCCTGCCGCCCGCTGGCTTTGATCTGTCATCGTTCCCCACAATTATTTGCGATGCGAGGCGCCTGTGGCGCCTCGCATTGAAGGCCTCAGAGCCAGCCCTTCTCCTTGTAATAGCGCTCCGCGCCCGGATGCATTGGCGCCGACAGACCGGTCTTGATCATCTCCTTGGGATCGAGATTGGCGAAAGCCGGATGCAGTTTCTTGAAGTCGTCGAAATTTTCGAAGACCGACTTCACCAGTTCGTAGACCACCTCATCGGGCGTGCTGGCATTCGTCACCACTGTCGCGCGGACGCCGAATGTCGTCACGTCGTCCGGATTGTTGGCGTACATGCTGCCCTTGATGGTGGCGACTGAATAGTACGGATGAGCTGCCAACAGCGCGTCCACTGCCGGACCGGTCAGCGGGATGAGTTTGGCGCCACAGGCCGTGGTCGGATCCTGGATCGCGGCGGAAGGATGACCGACGCCGTAGAAGAAACCGTCGATCTTGTTGTCGCACAGCGCGCTGCCCTGCTCGTCCGCCTTCAGCTCCGCGGCAAGCGAGAAATCGCCGAGCGTCCAGCCCATCTGCTTGAGCAACTCCTCCATGGACGAGCGGGTGCCTGACCCGGGATTGCCGACGTTGAAGCGTTTGCCTTTGAAATCCTCGAATTTGGTGACGCCGGCGTCCGGCCGCGCCAGCACGGTAAACGGCTCGGGATGGACGGAGAACACGGCCCGCAGATCCTTGAACGGCTTGCCGTCGAAATTTCCGGTCCCCTCATAGGCCTGGTACTGGACGTCCGATTGGGTCAAGCCGAAATCGAGGTCGCCGGTCTGGATGGAGTTGACGTTGAAGACCGAACCGCCGGTCGACTCCGTCGAGCATCGGATGCCGGTTTTCTGCCGGTCCTTGTTCATCAGCCGGCAAATGGCGCCGCCGACGGCATAGTAGACGCCGGTGACCCCGCCGGTGCCGACCGTGACGAAGCGCTGCTCGGCTCCGACGGATGGCAGCGCCAGCAGCATGCAGGCCGCCGCGCCGATCAGGGTTTTCATTGAACTGTACATGGTTGCTACCTCTCTGGTGGGTGTCCCGGCCCGTCGCCGATGACGCGTTGGAACTGGTTGAGGCGGTCCGCGTCGTGCGGGTCAGGCCGCTGAAGCGATCGCAGCGTCGATCGCCTCACCGAGCCGTTCGACGATCCGATCGATATCCTGTTTGGAAATGATGAATGGCGGCGCCACAAGCACATGAACGCCCCGCACACCATCAATCGTCCCGGCCATCGGATAAATCATCAGGCCGCGGGCCATTGCTTCGCGCTTGATGCGGGCGTTGAGTTCAAGCCTCTGGTCGAATGGTTCCTTGCTGGCGCGATCAACCACCAGCTCGATTCCCCTAAATAGACCCCGCCCGCGAATGTCGCCGACGTGATGGTGGTTATCGAAGCGTTGGTGCAGGCGTTCGTCCAGCTGCGCGCCCATTGCGCTGACGTTGTCGAGCAGACCGTCACGCCGGATGACCTCCTGCACGGCAAGGCCGGCCGCCGCTGCCATTGGATGGCCCATATAGGTATGCCCATGCTGGAAGAAGCCCGAGCCTTGGGCAAAGGCATCGAAGATATGCCGGCCGAGCAGCACCGCGCCAATCGGCTGGTAGCCACCGCCGAGTCCCTTGGCGATGGTCAGCAGGTCGGGAGCGATGCCGTCCTGCTCGCACGCATGCAGCGTGCCGGTACGGCCCATGCCGCACATCACCTCGTCGAGAATGAGCAGCACGCCGTAGCGGTCGCAAATCGCGCGAATGTGCTTGAAGTAATCCGCGACCGGCGGCACCGCGCCGAGCGTGGCACCCACCACCGGCTCGGCGACAAAGGCGATGACCTCGTCCGGGCCGAGTTCAAGGATCTTGTCTTCGAGCTGCTGGGCGGCGCGCGCCGCATAGGCTTCGTCGCTTTCGCCATGCTTTTGATAGCGATAGGCGTAACAGGGGTCGATATGGTGGGTCTCGATCAGCAACGGCCTGAACTGGGCGCGCCGCCATTCGTTGCCGCCGGTGGCGAGAGCGCCGAGCGTATTGCCGTGATAGCTCTGCCGGCGTGCGATGAGATGGCGCCGTTGCGGCTCGCCTTTCTCGACAAAATATTGCCTGGCCATCTTGAGCGCGGCCTCGACCGCCTCCGAGCCGCCGCTGACTAGATAGACGTGGTCCAAGCCTTTCGGCGCGTCCTCGACCAGCCGATCCGCCAAGCGCTCCGCCACCTCGGTGGTGAAGAAGCTGGTGTGGGCGTAGGCGATGCGGTCAAGCTGGGTGTGCAGTGCAGCGATCACGTCGGGATGGCCGTGGCCGAGACAGGACACGGCCGCGCCGCCCGACGCGTCGATATAGGACTTGCCCTCGGCATCGAACAGTTCGATGCCTTGGCCGCGAATGGCGACCGGCAGCGTCGAGTGGATGGTTCGATGAAGAATGTGTGTCATCGACGGTCCCTCATGGGCATTTTCTTCGGCGGACGTTGGTTCAGATGGGTCTTGAGAGCGGCGCCCTGCTCATCGAAACGTCGCAGCGACTCAACGGCGCCCTCGCCTGCCTGCCCTGCGACAAGAGCACCGAGGACCTCAGCAACGATGAAAGCTGGCGTCATGGTGTGGAAAAAGGACGGGCTGCCGGTCGGCACGACGACTAGGTGATCGGCAAGCAGCGCCAAGGGCGCTACCCCGCTGTCGGTGATCGCAATGACCGGTACGCCGCGGCCGGCAGCGTACTCGACAAGCTCGATGGTGAAGCGCGTGTAGGGCAGGACGCTGGCGGCGATCAGCACGTCGTCCTTGGTCGCATGGGCCAGAGCGTCGCCATCGGTTCCGCCGATGCCGTGCAGCAGCACCGACTTCTCGCCGATCAGCGACAGGATGTAATGCAGATGCCAGGCGACTGCGTGGCTCGAGCGCAGGCCGAGGCAATAGACGCGCCTTGCCGCACTCAGCGCCCTGGCCGTCTCGACCAGACGGTCGATCGACCTGCCTTCGGCGAGATGGGAAAGCTGGCTGGAAATCGAATCCAGAATATCGGCCGCCAGCGCGTGGTCGCCCTTGAGCTTTTGGCTGGCCACCTGAAGGCCCGCCTTGCCGGCGAAACCGATTTCGCCGTCCCGGATCGCGGCGGCGTAGATATCGCGTACCGCCTCGTAGCCATCAAGGCCGAGATGCTGGGCCAGCCGCGTCATCGTCGCCGGCTGCACTCCTGCGTGCCGGGCCTGCTCGCGCATGGACAACAGCGCGACATCATACGGCTTATCAAGGACATAGCGCGCAGCGGACCGAAGCTGCGCCGACATGCCGTCGAAGGCAGTGACGATCTGTCCAGCAAGCTCTTCCTGGTCCATGGATATTGCTAGCTCGCCAGACCAGCGATTGCAACGTCTGTTTCAGTGTGATCAAAGACTGATTCATATGCATCTTGTCACTTACAGAACGTTCCCATGAAGCCGCCCCATGGTCTCGACCGCATCGCCATAGCCGTCGCCCCGAACGGGGGACGTCGCAGCAAGGCCGACCATCCGGCGATTCCGCTGACACCAGCCGAACTTGCGAGGACGGCCGCGGAATGCGCCGATGCCGGTGCGGCTATGATCCACGTTCATGTCCGTGACAGAAGCGACAATCATCTGCTCGACGCCGACGCCTACCGCCAGGCGATCGCCGCCATCCGCGGTGCTGCCGGCGACCGCTTGGTAATCCAGATCACCTCCGAAGCGCTCGGTATCTATTCGCCGGCCCAACAGATGGCCGTCGTACAAGATGTAAAGCCGCAAGCTGTCTCGCTGGCGCTTCGCGAAATCGTTCCTGATGCCGGATCGGAACTCGCCTTTGTGCGCTTCATGGCCTGGCTGCACACCGAGGGGGTTGCGCCGCAGATCATCCTCTATTCGCCCGAGGAGGCCGTCAGGCTTTCGGACATGCAGCAGCGCGGACTGATCCCCTGGGCAAGCATACCGGTTCTCTACGTGCTGGGCCGCTACACGCCGGGACAGACGTCCGTTCCTGCCGATCTCTTGCCATTCCTTGCGGCGAACATGCCGCGCTTCGACCATTGGAGCGTCTGCGCCTTCGGCCGCAACGAAGCGGCGTGCGTGACCGCCGCCGCGTTGCTTGGCGGCCATGTCCGGGTCGGCTTCGAAAACAATCTTTTCCTTCCGGACGGCAGCATAGCCTCGTCCAACGCCGAACTGGTAGCGACCGTCGCACGCATACTCGCCGACTGCGGCGTCAAGATCGCCTCGGCCGCCGAGTTGGCGGCTCAATGGAACGCGCCGTTTCGTTCCATATGACAAACCAAAGCCTATTTTCGGCGGCAAGCTCGCGCAAGGCATAGAGAGGCGGCTGCAATGTCATCGCCACGGAAGAACGACGTGTCCCCGCCCGCGGCGCGGCGATTGCAACAACAGTGCCGGTCGTTGTAACCATTCCGGCCGCTTGATTTTGGAGGAGACGCAGCATGGACCGATTCACCGGCGGTTGCCTGTGCGGCAACGTCCGAATTATCGCGTCGGGGCGCCCATACCGGGTCGGCCTTTGTCACTGTCTTGACTGCCGCAAGCATCATGGCGCCCTTTTTCACGCTTCCGCGATTTTTCCTGAGGATGCGGTGACGATCGACGGCGAAACACGCGACTACGCCGGGCGGTTTTTCTGTCCCCGCTGCGGCTCCTCCATTTTCGGACGCACCGCAGACGAAATCGAAGTAAACCTAGGGTCGCTTGATGCGCCTGACCAACTGATGCCAACCTACGAAAGCTGGATCATCCGACGCGAGTCCTGGTTGCCGCCGTTTCCGCTCACCAGACGATACGAGCGCGATCGTGACGCCACGGGTCGCTTTGAGGAATAGGTCGCACGAACGGTGCGACGGCGCCGGCGCGAGCAGGACCAGCTGATGGCAGCGGTGTCTGACGAGGGCCATATCGCTGAACGCGAAGCGACGATAAGGATGCTTGGCACACAGAAACGCGCGCCGCGAGGCCTATCTCGACAAGGTCGCCACGGAACTGATCGAGGTCGACCGCTCGATCGGGGTCTTGCAACAGGATCTGGCTAGGCCGAGCTGTTCGAGCGCTCCAGCCTGCTCAAATCGCCGGTCGCCGGCCGCGTGCAGCAGCTGGAGGTGAATACGCTAGGCGAAGTGGTGCAGACCGGACAAAAGCTGATGGTCATCGTGCCGGATGGCACGGCGCTCGAGATCGAGGCGATGCTGCTCAACCGCGACAACGGTTTTGTGCATGAAGGGCAGGAGGTGCGCGTCAAGCTCGAGGTTTCCCCTTTACTCCCTACGGTACACTGCATGGCAAGGTTCTGAGGGTGTCCAATGACGCGATACCGGCTGGTCAAGTGCAGCAGGCGCCAAGCGCGAAACAAGACGCCACGCGCGATGCCGCCGGGCCGCTGGCGGAAGTGAAGACTGGCGACCGGCGCGTGCTAGAATTCCTCCTCGATCCACTGATGGAGATGACTGATGGGGCGTTCCATGAGCGGTAAGCGGCAATGTTTAAATCACGGCTTTCGTCATTCGCGCCGAGTTCAGGCGGCCAAACTCATGGGGTCGGGAGATGTGTCGCCAAGCGGAGGCAAGATGATGAAGTCAACCCGGTTTGTCGTATCTCTGTGGTTTTCGGGTCTGCTTTTTGTCATTGCTCTGTTTTCTCCTACTGCGTCGCAAGGGGGTGCTATTGAGGCGGAAGCTGCTTTCAAGGCGAGTAATTACCAAGTTGCATACAACGAATGGAAAGAGCTTGCTGAAAACGGTGACGCCATCGCTGAGTTCAATTTGGGATTCCTGTACTCAAAAGGGCTCGGAGTTCCGATGGATTACTCCAAAGCTGCGGAATGGTGGACGAAGGCGGCGAAGCAAAATATGGCCGTAGCACAGGTCAATCTCGGCCTTCTGTATTCTTGGGGGAAGGGAGTTCAGCGAGACGACGCAAAAGCAGCTGAACTTTGGCATGGCGCAGCGACACAAGGAATACCTGAAGCTCAGCAATACCTCGGATAGGTGTACCTCATTGGTAAAGGTGTGCCAAAAAGCAGCAATGACGCCATTTTTTGGCTCACCAAAGCCGCAGAACAGGGGAACGTCGACGCTCAGGTTAATTTAGGTGCGATATATCTAAGTGGAACAGATACGGATAAAAACTTAAACCTTGCGTTCCTTTGGTATAATAAGGCTGCAAAGCAAAATAATGCGAAGGCACAATATAATCTAGGTCTGATGTATCTGAAGGGTGTTGGAGTTGAGACTGACACATCGCTTGCAATGGAGTGGCTAAAGCGCTCTGCTGCACAAGGTTACCAAGGGGCGAAAGAGGCACTTGGCCGTATGTCGCCAAAAACCCAAACGTCACCGTAAGCAGTCCGCGATCTATAAATAGTTATCAAGCATCAACTGAGGGGCCTCGTCGAGCCGCCCGAGTTGGGCGAGGCTTGCCGCCGGAAAACGGCGTGAGCTTGTACGATAAGTCTCGTCCCGGCGCGGTGTCTCGACAGCGGCTTCGTATTCGCCGGCTGCATATTGCGCCTGGCCGAGCGCCAGATAATACCAATTTGTCGGCAACGGATTCAGCCGAAACGCCTTGCGAATGTGCTCAAGACCCTCCTCAACCCGCCCGGCCAGGACCGCGATGTCGGACAATGCCGCTCGTCCCTTGGTTGATGCGCGCTCGAGATGAGCGAAAGGACGTTGCGCCGGCGCTTCGACACGAGCTTCGGCTATGGCCCCAAGACGCTTGACCGTATCCTCCGCTACCAGCGCTTTCTGCGGCTTTCGAGCCAGTCCAACAGCTCCACCGCCATGCTGGCAGCCGAGGTGGGCTATGCCGACCAGGCGCATCTTGTCCGCGAGAGCCGACGCCTGACGGGAAGCACCCCGCGACAGATACATCACCTGCTGCAGAACGGGTGAAACGACGTCGCGCTCTTCATTGGCCGTTTTGTTCAAGTCTTCACTGGTCGCCCGACTTTATTCTGGTGTCTCCGACAACCGAAGGAGACTGCCATGAAACCGCGCATTTCGGTTTTGACCATCGCTGTCGCCGACCTCGAGAGTTCTCTCGCGTTCTACCGCGACGGTCTCGGCTTGCCGACGGAAGGGATCATCGGCCGCGAGTTCGAGCATGGCGCCGTCGCGTTCTTCACGCTGTCCGGCGGGTTGAAACTCGCGATCTGGGCTCAGGACGACCTCGCCTACGACACCGGCCTGCCCAAGGCGCCGATTACCTCGACCTCGTTCACGATCGGCCACAACGTTGTGCGCCGCGAAGAAGTCGATCAAGTGATGGATGAGGCCGCCCGCGCCGGAGCCGAGATCATCAAGCCTGCCCGGGACACGTTCTTTGGCGGATATGCCGGATACTTCCGCGACCCGAACGGACACCTATGGGAGGTTGTCTGGAATCCCGCCAACATACCGAATGAGAATCCTCTTTAAGGGCGGCGCCGGCCTGCAGTCTCGCCGGTGCCGGCAAATTCTGTCGGCACCGGGCGGGCGGCCATGCTTTCCCTGGCAACTAGGCAAGTTCGACGGCAGGCCACCGGCACAATCTTAAGCGCTGATTATGTAGCTCTATCCAGATTCGCCTCGCCTGCGTGACGCATCATGCGGCGGAAGCTCATTGAGATATGCGCCCGCCTTATGTGCCCGATGGACTCCCAGTCGCCGATCTCAGCGGCGGCAAGGACCTCTTCCATTTCGCGGCGGAACGCGGTGAATTCCTCGACAAGGCCCAATTGCGGCATCAGCTTCAGGACGACGCGCGCGACCTGAAAATACAGGCGCTCGCTGATCTCGCGCAGTGGCTGGTTGCCGGTCATCGCCGTGAGCTCGTAGAAAAAATCCATGTTGAGGCGCAGGAAAGCGCGCTGGTCGGGACTGAGTATATCGGAATCGCAGCGCGCGATGAGCGCCCGTATCCGGTCGAGGTCGTCCGCCGTGCGCGGGATCGGCGAAAGCTTGCCGACGAGGAGCGCCAGCTCCAGGCGCAGATGATAGACCTGCTGCAATTCCTCGATGTCGACGTCGGTGACGATCGTGCCGACGCCGTGGACGGATTGAACCAGACCCTCGGATTCAAGGCGCGCCAGCACGCGCCGGACCGGCGTGCGGCTGATCTCGAATTCCTGGGCAAGTTCTTCCTCGGAAAGGTGGCTTCCCGGCGCATAATCGAGCAGGCAGATGCGGTCGCGCAATATCCGGTAGATGCGCTCGAACCGCTCCCGCGCGGAGAGCGGGCGCGGCGGCGCGGCGGTCACCGTCGTAGGCGGCTTGGCCTCTGTCTCGATCGTCACCCAGCCTCCAGGACAGCGTGCAGGAATTGCCGTGTCCGCTCGTTCTTGGGAGCACCAAACAGTTCGCTTGGCGGCCCCTGCTCGCAGATCTTGCCTTGATAGAAGAAACAAACGCGGTCGGAAAACTCCTTGGCGAAGCCCATCTGATGGGTGACCATCAGCATGGTGAGATCATGCTCGCGCCCGATCTGCCTTATCACCTGTAGCACTTCGCCGACAAGCTCCGGGTCGAGCGCCGACGTTACCTCGTCGAACAGCATGATCTTGGGCCGCATTGCCAGCGCCCTGGCGATGGCGACGCGCTGCTGTTGGCCACCAGAAAGCTGTGACGGATAGTGGTCCTTCTTCTGGGCCAGACCGACCAGCTCCAGCAGCTCGGCCGCTCGTGCCTCGGCGTCCGCCCGCTTCATTCCGAGCACCGTTATCGGCGCCTCGATGCAGTTCTGCATCGCCGTCATATGCGGAAACAGGTTGAACGACTGGAACACCATGCCGATTTTGGCGCGGATCTTGCGGATGTGGGCGAGATCGGCGGGAACAAGCTTGCCGTTCCTCTCCACATGGGTCAGCGGCTCGCCTTCGACCCAGATGACGCCGTCATTGATCGTCTCCAGCGTCATCAGCATGCGCAGCACCGTCGTCTTGCCCGAACCCGACGGACCGATGACCGAGACTTTTTCGCCGCGCGCTATTTCGAGATTGAGCCCGTCGAGAACGGTTAACGTGCCGTAGCGTTTCGATACATTGTCGAAGCGGACCATCGGTTGTTCAGTCATCGGGTGGTCCTCCGGTTGAGCAGCCCTTCGAGGGAGCGGATGAGCGCCGCCGAAACCAGGCTCATGGCAAGGAAAAACAGGCCGACCAGCGTGATCGGCTCGGTGTAGCGGAACGTTTCGGAGCCGATGATCTTGGCGGTCTGCATCAGTTCCATCACGGCGATTGCGGAAAGCAACGGCGTTTCCTTGAACAAGGCCACCAGATAATTGCCGAGCGCCGGAACGATCGGCGGGATCGCCTGCGGAATGATGATGTCGCGGAACGTCGTCCAGGACGAGAGATTGAGCGCGATCGAAGCTTCCCACTGGCCGCGATGGATGTTGTCGAAACCGGCGCGATAGACCTCGGAGCAATAGGCGGCGTAGTGGATGCCGATGGCCAGCACCCCGGCGGTGAAAGCGTCGAGCACGACACCGAATTTCGGAAAGACGAAATAGAGAAAGAATATCTGGATGAGCAGCGGGGTCGAGCGGATCAGCTCGACCAGCACCGAAATCGTCCAGCTGGTCCATGGCACCGCAATGCGGACAACGGCCAGCACCAGGCCGAGCGAGGCGGCAAGCGCAAAGCCGATCAGCGTCGCTTCGATGGAAATGACGGCGGCGCGAGCAAGCACCGGCAGGATTTCCAGGGCAAATCCCCAATCCCAGATCATGCCGCCTTCCCCCGCGCCAGTCCGAGCGACGCCCGCCCTTCAAGAAGCCGCATGCCGATGGTCACAACCAGCGACATTGCCAGGTACATCAAAAGAACGAGGGTGAAGATCGGAATGGTCTTGAACGTGTTCTGGTTCATTTGCTGCGCCTTGAAGGCGAGATCCGAAAGCGTGATCAGCGAGACCAGCGCCGTCGATTTCAGAAGCTCGATGAACAGATTGCCCCAGGGTGGGATCATCGCGACAAAGGCCTGCGGCAGGATGATCCGGCGCAGCATCTGTGGGCGGCTCATGTTCAATGCCGTACACGCTTCCCACTGCCCGCGGGCGACGGACTGGATCGCGCCGCGCACGCACTCCGATCCGTAGGCGCCGACATTCAGGCCGAGCGCGAGCACCGCCACAACGAATGCGTTGATCGTGACGCCGAATTGCGGGAGCACGAAAAACAGCCAGAACAATTGCACCAGTGCCGACGTTCCGCGGAAGATCTCGACGTAAACCGTGGCCAGCCATCTGAGCGGCGTCGGGCCGTACATCCTTGCAAGTGCCGCAAGCACGCCCATGACAATTGCGAGCAGGCTGCCGAGGACGGCGATCTCGATTGTCAGGACCGCGCCTTGCAGCAGCCCCGGCATAAACACTTGATATGATTCCTGTGTTGCCAAGGCACCGATCACGACAAGCGCGATGACCAGCATGGCAACGAGCGTACGGATACCCATGCGATTCCCCCAAGGAAAAAGGGCGGCGCTTTCGCGCCGCCAGCAGTTGGGAACCTATTTGCCAGCGCAGAGCTCTGCGGTGGTCTTGTTGGGGAGATAATCCTTGCCGAAGCCGAGTGGCTCGACCAGCGCGATATGCTCCGGCGAA
The DNA here is from genome assembly GCF_040322355.1 of Mesorhizobium sp. M0145. Taxonomy (NCBI): domain Bacteria; kingdom Pseudomonadati; phylum Pseudomonadota; class Alphaproteobacteria; order Hyphomicrobiales; family Phyllobacteriaceae; genus Mesorhizobium; species Mesorhizobium sp. M0145. The sequence continues at coordinate 124,636 of NZ_JAMYTK010000004.1, forward strand.
CCGAGGAACTTCTTCAGCTCGGCGTTGAAAGCCTCCTGCAGGTCGGTGTCTTCCTTGCGGAAGCCGAAGCCGCCATGACCTTTTACCGATTTGCCGGCGACCTCGCCGAAGGGCTTGGTCGATTCGACGCCGTCGGCTTTCTTGGCCATGTCGGCGATCGAAAGAGCGGTCAGCGCGGCTGCATCGGCGCGGCCCGACTGGACGGCGGCGACCAGGCTTGACTGGTCGGGCAAGGAGACGATCTGCCCACCGGCAACGCCCGCTTCCTTGGCGAAGCCGCCTTCGACGGCGCCGGCCATCACGGCAAGCTTGAGATCCGGATTGTCCTTGATGCTGGAAAAATCCTTGATGCCTTTCGGATTGCCTTTTGCCACCAGCATGGCCTCGCCGATGCCGTAGGACGGCTCGGAGTAGTTGATCTCGGCGCAGCGCTTCGGAGTGATGAACATGCCGGCGGCGATGATGTCGAAGCGGCCGGCCTTGAGACCCGGAATGAGCGAGCCGAATTCGGTCAAAACACCGTCGACCTGCGGTATGCCCATCTTGGCGAGCACCGCTTTGGCGACTTCAGGGGCCTCGCCGGTCAGCTTGCCGTCTGGCGTGGCGTAACCGAACGGCGCCTCGTTGGCGAAACCGACGCGGATGTAGCCGTCCTTCTTGGCCCGTTCGAGGGTGGTTTCCGCGTGAGCGGACAACGACGTCAATGACGTCGCGGCGAGCGCGATGCAGGCAGCCGCCTTCACGACCATGCGGCGCGATATCGATGATTTGAGCATGCTTTTCTCCCATTGGACAACTGTGGATGGTTCCCAGGGCGCGGCCTTCTTCGAGGTCGACGCCTGCTAGATCAGACGTATACAACTGCCCTAGACATTTCGCAAGCAGAGATATAGAAACCATGGAAATTCGGCGATAATTCGCAGTTAGCCAGCAAATTGACGTCGAGTTGTGCACAATTTGGCCTAGTTGCCATTTACAAAAGGCAAACGGCGTACCTGGAAGGCAGGATTTCGGTGGCGACCGCGAACGGCTTCGGGACATTCACGCAAGCGGAGTATCGGCAGCGCCTCGCCGGCGTGAAGACACGCATGCAACAAGCCGGCTTCGATCTCATCGTCTGTCAGGATCCCGCCAACATGTGCTGGCTGACCGGCTATGATGGATGGTCGTTCTACGTTCCGCAGTGCGTGCTCGTCCATCTGGAGGAAGACCGGCCGATCTGGTTCGGCAGGGCGCAGGATGCCAAGAGCGCACGCCTGACCACCGGCCTGCCCGAGACAAACATCGTGCCGTTCTCGGAACGGTTGGTGCAACAGCCCGTCGAACACCCTTATGACGAACTCGCCCAACTGATCCGGTCGCGTGGTTGGGGAAAAGCCCGCATCGGCGTCGAGATGGACGCGCATTATTATACGGCGCGCTGCCACGCCCATCTGATCCAAGGGCTGCCCGACGCGCACTTCGCCAACAACCACGATCTCGTCAACTGGGCGCGGCTGGTCAAATCCGAGGCCGAGCTGGTGCTGATCCGCGAGGCGGGTGCGATCTGCACGCATGCCATGAACCGCGCCATCGGGAAAATGCGGCCTGGCGTGCCGCAGAACCATGTCATTGCCGAAATCTATCACGCACAGATCATGGGCGTGCCCGGAGCGGGCGGCGACTATGCCGCGATCTGTCCGCTGATGCCCGTTGGCGAGGGCACCAGCACGCCGCATCTGACGTGGTCCGACGCGCCGCTGCCGGACAGCGGCCTCGCCATTCTGGAGATCGCCGGCGTGCGCCGCCGCTATCATGCGGCGCTGACCCGGACGGTACATTTCGGCAAGCCGTCGCAAGCCATCCTCGACATGGCCAAGGCGATCGTCGAGGGCGTCGACGCTGGCCTCGAGAAGGCGCGCCCCGGCAACACCGCCGAACAGGTGGAAGCCGCCTGGCAGGCAGTGTTGAGGAAGAACGGGCTGAAGAAGGAAAGCCGCGTCGGCTATCCGGTCGGGCTCGCCTATCCGCCCGATTGGGGTGAACGCACCGCAAGCCTTCGTCCCGGCGATACTACCGAGATGCAGCCCGGGATGTGCTTCCATTTCATGGCCGGCGTTTGGCTCGACGATTTCGGCATCGCCATCTCGGAATCCTTCGTCGTCACGGATCGCGGCGGCGAACGCCTCTGCGACGTGGCGCGCGAACTCGTCGTCATCGACTGACATGGCGGCCGGGAAACCGGCTGCCGAAAAGACCATGCCCGCCACCAAGCCGGCAACAAGCACGAGGACGCCCGATGGACCGCAATCCGTTTTCCGAAGCCGAAATCGCTGGCCGCCTGGCCAAGGTCCGTGCTGCACTGGTTGAGCGCGAGCTCGACGCGGCGGTCTTCGCCTCGCCGGAGAACGTCTTCTATCTCACCGGGCTCGATCACTGGGGGTATTTTGCCCCTCACCTGCTGATCGTTCCGCTCCAGGAAAGACCCGTCCTGGTCACCCGCTCGATGGAAATGGTGACGATCGAGAAGCAGGTGAAAGCAGCGGAATTCCGTGGTCACTCCGACAGCGAAACGGCGGCCGACCTTGCCGCGCGGGTGCTTGCGGAGCTCGGCCTGTCCGGCAAGCGGATCGGTCTCGAATACTGGACGGCCGGCCTTAGCCATGGACTTGCCGTGGCACTCCAGATGCAAGCCGATGCCAAGTGGAGCGATGTCTCCGGTCTGATCGACAAGATGCGGCGGGTGAAGAGCGCCGACGAACAAGTGCTGATGCGGCGGGCCGCCAAGGTGACGGACGCCGGTGCCGGTGCCGCGATCGCCGCGATCTCGGATGGCGCTTCCGAACAGGAGGTCGCCGCCCAATGTGTTGCGGCAATGATCCGCGCCGGCGGTCATGCGCCGGGCTTCGGACCGTTCATCCGCCCGGCCGCGCGCCTGGGTGAAGAACACACGACCTGGGGCGACGGGATCTACCGCAAGGGCGAGCCGGTCTTTGTCGAATTGTCCGGCTGCATCTCGCGCTACCACGCCCCGCTCGGCCGGCTCGTTCGTATCGGCCACATCAGCGACGAAGACGCCGCAATGGCGGAAGTGACCGCCAAGGCGTTCAACGCTGTCGTCGAGGCGTTGCGGCCGGGCGCCAAGGCGCGCGATGTCTACGCCGCCTGGCAGGCCGTCGCCGACGAGGCCGGCCTTTCCCACTATCGCCGCCATCACTGCGGCTACCTTGTCGGTGCCGGCCAGCCACCATCATGGACCGGCGGCAATTCGGTGACGGGCTTGAGGCACGATTCCGACCTCGAGATCGAGACCGGGATGAGCTTCCACATCCTGTCGTGGCTGATGGGAACCGGTCGCGGCGATGACTTCGTTTCCAACACGGTGCTGTTGACCGATGCGGGCGCTGAAGTGCTCACCCGCACGCCGGCCGGCCCGATCGTTCGATAGGCCCGCACGCATGGCGCGCTACTCGGCACTCTCGATTTTCCGCAACGCGCTGTCCGGCCAGAAGAATTGGCAGCGCGCCTGGCGTGCGGCGGAGCCAAAACCGTCCTATGATGTGATCGTCATCGGCGGCGGTGGACACGGCCTCGCTACCGCCTTCTACCTTGCCGAGAACCACGGCATCCGCAACGTCGCCGTGCTCGAAAAGGGCTATGTCGGCGGCGGCAATGTCGGCCGCAACACTACCGTCATCCGCTCCAACTACCTGCTCGATGGCAACACCCAGTTCTACGAATTCTCGATGAAGCTTTGGGAGGGCATGTCGCGGGCGCTGAATTTCAACGTCATGTTCTCGCAGCGCGGCCAGCTCGTCACGGCGCATTCGGCCGATCAGCTCGACGGCTTCAGCCACCGCGCCAATGTCATGCGGCTGAACGGCATCGATGCCGATATCCTCGACCGCGACGAGGTGCGCCGTCTCGTGCCCTATCTCGATTTTTCCGACACCGCCCGCTTTCCGATCCATGGCGCTATCTTCCAGGGCCGGGCGGGCACGGCGCGCCACGACGCCGTCGCCTGGGGCTATGCGCGCGCCGTCGACGGCCATGGCGTCGACATCATCCAGAACTGCGAAGTGACCGGCTTCCTCCGCGACCGCGACAGTATCGTCGGCGTCGAAACGACGAAAGGCCGGATCGGCGCCGGCAAGGTCGGCCTCGCTGTTGCCGGTCATACATCCGTGCTCGGTGCCAAGGCCGGCCTTGAACTGCCGATCGAAAGCCACGTCCTGCAAGCTTTCGTCACCGAGCCGCTGAAGCCGCTGGTAGATCACGTCGTCGCCTATGGCGCCGACCATTTCTACGTCAGCCAGTCCGACAAGGGCGGGTTGGTCTTCGGCGGCAATCTCGACGGCTACAATTCATACGCCCAGCGCGGCAATCTCGGCGTCGTTCGCGAGGTGGCGGAGGCGGCGATTGCATTGATGCCGTGCATTTCGCGCGTCCGCCTGCTGCGCCACTGGGGCGGCGTCATGGACATGACTCCCGATGCCAGCCCGATCATCTGCCCGACGCCGATCGACGGCCTCTATCTCAATGGCGGCTGGTGCTATGGGGGCTTCAAGGCGACGCCGGCTTCCGGCTGGTGCTTCGCCCACACGATCGCCACCGGCAAGCCGCATCCCTTGATCGCGGCCTACGGGCTCGATCGTTTCCGCACCGGCCACACGCTCGATGAGGCCGGTGTCGGCCCTTCCGCCTGGCTGCAATAGGAGGCGGGACAAAATGCTGCGCATCGAATGCCCCTGCTGCGGCCCGCGCGATCATGACGAGTTCCGCTACGGCGGCGATGCCTCGGTCACGCGTCCGGCCCATGACGATCCCGATCCAGAGGCCTGGTATCGTTACGTCTATATCAGGACAAACCCGGCCGGCCAGCACCGCGAATTCTGGCAGCACGTGACCGGCTGCCGCCAATGGATGGTGGTCGAACGCGACACACGCAACCACGCGATCGCAGCCGTCGACTTCGCCAGGAAATCGACTGTCAGGAAACAACCGGCATGAGTTCGAACCGCAAACGCCTGCGAGTGGGTGGCCGTATCCGTCGCGAGGTGCCGGTCAATTTCACCTTCGACGGCCGCAAGCTGATTGGGTATCGCGGCGACACGCTTGCCTCGGCGCTGCTCGCCAACGGCGTTACCCTGGTCGGGCGCAGCTTCAAATATCATCGCCCGCGCGGCATTTTTTCCGCCGGGCCCGAAGAGCCGAATGCGCTGGTTACGCTCGGGAGCGCCGGCAGGCGCGAGCCGAACCTGCCGGCGGCGACACTGGAACTCGCCCACGGCATGGTCGTGGAGAGTCAGAACCGCTGGCCATCGCTTGCCTTCGACGTGCAAAGCGTCAACGGGCTGTTGGCACCGTTTCTGTCCGCCGGCTTCTACTACAAGACCTTCATGGGCCCGACGCGCCGCGCCTGGATGTTCTACGAACATTTCATCCGCAAGGCGGCCGGCCTGGGTAGAGCCGGCACCGGCTCGGATCCCGACCGCTATGAGGTTCGTCATGCCTTCGCCGATGTCGCCATTGTCGGCGGCGGCCCGGCGGGATTGTCGGCGGCGCGGGCAGCGGCCGCGGTCGGGGCGCGGGTTGCGCTGATCGAGCAGGATTTCCTGCTTGGCGGCCAGCTTCTGGCGGAACCGTCCGACAGCGCAGCGGCTGGATGGTTGAGGCAGGCCGAGGCCGAGTTGGAGGGCTTCGAAACCGTCGCGCTGATGAAGCGGACGACCGCTTTCGGCAGCTATGACGGCAATGTCCTTGGACTGGTCAAACAGCGCGATCCAACCGATCCGAAGCCGAATGGCGAGGCCCGCCAAACGGTCACTATGCTGCGCGCCCGCTCGATTGTTTTCGCCACCGGCGCCATCGAGCGGCCGATCGTGTTCTCGAATAATGACCGGCCCGGCGTGATGCTTGCCTCGGCCGCCCGGACCTATCTCAACCGTTTCGCCGTCCTGCCGGGCAAGAAAATCATTGTCGCCACCACCAATGACGGTGCCTGGCGCACCGCCTTCGACTATGCCGCAGCCGGCGCGGAGGTGACGGTTGCCGATCTGCGCGCCGTCCCGCCCGCAGCACTTGCCGCGGAAGCCGCACGGCTCGGCGTGGTGGTACGGGCCGCAACGCGCATCGTCGACCTTAACGGCGGCCATGCTGTCAGACGTGTAACGCTCAACGGGCCGGACGGCCAGTCCTCGGCCGCCTGTGACCTGGTCTGCATCTCCGGCGGCTGGTCGCCAACTGTGCATCTCACCTCGCACCTGGGGAGCAAGCCCACCTACCGCGACGACATCGACGGCTTCGTGCCGGGTTCGTTTCCGGCCGGCCGGTTCGGCGCCGGCGCGATGATGGGAACCTATGCGACGGCCGATGCCATCGACGATGGTCATCGCGCCGGTAGCGAGGCCGCAGCCTCCTGCGGCAAGTCGGCGCCGGTGCCCGCTCCGTCGAAACTCGATCTCGACGAGACCGCCACGAGTTCACTTCGCGAGATCCCTTCCGTTGGACGAAAGGCCTTCGTCGATTTCCAGATGGACGTGACGACCGGGGATATCGAGCTCGCCCATCGTGAGGGCTATGAATCGGTCGAGCACCTGAAGCGCTACACCACGCTCGGCATGGGCACCGACCAGGGCAAGACCAGCAATTTTGCCGCACTTGCCGCGATGGCCGCCCTGCGCAAGGCAACAATCCCCGAGACCGGCGCCACGACCTTTCGGCCGCCCTATACGCCCGTGGCGATCGGCGCGCTTGCTGGACGTGCCATCGGCCATCATTTCAAGCCGATCCGCCGCACGCCGATGCACGACTGGCACATGGCAAACGGCGCCGAGATGCTCGAGGTCGGGCTCTGGATGCGGCCCTATTTCTACCGGCAGTCGGGACGTGACGTGAACGACGCGTATGTCGCTGAAATGCGGAATGTGCGCCAGGCCGCGGGGCTGATGGACATCTCCACGCTCGGCAAGATCGACGTCCAGGGCCCGGATGCGGCAATCTTCCACGACCGCGTCTACGCCAACGGCTTTGCCAAACTGGCGGTAGGCCGCGCCCGCTACGGCATCATGCTGCGCGACGACGGTATCGTCTTCGACGACGGCACCACGACGCGGCTGGCGGAAAACCGGTTCTTCATGACGACCTCGACCGCCAAGGCCGCCGATGTGCTGTCGCGTCTCGAATTCCTGCTCGACACGGCTTGGCCGGATTTGCGTGTGGCCGTCACCTCGGTCAGCGATGAATGGGCGGCAATGTCGGTTGCCGGGCCTAACAGCCGCGCAATCCTCGGTGCTGCTTTTCCTGCCCTTGACGTTTCCGATGAGGCACTTCCGCACATGGGACTACTCGAAAGCGAGTGGGAGGGCCGTGGGCTCCGCATCTTGCGTCTCAGTTATTCCGGCGAGCGCGCTTACGAAATCTATGTCGGCGCCACTGCCGGTGAACAGCTCTGGAGCCGTCTGCTCGAAGCCGGCAGACTGCTCGACCTGAGGCCTTACGGCGTCGAGGCCCTCGGCGCGCTGCGCGTCGAAAAGGGCCATGTCGCCGGACCTGAGATCGATGGACGCACGACGCTCGACGACCTCGGCCTCGGTCGCATGGCCGGCAAACGCAGCGGCTTCGTCGGCGACGTCCTGCGACGGCGCCCTGCCCTCCGGGCGCCCAACCGGCAGCGTCTGGTCGGACTGGAATGCATCGAGGACGGAAAACGCCTGCGCGGCGGCGCCATCCTGTTCCTGCCGGATGAGAAACCCTATGGCCATGGGCGCGGTCGTGTCACCTCCGTCACTTTCAGCCCCGAACGCGGCCATTATGTCGGGTTGGCCCTGCTTGCCGGTGACGTCGCGGCAGAAGGAAGCGAGGTCGTGGCGGTCTATCCGATGAAGGTCGAAACGGTTCGCGCCCGCGTTGTCTCGCCGGTATTCATCGATCCGCAGGGAGAACGGCTGCATGGCTAGCTTGACCTCTTCTCGGGATTTCAGCCTGTCCGTGGCGGATTGTCCGCTTATCCAGATCGAGGGCTGGGACGCGACACTGGGACAATTCGAAAAGAGCGTCTCGGCGTCGCTCAACACGAAACTTCCCGCTTCGGTCGGAGAGACCGTTCGCCACAAGGGCCTTTTAACCATCCGCGTTGCACCTCGCCGCCTTTGGCTGGCTCTCGACGAAGGCACAGAAGCGCCAGCCCTTGTCGTCGACCCCGATCTCGGCTGTTCCGTGCCCCTCGGGGAAGGTCGTGTTCGTTTGAAAATGGCCGGCCCTGGTATCGCAAGGCTTCTGTCCGGCTGCATTGCCGTCGACTGGCACGCGCCGACCGCCGCTCCGGGCCGCGCCGTGCAAACATCCTTCCATCACGTGCCCGTGCTCTTCCTGCGCACCGGCGAGACCGCGTGCGAACTCATCGTGCCGCGAAGTTTTGCCCGCAGCCTCTCGGATTGGATTGCCGGCGGCTAGCCAATACCGGTTCCTCGGGCAAGGGCCGGCTTTAGCGGCGATCCAAGCCGCCATCACGAAGCCATCTACTCTCTTGCCGGCCAGTCTTGCAGAAGCGTAATCCCAAACTTCGGCGCGGCTACTTTGAGCCGCTCGATATCGGCAGGCGTCGGCGGCCCGACCACCTCTCCCTTGCTGCGTTCATGGCCACCTTCGGCGAGAAACTGCTCGAACACACTTGGCGTGTCTATCAGGATATAGCGAACGAGCTGATTGCCGGGATTCATAAGCTGGTGCGGGATGCCCCGCTTCAAAAACATGCTCTCGCCGGGCGAGAGCGTTCGGACCACACCGTCCACAATTGCGGTCAAGTGCCCTTCGATGACGTAGACCGTCTCGTCGTCATTCGCATGAACATGGATTGGCGTTTTCGTGTGCCCGTCGCTTCTGTTTTCGAAGAGACTAAACAAGCCTCCCGTCTGTTCGCCGGAAACCAGTCGCTTCATGACGATGCCTGCGAGCACGAATTCTTTTGGTTCAACATCCGTCATTGATCCATCCTGCCAGGCACATTTGGTGGGCCGTCAAGCAGTCGAGCTGCGCAGCGACGTCCGGCAAACGTCGAACTGGCTCACGGGTTCGCGGTCGCCGGAGTTCCCTCTTCCCAAGCTCCGTTTGGACGAAAAGCCGGCTTCGTTCTCACCGGACATGCTGGCCGACATCCGCCAATTCGAGGGCGCCGCAGAGGTCCGCCTAACTGACGGCAAAGCTGCAACGGGCTGCCAGGCTCTCGCCGGGCCCAAGCACCGACAGTCCATTCCATTTGTCGATCGAACCACGATTGTGAGCATCGACAGCATGACTGACCGGTTCAAAACAGAAGAAGTCGCTCTCGTCCGATGGCGAATAGACCAGGTAGAAATTCAAGGGCGATGAAGCTTCAATCCGCAGGCTGCAACTGTGCTCCGGCCACGATATGGTAGCGACGCCGTTCCAACCGGCAAACAGATTGTTTATCCATCCACTCGGCAATACGACTGGGGCGCCGAAATTCCAATCGGGATGGGTTTTGACATCCACAAACCGTTCAGGGAGGTGGTTGGGCAGTTCGAGACAAACCTGCGAGGCCGGCGCATGAAGCGCGGTTCGTGCCGTTCTCGGGAACCATGGATGGATGCCAAGCCCGAACGGCAATCTGATCGAGGCCCGATTGACGATGCGAAGTTTCAGCTCGAGCCCCTGTCCGGCCAGCGCGTAGCTCACGTCGGCGCGATATCGGTATGGGCCGGGCCCGTTGCTGATGAGCGACAGCTTTGCGTTGTCCTGCGTTACGCTGTCGACGTCCCACTCGCTCGAAAATCCATTGCCGTGAATGGGAAAGGGCTCGCCTGCAACATTGGCAGGCAGTTCGAGGAATTTGGAGTCGAATGTGAACCCGCCGCCCGAGATGCGATTTGACCATGGCAAAAGCAGGTTGCAGGCAAGGTCGAGCGGTTTGCTGCTCCCGCCGTTTGGCCAAGGCCTGAAGAGCGGCACGCGCCCATAGTCGAACCTCGCAAGACCTGCCCCAAGCGATGGGACGATTTCAGCAGACAGGTCTCCGCTTCTGATCTTGATCGTCCCGACCATCCGCTTCAGACGGTATCGGCCTTGGCAGCGGCGATCGGCTGTTGATGGCGGCCTTTGCGAGCCACTGCAAGAAGGTCGTTCGACGCGATCCCGATGAGCGCTTTCATCTGATCGTGTGCATCGTCGGCCCTCCGCATCCTGATTGCCTCCAGCACGTCGCCATGCGCGCTCAGCGTCTGCTGGTAATTAGCGGTGGCCGATGTGGTCAAGCGGAAGGAGAAGCTGAGGGCGGCCGCAAGCATATTGCCGAGATTGGCGAACACCGGGTTGCGGCTGGCACAAAGGATGGCGGTATGAAACTTGACGTCGGCATCGAGACACGCAGCGAGATCGTCCTGCGGAGCAATGCGCATGGCTTCATAGGCCGCTTCGATGACTGCGAGATCGCCTGACGTCGCCATCTTGGCCGCAAGTTGGGCGGCAGCGGGTTCAATGACCAGCCGCGCCTCGATCAATCCGCGGACGAAATCGAGATCGGGCTCGATATCGCGCATCCATTCCAGAACCTGTGCATCCAGCCTGTTCCATTCGCTCGACACGCGCACACGCGTCCCGGCCCGCTTGCGCGCCTCGATCAATCCTTTCGCCGAAAGCGTCAGAAGAGCATCGCGAAGCGCGGTGCGGCTCGCCCCGTAGATAACGCAAAGCTCGGCTTCCGTCGGCAGGACGGAGTGCTGGGCGTAGGAGCCGGCGAGGATGCGCTGTCCGAGATCGCGTGCGATGCGATCCTTGAGCGATGACGTGGTGCCATCTGCGGCAGGAATGTCCTGCTTGCCTTGGCCAGTCGAAGCGATCGCCGCGTCCATCGTCATGTCCTGTTCAAGTGGTACTCGGCAATTACCACAGCAAGTATCAGCAGCGAGCCCTTGGCAAGCAACTGATAGAAGGTTGGCACGGACGTCAGTATCATTCCGTTGTTGAGGACGCCAATGATGGCGACGCCCAGCAGTGCGCCGACGATCGTGCCTTTGCCGCCCTGCAAGGCGCAGCCACCAAGAACGGCCGCTGTGATGGCCTCGAGTTCCAGGCCTTGGGATCCGGATACGGGCTGCCCGGAGCCGGTACGGGCAGCCAACAGAATCCCGGCCAATCCGGCCGCCACTCCACTCATGATGTAGATGCCGACGCGGTAGCGGTTGATGTTGATGCCGGAGAAGCGTGCGACAACGGGATTGCCGCCCAGGGCATAGATGTTGCGGCCAACGATCGAGCGGGCAAGGAAGAGATGGAACACGATCGCGGTCAGCAAGAGAATCCAGATCAGCAGAGGCAGGCCGAGGATTCGTCCGATCCCGATGAAGCGGAAAGTGTCGCTGAAAATCGCGATCGATTGCCCATCGGACATGATGAACGCGATGCCGCGGAAGATCGCCATCGTACCGAGAGTCGCGATGACAGCGTTGACCCGTCCATAGGTGATGATGATGCCGTTCACGAGGCCGGCAAGACCGCCCAGGACCAGGCCGGCAAGAATGCCAGCGGCGGGTGATCCGGTGGCCTGGATGGCCATTGCCGTCGATACTGTGGTCAGACCGACAATTGCGCCGACGGCAATATCGAGCCCTCCGGCGACAATAACCACGGTCTGGCTCATCGCCAGAACGCCCAGGATGGTAATGCCTAGACCGATGTTCAGCAGGTTTCGGCTGGAGAAGAACACGTCGCCTCTCAGGGTGCCGAAAATGAGCACGAGAATGGCGAGAGCAATAAGAAGGCTTATGTTGTGAATGCCGATGCGCTCTGCGATGCGCAAGGAAGCGCGCCTTTTGCCGGTTTGCGTTGTTGCTGTCCTGAGCTCAAGGCTGTTCACTGAATTTGTCCTCCAAGCGATGCTGCAGATTGAGGCATGGCATGTCTCAGGATCGTGGCCTCGTCGATGTCAGGGCGGGAAAGTTCGGCCGTGATCCGGCCTCCAGCCATAACAAGCACCCTGTCGGCCAGCCCGATCAGTTCCGGCATTTCCGAGGAAATCAGGATTATGCCGATGCCGCTGGCGGCGAGCTCGTCGATCAGGCGATAGATTTCCGCCTTGGCGCCGATGTCGATGCCGCGGGTCGGCTCGTCGAGGATGAGAAGCATCGGCTGCCGCGCAAGCCAGCGCGCGAGAACGACCTTCTGTTGGTTGCCACCGGATAATTTCGAAACCTGTTCGTCGAGGTTGGGCGTCTTGATCGACATCTTTGCTGCAAGCGGTGAGACGATCTCCAGTGCCTTGCGCCGGTTGAAGAAGCCGAAGGTCGACGTTCTGTCGGGCACGCAAAGCGAGGCGTTATCAAGAATGCTTCGGAACAACAGCAGCGCCTCGTGCTTGCGGTCTTCCGGGGCAAAGCCGATGCCCGCCACGATCGCTGCATGCGGACTGTTGGGGCCAACGGGCACACCATTCATCGTTATGGTTCCGTCGACGCGCCTATCATAGCCGACAATCGCCTTTGCCAGTTCGGATCGACCCGCACCCATAAGGCCGGCAATGCCGAGCACCTCGCCACGGCGGACCTTGAGGCTCACATCGGTGACGTGGTCGGTGGTCAGGCCCGTCACCTCCAGCAACGGTTGCCCCGATTGCCACGTCTCGCGCGTAAACAGATCGGCGATGTCGCGGCCCACCATGAGCTTGGCTATGGTCTGCTCGCTGGCACCGGCAGCGGGGGAATCATCGACCAGCCGGCCGTCCCGCAACACGACAATGCGATCCGCAAGGTCGATGACCTCGTTCAGCCTGTGAGAGATGTAGACGATCGAAGTGCCCTCGCCGCGCAGCCGGCGAATTACTGAAAACAGACGGCGCGCTTCGTCGTCGGTCAGTGACGAGGTCGGCTCATCGAATGCGATCAGCCGGCCGCCGGCACGTATGGCGCGCATGATTTCGATCATCTGGCGCTGTGCCGGACCGAGTGTGCTGCAGAGTTGACGCGGCAGCATATCCTGCTGCATGCCGAAGGTCGCAAGCACCTTATCGGTCTGGTCCTCGAGCCTGTGCCAGTCGAGCAGGACGCCTGCCAGCCGCGGCAGTTCGCCGACGAAAATGTTCTCGGCCACGGTCAGGTTCGGAACGATCTCCGGCTCCTGATGGATGACGCGTATTCCGGCTCTGTGGCTGTCGCGCGGTTCGCTGAAAACGATCGGCGTGGAGCCATGCAGCACGGTGCCGGTGTCCGGTGCGAACACGCCCTCGAGAATTCGCATCATTGTCGACTTGCCGGCGCCATTCTCGCCAACCAGGGCAAGCACCTCTCCTGGCCGAAAGGCAATCGAGACATTGTCGAGCGCCTGCACGACGCCGAAGCGCTTCGATATCCTGTCGAGCGAGAAGAAATCCGATTGCATCAAAAGCTCACTCCCGAGGATCGATCCCGTGTGCCCGCCGACGAACTGCCGGCCCAAAGAGCGTCATGCGCACTGCGGCGCATGACGAATATCTGGTTCAGTGGCAGAGCTTGGCTTTGTAGTCCGACGCAAAATTGTCGGCGGTGATGTATTCCGGGTCAGTGAAGGATTGAACGGGAAGCTTCGTTCCGTCCTTGATGGAGGCCAAGAGAATCTTCACCGCCAGCGCGCCATGATTTTCCGAATTGAGCCACATCGTACCACGGAACGCCGAGGGCTTTCCGGATCCGAAGGCATCGCAGGCGCGGCTCCCGTCGATGCCGATCCCCATGCCCTGGTCTGCGGAATAGCCGGCATTCTCCAGTGCTCGCGCACCACCCAGCACGCCGTCATCGTTGCATGAATAGAATATCCAGTTCGTGACGCTGGGATTGGCCGTCAATGTGGTGGTCATCACATCGATGGCGTTGACCATCGTATTGTCGTAGGGGACGCGAACGATGCTGCCCGGCTTGAAATCGGGCACCGCCTTCAGGAACGCTTCTTCCGCGCCCTTGTTGCGCTGCATGCAGGTATCGGCCTTGCGGTCCTCGATCGAGGCGATGCGCACCTCTTTGCCCGCCCAGCCTTCAGCCTTGTAGAGCTTGGCAAGCTCTTCGCCCACCCGCGCACCGATATTGTAAGCATTCATGCCGACATAGGGGACCTGGGTGCCATCCTGGTAGTAGATATCGTCGTCCACCGCCACCAAGGGAATTTTTGCGGCCTTTGCTTTCTCCGCGATGACCGGTCCCAGCGCCTTGTCGGGGACAACGATGGCGATGCCTTTCACGCCATCGCCGACCATCGTATCGAAGGTCGTGATCGTCAAATTGGCGTCGAACTGAACGTCCTGCGACACGAACGCGGCCCCTGCCGCCTCAGCCGCTTTCTTGGCGCCGCCGACTTCGGCGACGAACCATGGGTGGTCTCCCATCTTGTTGATGTAGCCAATCTTGATGTCGTCTGCGCTTGCTGTGCCACTCATCAGTCCGGCAGCCAATACCGCAAATGTCGCCAAAGCCTTTGTTGTGGTTTTCATGAATATCCTCCCTGAGAGCTCTATTGGTTGCTAGTCGTGGTAGAGAACCGAGCGCCCACCATCGATGGTGATCGTCTCGGCATTTATGAACGGCGCTTCGTCCGAAGCGAGGAAAACCGCCGTCATTGCAACCTCGTCCGGCCGGCCAATACGCTTGGGCGGATGGAGGTCGTAGGCTCGCCGCTTCTCCTCGGCGGGGTTCGGGAATGTGTTCCAGTAGGCTTCCGCGATCGGCGTCTCGATGTAGCCGGGGGCGATCGCGTTCACCCGGATACCGCGTGCGGCATATTCGATGGCCAGCGAACGGGTCAGGCCCAAAAGTGCATGCTTGGCGACCGGATACGGAAACGTATGGGGAATGATCTGGAAGGCGTGACAGCTCGCTATGTTGACGATGGACCCCGAGCCCTTCGCCAGCATCGTCGGCAAAACCGCCTTGGCGCAGAACCACGCGGCCTGGAGGTCGAGCTTGAGGCAGCGCTCCCATTCCTCATCCGGCATCATCAGTGGTTCGTAGAAGACGTTGGCACCGGCATTGTTGACCAGAATGTCGACGCCGCCATAGGCCGTGATCGTCCGCGCGATCATGTCCGCGACTGCGGATGCGTCGGTGACGTCCGTCTCGATGAACAGGGCGTCCGCGCCCTGGGCACGCAATTCGTCGGCGACCGCTTTCCCGCTTGCCGCATTCAGTTCAGCAATGACGGTCTTTGCCCTATGTGTTGCAAAGGCGCGGGCGGTGGCGGCACCGATGCCTTGGCCGGCGCCCGTGATGATTGCGATCTTTCCTTGCAGCCGGCTTGCCATTGCATTCACCAGTCAACCACGGTGCCGTCCGGCATGACGGCATTGCGGGCATGCAGCACTTCCTGCTTAAAGGGGTGACGCGCGATGACGTCCTCATTGACGGTGACGCCAAGGCCCGGCAGTTCGGGCAGGTCCCAGCGGCCTGGTTTACGCCGAATTGGCCAGGTAACGACCTCGTCGTACCAGGCGACGGCACCGGACATCTCCTCCTGAATGACGACGTTTGGCGTCGATATGCCGAAGTGAAGAGCAGCGACGCCAGCGATCGGACCGAGCGGGTTGTGCGGCGCAAGGCCGATGCCTGCCGTTTCCGCCATGGCCGCGATCTTCTTTGTCTCCAGCAGACCGCCAGTGTGGCAGATATCAGGCTGGGCAATGTTGAAGGCACGGGCTGCGATCGAGTGCGTGAATTCGCGACGTCCGATCAGCCGCTCGCCGGAAGCGATCGGCACGGCCGATCGCGCCGTGATATGCGCCAGTCCGGCAACATCTTCGGGCGGCACGGGTTCTTCCGCGAACATGATGCGGGCCGGCTCGATTGCTCTGAGGTAATCCATCGCAGCGTTAACGGATGCAGGGCGTCCATGGAAATCGACCATGATGTCGATGTCCGGACCTATGGCCTCGCGAAGTGAGCCAACCATGTTGGCGACAGAATCAACGGCTTTCGCAGGCGATAGGTAGTGGGTGTAGGGAATGCAGACGACCTTGACAGCGTCGTAGCCTGCCTGCGTCACGATGCGTCCGCGTTCCACGATCGCGACCGCGGATCCGGTCTCATAGACCGCCTTCATGTCCCCGAGGCCGAGATGCGTATAGGTGCGCAGATAGTCGCGAACCTGGCCACCCAGAAGGCGCCAGACGGGGACGCCCAATGATTTGCCCAGGATGTCCCAGAGCGCGATCTCGATGCCGCTGACGGCAGACATTCCCTCGACGCCGAGACGCCAAAATCCGTGCCGCGTAAGTATCTGATAGCACTGCTCCACGTTGCGCGGATCTTGCCCGATGAGCAGGGCCTCAAGGTCTTGAAGCGCCCCAACGACGGCTCGGGTCTTCCATTCCAGCGTTGCCTCACCCCAGCCAAACAGCCCGGGCTCGTCGGTTTCGACCCGAACGAAGACCCAGTTGCGCATTTCCGCATTGCAGACGCGAGCCTTGATGGCCGTGATTTTCATTGGTCCTCCCAGACCTGCCGTCTTTTTTCATGGCAATATGTATGATTTATTATGGATAATATGGACGAGTCAAGCGCAACGTCGATGTGGACCAGCGCCGCCAAGGAACTGGTCCTCAGGAGGATCCGAGCAATTTTCGATCAATCCTTGTCCGCCGATGGAAGGGCTGTCAGCCGCCGATCCACGAATATCGCGGGAAAGGCGCGGCTAAATCACCGCGCAGACCGTTTTCGTCTCGAGATAGTTCTCCAGGCCCGGTGCGCCGTTCTCATAGCCCCAACCGGATTGCTTGTGGCCGCCCTTCGGCAATTCCGGCGAGAAGTAGGAATGGCAATTGATCCAGACGGTGCCCGACCGGATAAGTGCGGCAAGGCGATGCGCAGCGGAAAGGTCGCGGGTCCAGACGCTTGCGGCGAGGCCGTAGGGCGAGTCGTTCGCATGGCTTAACGCCTCCGCGACGTCATCGAACGGTGTCACGGCAACGACCGGGCCGAAGATTTCCTCGCGCATCATGCGCATGTCCGAGCGAACGCCGGTAACCACGGTCGGCTCGAAGAAGTTGTCGAAGCGCCGGCCGCCGGCGATGATCTCGGCGCCGCTGGAGGCACCATCGCCGACGTAGAAGGCGACGCGCGCAGCCTGGGTTCCGTTGACCAGCGGACCAAGGTCGGTATCCGGGTCAAGCCCGTGTCCGAGACGCAGCTTTCGCGCCTCTTCCGCCAGCCCCTCCACCAGACGGTCGTAGATCGAGCGATGCGCATAGACACGCGAGCCGGCGACGCAGACCTGGCCGGCATTGGCGAAGATCCCCCGAGCCACTCCGGGGATTGCGAGCCCCATGTCTGCATCGGGCATGATGATGGCCGGCGACTTGCCACCCAGCTCGAGCGTCAGCTTCTTCAGATTGCCGCGCGCTGCGGAGACGATCATCTTTCCGACTTCCGTCGAGCCGGTGAAGGCGACCTTATCGACATCGGGATCTGCAGCCAATGCTGCGCCCACGGTTTCACCGAGACCGGTCACGATATTGACGACGCCGTCCGGCAAGCCGGCTTCGATCATCAGTTCGCCGAGCCTGAGCGCGGTGAGCGACGTTTCCTCAGCTGGCTTGAGCACGATCGTACAGCCGGCGGCAAGCGCCGGGGCGAGCTTCATCGAGGCCATAAGCAGCGGCGAATTCCATGGCGTTATGGCTGCCACGACACCGATCGGCTCTCGCACCGTGTAGGCGAAAATCTTGCTGCCCACCGGTTGGTAGCTGATGGAGGTGGGGATGGTCGTGCCGAGGATTTTCGTGGCAAAACCGGCAAAATAGCGGAACTGCTCGGCCGAGGCGGGAATCTCGGCGAAGCGTGAGGTCTTCAGCGACTTTCCTTGGTCAAGCGTCTCGAGTTCTGCAAGCTCATCGGCATGGCGTTCAATCAGGTCGGCGATGCGCCACAGCAGCTTGCCGCGTGCCGACGGTGTCATGTCGCGCCAGCTCTCGCCTTCGAAAGCAGCACGCGCCGTAGCAACGGCGCGCCCGGCGTCATCGGCTGTGCCTTGCGCCAGCAGCGCGAGCGTGTCGCCATTCGCAGGATCGGTCGCGGGCAAGGTTGCGCCATCGCTGGCGTCGCACCAGCCGCCGCCGATCAGGTGCCGCATTCTGGGTTTGGCCAGGAACGCCTTGACGCCTGCATGCCTGGCTGCACCGTTTCGAATGATGACCGTCATGTCCGTACCCCGCAAGCGAGCGCCTCGACCGCCGCGAGAGCACCGCGGATGATGGAATGATAGCCGGTACAGCGGCAGATATTGCCTTCGAGCGCAGTGCGGATCTGAGACTCGTCGGGAGCCGGATTCTCCAGCAGCAGAGCGGTCAGCGCAACAGTGATGCCGGGTGCGCAGTAGCCGCACTGGAAGGCGTTTTCGGCCGCCAGGGCCTGGCGCAGGACAATAGCTTCGGGAAGGTCGTCGAAACCCTCCGGCGTGATGATGGTGGCCCGGTCGAGTTGCCACGACATGAGCAGACAGCCATTGACCGCGCGATCGTCCATCAGCACGGAACAAGCGCCGCAGCGGCCGATGCCGCAAGCCATCTTGCCGGCAGTCATGCCGAAATGATCGCGCAGCAGGTCGATCAGGCGCAACTCAGCGGGCACAGCCAGCGCCTGGCGGCAGCCGTTGAGGTTAAAGGTAATCGCGATCTCGGCACTCACGCTGCACTCCTCTGCAGGGCGTCGAGTACCCATTCAGGATCGACCGGGATGCGCTCGGGCCAAGCCCCTGTGGCGTCCGCAATCGCGTTGACGATGGCTGGCGTCACGGCGCCAATGCCAAGCTCACCAACTCCGCGCGGACCGAACGGGTCGTCCTCGTCCAGATCCTCCAACGCGAAGGTCGCGAGGCTTTCCGGCGTGTCGGCAATGCCTGGCAGCGTGTAGAAATCGAGGTTCCCGGCAAGATACCGGCCATCCCGCATCGCCGCGTCCTCGGTGAGGGTGAAGCCCAGCCCCTGGACGCCGCCGCCTTCGATCTGGCCAAGATAGGCGGCAGCATCGAGCATCGGTCCGGCCGCGGTGTGCTGATGGAGGTCGAGCACACGTACCTGTCCGGTGATGCGGCTCACGGCAACGCGCGCCAGTGTCGCGCCGAAAGCGAAGATCAGGCGTGCATTGCCTTTCAGGTAGTCCGATTTCGGAAACTCGAAGCTGACGGCAGCAGCTGGCAGCCCGTCCGGAGGCAACGCCTTGGCAAGCTCGGTGAAACTCATGAGCAGTGAGCCGCTGTTGGAATGTCGCTCGACGATGCCGCCGGGCCCCAGCGCCAGCGTCCCGGCTTCACGGCAAAGCAGTTGGCCCGCTGCGGCCAGCAGGTCGCGCGCAAAAGCTGGTGCGGCGACTGCCGCGACCCGCCAGACCACGTGAGTGCCGCGCGAGGCGGTAGAGGAACCGGATTCGGGCGTCGCCGCCGTATCGCCGGTGACCGGCCGGACATCGTCGCGACCGCAGCCGAGCGCTCCGGCTACGGCGGCCTTGACCGAGGTGAGCAGGCCCTGTCCCATCTCGTCCAGGCCGTAGAGAGCTTCGATCATGCCATCCGCAGCCAAGCGCAACGCGCCTCCGGCCGGGTCCGGCGGCAGCGTGCCTAGTCCGTTGCCTTGATAGTTCATCGCCATCCCGACGCCGATCGTCTCACAGCCGTCGAACGACGGACCACGCGGCTTGGCCCAGATCGGGTCAGCAGCGGCGGCTTGCAGCATCTCGGCCAAACGTTCGGACGGCGCGACCTGCTGGCCGAGGTGACCGCGCGCGCCAGGCTGACGCAGATTGCGGCGCCGTATCTCGAGAATGTCGATGCCGGCGGCTTCGGCCAGCCGGTCCAGCTGGCACTCTACCGCGAAGGCCATCTGGTTGGCACCGAAGCCGCGAAACGCGCCGCAGACGCCGTTATTGGTGTAGGCGAGCCTGCCCGAGCTGAGGACGTTGGGAACGACATATGGCCCGCAGGCATGTTCGAGCGCCGTCTCAAGCACGCCCGGACCGAGCGACGCATAGGCGCCGGCATCCGCGATCACATCCACCTGCTGGGCGAGCAGACGACCCTCGGCGTCGCAGGCGGTGCGCATGTGGATGCGCATGGCATTGCGCTTGGTGCCCGCGATGACGGATTCCGCCCGGTCGAGATGCAGCCGCACGGCGCGTCCGGCCTTCAGCGCCAGCAGGGCCAGGGCCGGCTGCACGGTCAGCTCGTCCTTGCCGCCGAATGCGCCGCCAGTCGGGCTGGTGACCACCCGTATCCGCTCTTGCGGCATACCGAGGATGCGCGAGAGCTGCATGCGGTCGCGGCGGCCATGCTGCCCACCGGCAAAGACGTTCAGGGTACCATCCGTACCGACGAAAGCGTAGCCGCCCTCGGTCTCCATAAAGCCGTGCATCTGGCGTGGCGTTTCGTAGACAGCCTCGACGATATGAGCTGCCTTGGCAAAAGTCGCGGCGGCATCGCCACGCGTGAACTCGAAGCTGCACTGCAGATTGCCGGAGGCGTGGACCGGCTCGGCTCCAGCGGCGAGTGCCTGTTGGGGATCGCTCACAATTGGCAGCGGCTCGTATTCGACGCTGACGAGAGCAAGCGCGCGTTCGGCCGTCTTCGTGTCAACAGCGGCAACGGCAGCAACAGCGTCGCCGAAATAGCGGACCTTGTCGAAGCACAGTGCAGGCTGATCCTGCACAACGATGCCGAAGGCATTGCTGCCGGCGATGTCGCGGTGCGTGACAACCGCTGCGACTCCTGGCAGCGCCTCGGCCGCGCTCGTATCGATGGAAACGATCCTTGCATGGGGAATGCCGGCACGCCGAATGCGCCCGACCAGCATGGCGGGCTCGCGATGGTCGGTCAGGTATTCGAGCCTGCCGGCGATTTTCGGCGCAACGTCCGGCCGCTGGTGCCAGCGTGCGCCGGTTTGCGACCGGGACACAAGAACCTCGGCAGGCGGCTTTCCGGACGGCACGGTCCGCCGGCGCGGCGAATGTGCTCCTTGGGACAACTTGCCGCCGAGCCCGAAGACCAGCGCATTCGCCGCGACACTGCGCCGATAGCGGCCGGACCGCCACAGATCGTCGATCGCCGGCGCCTCTTCGAGAATTGCAGCGTGCAGCTCGGCCCAATCGATCTCCTGGAGGCGGCGGCCGATAAGCAGCGCTTCAGCGTGGCCAAGGCGGGCCGCTTGCCCGCCGCCGCTGGCCGCGAGCCGCGCGATCGTAACACGATCGTCCGCCGTTTCGATCACCCCGGCGACACCGGCCATGCTTGGGGTGAAGGCGGCGCGCAGGCCGACTTTGCGATGGGTCCAGCGAGCGGCGGTTGGCTGCGGTGGAACGATGACCGTCTCAATGAGGCCCGCTGACGGTGCGTCGGCCAGCCATTGCGCGAGCGGCACGACGGCGTGTCCGGCCGGTGAGGCGATCTCCAGCTTCGCGTCGATCGCGAGCAGCGCCGGCAGAAGGCAACCCGTGCGCCCGGCGACGTTGCCGCCCAGTGTCGCGAGATTGCGGACGGCCGGTCCCGCCGTGGCGCGGACGGCGGCTGCGAGCAGAGGCAAAGTCTCGCCTATCGCCCGGTCGCGCTCCAAGGCACCCAGGGACGTCAGTGCGCCGATGCGGAAGCCGTCGCCGGCCGGTTGGATGCCCTTCAGGCCAGCGATACGGCTGATGCTGATAAGGCGCCGCGGCTTTGGCAGGCCCGTCGCCCAGCCGAGCTGCAGCGCCGTGCCCCCGGCGACCAGTTGCGACGCGCCCTCGCCTGCCCATGACAGCGCCTCGGCAACCGAGGTCGGGCGAAGCACCTGGAGACCCAGCTCGGTCATGTGGCTCCGGCGGCCGTGCCGAAACGGATGCCCCTTTCCTTCAGCCAGCGGCGGTAGGCGATGGAGGAACTGTCGGCGCGGGTCGGGATTTCCATCCGTGGCTCGAGTGGAAGGCGCAGCGGTCGCTGGTTCTCCACGATGATCCGGTCCTGCAGAAAGATGACCTGTTCGAAGTTGAGCAACGCCGTCTGCGTCGAAGCGGAATCGACCAGATACATGACCGGCTGGGCGCGGCAGAGGTCTTCCTCGATGGGCTGAATGAACAGCGCGATCGCGTCGAGCCGGTCCGGCGCCACGGGGCACACGCGATAGAGCATCACCACGAATGGGCTCGGCACGCGATAGGTCAGATGCACAAACGCGCCGGAGCTTTCCGTGGCGGCGATGCGTGGCTGGAAGAACGTGCAATTGGTCGCCCAGACCTCGTCCACTTCGCGACGTATCTCGCTCAGATAGGCCGGCACCTCCGTGTGCGGCTCCGAGCCGAGAATGTCGGTATGCACGAAGGGGAAGTGCGCCATGTCGAGGAAGTTCTCCACGACACGCAAACCCGAAGCCCGCATCATCACCCAGCCGCAGGGCACGTAGCGCCGGTCGGGCTCCGATGCCTCGGCGATCTCGAAGATTTCCTTCCCGGGCTCGCCCAGCGTGGTCCAGACGCAGCCGTAGCGCTGCCGGACGGGCAGCGCGGGGCCGCGGCCGCCGTCGTCCAGGACCTCCCGGACGGTAATTGCGCCCGCGGCGTCACGGACCAGTTCGATGTCCTGTCCGAGCAGCCGCGTGCGGCTTGGCGCGCCACCTAGATCGGCCGCCGTCTCCACCGCGTACCAGTCGTCCAGTGCCGCCTTGTCCGTCGTCTTCATGACCGGGGCTCGCCTTATTGGGTCCACTGCAGGCTGCCGCCGGAATTCTCGGCGAGGAAGGCGGCGCGCCGGGCGAACAGGCCAGGTGCGACGCGATGGATTTCGGCAATGATCTCGCGCAGGTCGCCGGTGCGCAGCACGCCGTGCTCGACGAGGATCTCGCCATCGACCATCGTCAGGGACACGTCGCTGCCGCGCACGGCGTGGACGAGATTGTGGTGGAGATTGAAATAGGGTCCGTCGCGGAAGACCGGCGTCATGCGCGGCGTATCGGTGCGGACCGCGATGATGTCGGCACGCTTGCCGACCTCGATCGAGCCGATCTCATGATCGAGGCCGATCGCCTTTGCACCAAGGATCGTGGCCATGCGCAGCACCTGCCAGCTATCCATTGCGGCGGCGTCGAGGTCCTTCAGCTTGCCTAGCAACGAAGCCACCTTCATCTCTTCGAACATGTCGAAATTGTTGTTCTCCTTCTCGCCGTCCGTGCCGATGCCAACCGACACGCCGGCCTTCAGCATCTCGGCCACCAGCGCGATGCCGCTCGCCAGCTTCATGTTGGAAACGGGGTTGTGGGCGACCGAGACGCGGCGCTTCGAAATAAGCTCGATCTCGTCCCGGTCGAGCCAGACGGCGTGGGCGATCATGGCGCGCGGGGTTTCGAAGAAGCCAAGGTCATCCAGCGCGAACATCGGGCGTTTGCCGTAACGCCGCTCAAATTCCGCGATCTCGATCTCAGCCTCGCTGCAATGGGTGTGGAAGCCGGTCTCGTATTTCCTTGCGAGGTCGATCGCCCGGCGCTGGCCGGCCTCGTCCGCATAGAACAGATGCTCCAGCCCGACCCACACATTGATGCGCCCGCCCGCCTTGCGGTGCCAGCCTTCGATCATCGCCTCGTTCATGTCGAGCGTGTCAAAGTAGTCGTAGTCCGGATGCTCGCCGACATAAGGCACGGCGATGAGGCGGTTGCCGATCGCCTCGGCCGCCCTGGCGCTGCCCTCCATGAAACGCCACATGTCGACGACGGTCGTCGTGCCCCCGAGCACGGATTCCGCATAGCAGAGCCGTGACGCCGCCTCGGCCTCGTGCGGCTGCAGCACGCGATGCATCGGATTGATGTGGAGCGTCAGCCAGTCCCACACCGGCAGATGCTCCGCCGTGCCGCGCAGGAAACCGGAATGTGCATGCGCATTGACCAGCCCGGGCATGAGCACGGCATCGTCGAGCTTCTTCACGGCCACGGCCGGATGCGCCGCACGCAGTGCAGCGAGCGCACTGACCGCGGCGATACGGCCATCCTCGACCAGCACGGCGCCGTCAGGCAACACATGGTTATTTTCATCCATAGTGAGCAGCGTGTCGGCCGCAAGGATGAGGCTTCGTGTCATCGCCAGTGCTCCGTGTGCGTTCTGTCGTTCATGACATCCTCAAGCTGCCGCGAGCAGGAAATCGGCGGCGCGCTCGCCGATCATAGTGGCGGGCGCGTGGGTGTTGCAGGTCGGGATCGTCGGGATCACCGAGGCGTCGGCGATATGCAGCCCATCCAGCCCGTGCACGGCGAGGCGGCTGTCGACGACAGCCATCGCGTCGTCGCCCATCTTGGCGGTTCCGCAGACGTGGAAGAAGGTCGAGCACGCGTCGCGGATAAAGGCAATGGTCTCGGTGCGGGTCAGTCGGCGGTCGGGTGCGGCAAAGTTGCGGAAGACACCGGCGTTCGCCTTTGCAGCCGCCATCTCCATCACCATCTCGACCGCCGTGACCATGGCGTCGAGGTCTTCCGGTTCCGCCAGAAAGTTCGGTTGGATTTCGAGCGGCCCGCCGGGCTTGCCGTCGAGCAACTTCAAGTGCCCGACGCTCTTCGAGCGCATGAGACCCGTACCGAAGGAAAAGACATCGCCGGATAGATCGTAGCGCGCGCGGATCGCCGGTTCGGCGCTGTTGCCCTGGACCGGAAAGGCGTGCAGGTCGGGCTGCGGCAGGTCCGGCCGCGACTTCCAGTTCACCATCGAGCCGCCGCCATTGCCCATTATTGGGCCGATCGGGCGCTTCGCGCGGAAAACGCAGGCCTGCGCCAGCGGATGATCCTGAAGATTCCGGCCGACGCCCGGCAGGGCGCAAACGAGCGCAATGCCAAGGCGCTTCAGTTCGAGCGGATCGCCGATGCCTGACAACATCAGCATGCGCGGCGTGTCGATGGCACCGGCCGCGAGCACGATGCTCTCGCGCGCGCGTGTTTCGCGGATTTCGCCACCGACTAGGTGCTGGACCGCGACGCATCGGCTGCCTTCGACCGTCAGGCCGATGGCCGCGGAACCGGTCAGCACCGTCAGCATCGGATGATCGAGTATAGGCACGAGATAGCCCGTCGCCGAACTCCAGCGCTTGCCGTCGCAGATGTTGAAATTCGCGGCGGTCGCCCCCTCGTTGCTGGGGCCGTTGGGATCGTCGATTACGGGGATGCCGATCTCGGCCGCGCCATCGATCAGCGCCTGCGCGACCGGGTGCAGTGCCGCCGGCCGCTCGACACGGAGCGGACCACCCGCACCCCGAAACTCGCTTGCACCATCGCGCCAGTCCTCGCAGCGCCGGAAATAGGGCAGCACGTCGGCGAAGCTCCAGCCCTTGGCGCCGCCAGCCTCCCAGGCATCGTAATCATGTGGGTGGCCGCGATACCACATCATCGCGTTGATGGCGCTTGAGCCGCCCAGCAGGCGGCCACGCGGGATGCCGATGGTACGGCCGTTCACGCGCGGTGTCGGAGCATAGTCATAGCCCCAGTCATAGGTGCCGCGGCCAAGCGGCACCCATTGGCCGGGGTCGTCGGCCTCCACGATCCCAAGACTCGTCGGGCCGGCCTCGATCAGGAGGACGTCGGCACCGGCATCGACCAGCCGCCGCGTCACCGCACAGCCACCGGAACCCGAGCCGACCACGACGTAGTCGTAGCTGGGTTTCAGCGCGCGTCGGGGGACGACAGGTCCGAGGGTGCCCATGATCTCGTCAGTTGTGCTCGCTCGGGCCCATGATGACGATGCCTTCGCTCGCCTCGACGTGGCGGACGAAGATATACTTGTCCTCGCGGCCGTCGCTGTGTTTGCGCTTGATGTCCGGCTGAACCGTTCCCGAGACCTTGGCGACCACCACATAGGGAGCGTCCAAGGCGAGCCCCCTCGCGCAATGCGCGTCGAACTCCTCCACGGTGCGCGCCGTATGGGCGTTCTCGACGCCGGCGCCGCGCGCGATCGCGGCAAGGTCGACGCGGCCCAGCGCCGTATGCGTCGGCGGGCCGCCGATCGACTGGTAGCACTCATTGTCCCAGACCACGATGAAGAGGTTCTTCGGTTGTTCGTTGCCGAGCGTGGCCAGGATGCCCAGATTGAAGAGCAGGCCGCCATCCGTATCGAGCGAAACGACGCGGCGGTGCGGCAGGCCGGCGGCGAGCCCGAAGGCCTGCGGCGTGACGCAGCCGAGTTGCTGCTGGAACAGGCTCGCTTCGCGCATATGCGGCGCGGCGTTGTACCACTCGTCGACGCTGCCGCCGAGCGAAAGGATCACCAACTCATCCTTCAACCGCGCGGCAAGCGCCTTCATGCAGTCGAAGCGTTTCATCGCACCACCTCGCCGCCAAGCGCCACGGCCGAATGGTAATAGGACGCATAGGACCAGGAATAGGCGTCGATGATGGCGCGCTCGATCTTCGCCTCCTCGGTGACGATCCGGTACGGAACGCGCAGCGCGTTCAGCACCGGCTCCATGGTGATGCCATGCGGGATTGCCCACCAGTTGTTCTCTCCGAGCTCGCCGCGATAGCTCATCAGCATCACGACCGGGATGCCTGCCCCGAGGCCCATGCGGGCCAGCGGCTCGACCGAGGCGCGCAAGCCGGAGTTTTCCATGACCAGCGCCGCGCGCTTGCCCGACAGGAAGACCCCGCCGCAGATCGCTGCGCCCTCGCCCTCGTTGGTGACGCGGATCGTGCGGATATCCGGATCGGCATCAAGGGCCGGGTAGAGCTCCTTGAACAGCGAATCGGGCAGGTAGCAGACGATGCTCACTCCCGCCCGCTTAAGCCCCCGAATGACCGCGTCGACCGCACTCTGCTTCATGACATCCCCTTCGGCCGGGAAGTCTCGCAAAGCTCAGTTGTTCGAGATAGGCACAAATTACTCTCTATATCGATGCGCAAAATGCAACAACTAACCATGCAACGCCTCGACCATGCGGGCCAGCAGCGCCGCGAATGCGGAGGCCGCATCCGACATTTCGCGTTCCAGCCGGGCGAGCAGCATCAGCCGGTGCGGGTTCATGCGCGAATCGCGCAACGGCACGAAAACGAGCGATCCGTCAGCCACTTCCGGTTCGATGCCGAGCTTGGTGCGAAGCACCACGCCGAGGTTGAGGCGCACCATCTCGGTCATCAGTCCGATCGAGTTGGTCCGCGACCGTCGCGTGATGTCGATCATGGAGCGCCCGATCGCATCGTCGATCGAAATGCCCAAAGCAAGGCTGTTGTCCGAGACGATGACCTGTTCGCCGGCAAGATCGAACAGCTTCACTTCCTTGCGGCCGGCAAGGCGGCTGTCCGGATGAGCGACGACGCCGAGCGGCAGAGGCGTGCTCGCGATCTTGCGCACGTTGCGCGGCACGCGCACGTCGAAAGCAAGCGCCAGATCGCATTCGCCGTCGGCAACTGCATCGCAGGCCCGCTGCGACCCGGCGACATGCACATCGACCGAGATCTGCGGGTGGCGTTTCCAGAATTCCTTCAGCGCGTTCGGCACCAGCCCGCGCGCCGCGCTCTCCACGATTGCCACGGACAACGAGCCGCGGTTGAGGCCACTGAGATCATTGATCTCGGACGAGGCGCGGGCCAACTCGGTGATGCTCTGACGCGCGTGGTAGAGCAGAAGCTCGCCTGCGCTGGTCAGTTTCAGTCGCTGACGCACACGCTCGAAGAGCGGCGTGCCCAGTTCGTCCTCCAGACCCTTGATGACGCGGCTGATGGAGGATGGCGCCACGTTGAGCGCCTGCGCGGTCTGGCGAACCGAGCCCAGCCGCGCAACCAGTTGGAAATAGTGGATGCGCGGTGAGACCAGGCCGAGTCGGAAGGGATCCACTCAGGTGGCCTCGAAGGCGGGGACGATCTCCATTTCCGGCACCAGCACGAGACCCTTGTCGGTGATGCGGATTTCGGGGATGACCGAGAGCGGGATGAGGTTGAAGCCCATATAGGGAATGCAGCAGCCGGCCGCCTCCCATTCCCGCTTGAGGATCTTCACCTCCTCTGCGACCTCGGTGACGCGCTTGTCGGACAGCAGACCGGCGATCGGCAGTTCGACCATGGCAGTCACTTTGCCGTCGACGACGACACAGACGCCGCCTTGCGTTTCCTCGATCGCCCGCAGCGCCACCTGCATGTCGGCCTCGTTGAGGCCGGCGATGATGATGTTGTGGCTGTCGTGGCCGACGGACGATGCGACGGCGCCGCGTCGCAGCTTGAAATTGCTGAGCAGCCCGTAGGCGACGTTGCCGTCCGACTTGCCATGTCGCTCGACCACGGTGACGAAGCACAGGCCGTGGCGGTCGAAATGGTTCTGCCAGTCGTTGGCCGGATCGAGCGTGATCTTCTGATGGCCGAGCGTGATCCCCGGCAGTTCGGTGCGGATGGTATGCGCCACCACCTTGGCGGTTGGCAGGTCCGGCGTCAGCTTGATCTGCTTCGGCAGCTTCACTGTGTGGTAGGCCGTGTCCGGATAGCGGTAGCGGGTCGAGAGGGCCTGGTCGAGCAGCGGCGTGATCTTGCCGTCATCGACGACGAGTTCGCCGCCATACCACGTGCTGACGGGATCGAAGCCGTCGTCGAGCAGCACCAGGTCGGCACGGCGGCCGCCACCGAGGCCTCCGATTTCGCCTTCCATGCCGAAGCGCGTCGCGCCATGCAGTGAGCCCATAGACCAGGCCTGCTCCGGCGTCATGCCGGCCTTCATCGCCTCGCGCGTCACCCAGTCAAGGCCGAAGAGCATCAGGTCGTCAGCATCGCGGTCGTCGGTGCAGACCGCGATGCGCTTGTGCGAGGCTCCGAGTTCCGTGATCGTCTTGATCGCTGCGGGCAGGCTGTGCCACGGCGTCGTCGGCGGGCCGCCGCGCAGGAACAGCCAGATGCCGGCTTCGAGCATGTCGTCGGCGATCTCGTGGTTGATCGCCTCATGGCTGTCGGTGACGCCGGACGCTGCATAGGCCGACACGAATTCGCGTCCATAGACGTGTCCCGATACCGGGCGGCCGCGTTTCAGCGCCGCAGCGAGGATGGCATGGCTGCGTTCATCGCCCATAGCCACTGGCACGAAATCCATCTTCTCGCCGAGCGCCACGGCTTCCGGCCATTTGTCGAACAATGCGCCGATCTTCTCGGCTGTCAGGTCGCCACCGGCCGTTTCCAGCAACGGCGAAGTTGCCGGGACGGTGCTCGGAACCGTCAGGAAAATGGACAACGGCGCCAGGCGCGCGTCCTCCAGCATCGCCTCGATGCCAGCAACGTCCATGACGTTGCCGATCTCGTGGCTGTCGCAGAAGAGGGTCGTGGTGCCGTTGAGCAGCGCCGCCTCGGCATAGGCGCAGGCCGTCACCATCGAGGATTCGATGTGGATGTGCGGATCGACCAGGCCGGGGGCGACGATGCCGCCCCTGGCGTCATATATCCTGGCGCTGCCGCCCTTATAAGTGCCGGCCGGCTTCACGGCGGCGATCCGTCCTCCCGATAGCCAGATCTCGCGGCCTGGAAGAATGCGCTCCGAATAGGTCGACAATACGCGTGCGCCGGCAATGACCAGATCTGGATCGGCTCGCCCGGAAGCGACACCGGCCAGTCGCCGGGTCATGGACGAGAGCGGCTGGACGGAAAAGCGCGTGAGAGAGGTCATTCTGTTGCTAGCCTCGTCCTCGTTGGATGTTGGGCGTCAATGGTAGTCGGGAATGCCCGGCATGGTCATGAAGCCGGGAAGCGCGCGGAAGCGACGCACCCAGCGGCGCAGCGCCGGATACTCGTCATGGTCGACGCCGAAATCGCGGCTCAGCGCAAACGCCGGAAAAAGCGCGATGTCGGCGATGGTCGGGCGGTCCGCAGCGAACCATTCTTTCTTCTCGAAACCCCGCGCGGTCATATGGTCGTCCATGGCGCGGAGCGCTTGCGCGGCACCGGCACGCAGCGCAGCCTCGTCGCCGGCGGCACCGAACATGGCATGGCGGCGCGCGGCGCCGGCAACGCCGAGATCGCCGGCAGCAAAGAAAAGCCACTGCATCACCTTGGCGAAATCCGCACCATCCGCCGGCAGCCATGCACCCGTTGAATCGCGGCTGCGCGCCAGATGGGCGATGATGGACTCGGCGCCGAACATCGTCATCTCGTCGTCGCGGAGAATGGGCAGGCTGCCCGCCGGGTTCATGGCCAGGAATGGCGGCGTCTTCTGCTCCGCCCCCGGAAATGCATCGACTGCAACGGTCTGCCATTCCAGGCCGAGCATGGAAAGCGCCAGCCGCACCTTGTAGCAGTTTTCGTCCAGCTCGTAGTTGTAGAGCGTGATCCTCGCCATCATGCGGCCAACGTCGTCGAGGTCGCGCCGGTACGCCCGGCCTCGAGATGATGACGCAGCTCGCTCGTCCAAGCGAAGAAATGCTCCTGTCCCTTGCCGGCATATTTTGCCGCCGGTCCGTCAATCACGACATGCAGGGCCGATCGTTTGCCGGTCAGCTCTTGCAGGCCAAGAAGCAGCGTCTCTTTGCCGACCGTCAGGCTGAACAGCATCCCGCTCAGCGCCTTCAGATCAGCGAGCCCGGATCCGCGGGAGAAGGGCCTGGGCGGCATGGCCCTCACGACATCGATCACCATTGCGGCGGGACTGTCGAGATACAGGCTGCGGACCGGCACCACCTCCTCTGGCAAGGCAGGCAGTTCGGGCAATGCTGCTGCCGGGTCCAGCGTCGTCCAGATCATGCCAGCCGCCTCGGCCGTGCTGTAGACCGACACGGTAATGGACGCCGGCACCCTGAGATCGGGGTGGGCCGGAATGTATCGGCACTGGCCGGCCGAATCGTACTGCCAGCCGTGATAAAGACAGGCAATATGATCGCCGCGGACAAAACCGAAGCTCAGCTTCATACCGCGATGTGGGCAGCGATCCTCCCACACATGCGCTGCGCCACTGTTGTCGCGCCACACCACCAGCTCGTTTCCGCCAAGGCGGATCCCGGCCGAACTGCCCGGCTCGATCGATCCCGACAGCGCCACTGGGTGCCATCCAGCCTGTATCGTCATTCTGCGTCTTTCCCCCTGGAATATTCCCGAATTTCGGCCCGTTCGCAGTCCATTACCAGACAGTCGATTGGTCCCAGGCTACATGCCATCTCGAAGGCATCGATGAGATCGGGCTGGCCCGAAACCTGGACGACAAAAAAATCGTCCGCGGCTTCGTGCACCAGCAGATCGAGATTGAGCCGAGCGGCACGCCTGTCGGCGAACTCGCTAAAGCTCGACGACACCAGTTGGCCGACGAAGCGCAGGCGCGTTGTTTGAGGCGGAGGCGCAAGGTTCTGCGCTTCCGGTAGGTGCTTCATGCCTATATTTCTCCCGGGCTGCACATTTTTTAAGCAGTTTTAGAATGTGTCTAGTTAGGCATCATTTTTTGGCTTGTGCAAGCCCCGTTTCCCTGACATCTGTTGCGTATCAGGTGATCGGACAGTTGGAAAAAACCGCGATTATCGAACAACTCGGCAGCCGTCCGTCGCCCAAGAAAACCAGGTGCGGCTTGGGATTGCCGGTCCGGGCGGGTGAGCGTCGATGTCGTTGTCAAGTTTCATTCAGCTTATACCCAAGGTCGAGTTGCACTTGCACCTCGAGGGTGCCGTCTCCACAGAGACATTCGCCGAGCTGGCGGCGCTAAACGCGGTGTCGCTGCCGGACGGCAGATCGACATCGGAGCTCTACAGCTACGGCAACCTGCTGGATTTCCTGAAGATTTACGATCTGGTTTGCGCCTCGATCAGGACTGCGGACGATTTCTCTCGCATCACCTTCGAGGCACTGGAGCGCTGCGCGAAGGCCGGTGCGCGCTACGTCGAACTGTTCTTCAGCCCGCATGCGCATCTGGCTCATGGCGTGGCCTATTCGACTATGCTCGAAGGCATCCTCGACGGCTTTCACCGCGCAAAGGAGCGCTATGGGCTTATAGCAAAGCTGATACCGGCGCATGCGAAGCCGCTCGGCGCGGCAGGTGGCGAGCGCTTCCTGGACATGGTTCTGGCCGAGCGCCCGGCTGAGGTGATCGGCATCGGCTTCGATTACGACGAACGCCCGAACCCACCGCCGATGTTTGCGCGCATCGTCGAGCGAGCGCGGGCTGCCGGGCTCAATGTCACCAACCATGCGGGCGAGGATGGCCCGGCGGGCTACGTCCGCGACACCATCGACATTCTCGGCCTGGGACGGGTCGACCACGGTTACCATGTCGTCGACGACCCGGCGCTGATGGCACAGTGCAGGGAGATGGGCATCGTCTTCACCTGCTGTCCGAGCACGACGCTGGCCACCACCGTCTGGCGTGACCTTTCCGCGCCAGACCACGCGATCCGCCGCATGATCGAGGCCGGGCTTACCGTGACGATCCACTCCGACGATCCGCCCATGTTCGCCACGACACTCGACCGCGAATACGCGCTGATCGCCGAAAATTTTGCGCTCGGGCCGCCGGCACTGAAGCGGATCGCGCTGGCTGGCCTGTCCGCAGCATGGCTCGACGACGACATCAAGCAGGCATGGCTGGCCGACTGGTCGGCAGAAATCGACCGCCTCATGGAAACCGAACTGTCTCTCCCGAACTGAACACGACACGGAACAAAGGACCGAAGCATGATCGACCTGCGCAATCTCTCCCGCCGAGGCTTCCTCAACATGGGCGCCGCAGCCGGCGCCTCGCTGCTCCTGCCGAAATCCGGCCTTATCACGCCCGCCCATGCACAGACGCCGCTCGCCGCCGTCGCCGAGGAAAACGCGGTCATCGCCTTCGGCCACACCGGTCCGGTGACCGATGAAGGCTGGACCTGGAGCCACGACCAGGGCATGAAGGCCGTGCAGGAAGCGTTCCCGAAGCTGAAGACGCTGTTCGTCGAAAGCATCCCCTATTCGGCCGACGCGACCCGCACCTTCCGCCAGTTCGTCTCGGAAGGTGCCAACATGGTGTTTGCCACCTCCAACTATGGCGACTTCCTCTACGACGTGGCCAAGCGTTCGCCGGACGTCGCCTTCTATGAATGCGATGGCCGCAACCCGCTCGAAAATCTCTCGACCTACTATCTCGCCCATTGGTACCCGACCTACGTCACCGGTGTCGCCGCGGGCCTGATGAGCAAGAGCGGCAAGCTCGGCTACGTCGCCTCCTTCCCTGTTCCGTCGGTCTTTTCCGGCACCAATGCCTTCCTGATGGGCGCCCGTTCGGTCAATCCCAACGCCACGATGCAGACCATCGTCATCAATTCGTGGTTCGATCCGCAGGCTGCCACCCAGGCCGGCACCGCACTCATCGACAACGGCGCCGACCTTCTGTTCGGCATCATGGACGAAGCAGGCTATCTGCAGGTGGCCGAGCAGCGCGGCGCGAAGGCCGTGATGTGGAATACCGACATCCGCCGCTATGGGCCGAAGGCCTACGTCTCCTCGATCGCCATCGACTTCAAGAAATTCTATGTCGACCAGGTGCGCCTGCGCCTCGAAGGCAAGTGGACGCCCTCGCAGACCATCCTGCCGATGGGCGGCGGTATCGACCGCGATGCCTGGGGCGAGACGGTGCCCACCGAGGTCGCAAAGCAGGCCGATGCCGTGCGCGACAAGATTCTCGGCGGCTGGAGCCCGTTCGAGGGCGAGATCAAGGACACCAAGGGCAACGTCAAGGTGGCTGCCGGCCATCGCATGACCGAAGAGGAACTCTACAACTGGGATTGGTCGATCGAAGGCGTCAGCGGCCTCCAAGCGTGATCCCGAAAGATTGCAGAGTTTTCGGATAGACTATGCGGGCAGAAGGCAAAGAGCTAAGCGGGATGAATGATTTTGTTCCAGTTCATCATGCTTCGAGTGAGCACCGCTACGGCGGCATGGAGGTGCCGTCCACCTCCCCGGGGCGTTACGAGCCTGGCTCCGGCGCGCCGCCGCTCGTGCTGCTCAAGGGCATCAGCAAATATTTCCCCGGCGTCGTTGCCAACCAGGATGTCGACCTGGACGTGATGCCGGGGGAGATCCACGCCTTGCTCGGCGAGAATGGCGCCGGCAAGTCGACCTTGATGAACATCCTCACCGGCATCTATCAGCCGGATGCCGGTGAGATCGTCGTCGACGGCTATGCCAAACGTTTCGCATCTCCAGTCGATGCGATCTCCGCCGGTATTGGTATGGTCCACCAGCATTTCAAGCTGGTGACCGCCTTCACGGTCGCCGAGAATATTCATCTCGGCTGGTCCGAAACGCCCAAGCGTATTGGCTCGTCGGTGCTCGAGGCGCGGACTGCCGCACTGGCCGAGAAGCTGAACCTCGCGGTACGGCCATCCGCGCGCGTCGCCGATCTTTCGACCGGCGAGCAGCAGCGCGTGGAAATCCTACGCGTGCTCGCGCGCAACGCTCGCGTTCTGATCCTCGACGAGCCGACTGCAGTGCTTACTCCGGCGGAAGCGCGCGAGCTCTTCAAGGCGCTCAAGCAGTTCGTGTCCCGGGGCAATGCGGTGGTCTTCATCAGCCACAAGCTCGACGAGGTGCTGGAGATATCCGACCGCATCACCGTGCTGCGCGGCGGCCGCAAGGTGGCCACCGAAAAGACTGCGGACTGCGGCGAGAAGATGCTGGCGCGCCTGATGGTTGGCCGTGAGATCGTGCTTAGCAATCTGCGTGCCAGGCAGCCAGGCGCGGCCGGCATCTCCGCCGAGCCGGTGCTCAGCCTCAAATCTGTCGTCGCGCGTGACGACGTGGGCGGCATCCTTCTCGACGAGGTTTCGCTCGACATCCATGCCGGCGAGATTGTCGGCATCGCCGGTGTGGCCGGCAACGGCCAGAAGGAGCTGACCCAGGCCGTCACCGGCTTACGGCTGATCCATTCCGGCCAGATACTGCTCGGCGGAAAGGACGTCACGACCGCCGGCGCGGTCGATTACGCGAAGTTCGGCGTCGGCCACATTCCCGAAGACCGGCTGCACAGCGGCCTGGCGCCGGCGCTTTCAATCACCGACAACGCCATAATCCGCGAATATGCGACGGCGCCTGTTTCAAAAGGCTTCGTGTTCCGACCGCGCCTTGCGGCTGCTCTCGCACGCACGATCGCCGAAGCGGCATCCGTTGCGGTGCCCGATTTCGGCATGCCCATGCGCAACCTTTCCGGCGGTAATCAGCAGCGCCTCGTCGCACGCCGCGAGATGCGCATCGCAAGCAAGGTTCTGATCGCCGCCTATCCGAGCCGCGGCCTCGATGTCGGAGCGATCAACACGATGATGCACTACCTCGTCGAATTGCGCGATGCCGGCGTCGGTGTGCTCTTCATTTCCGAGGAGCTGGAAGAGCTGTTCAACCTGTCGGATCGCATCGCCGTGATGTTCCATGGCAAGATCATGGGCGCGGTGGAGACTGCCTCCACCGACATCGAGGAAATCGGCCTGATGATGGGCGGGCAGATGCGGTCCAGTGCTGGCGCCCAGGCCGCTGCCGGGAAGCACTGACCTTGGCGATCAAGTTTCAGCGCGTTCCATCCGCGCAGCCCTCCGTTGCCTTTGCGGCACGTGCCCTGGCGATCGTGCTGGCGCTGGGGGTCGCCGGCCTGGTTCTGGCCGCTCGCGGCAATGCTCCCGTCGAACTCGCCTGGGAGGTGCTCAGCTCGACTTTTGGCTCGAGCTTCGGGCTGGAAGACGTCGGACTTCTGGTCACTCCCCTGATCCTGACCGGCCTGTCGGTCTGGGTAGCGCTGAGAATCGGCGCCTGGAACATCGGCGCGGAGGGCCAATTCTATGCCGGCGCCTTCAGCGCCACGGCGGTCGCGCTGTTCATTCCCGGCCCGACCTGGCTGATCCTGCCTGTTATGTTCACCGCTGGCGCGCTCGGCGGGCTGCTCTGGATACTGGTGCCGACGCTGGCGCGCGCCTACGCCGATGTCAGCGAACTCATCACCACCCTGCTTCTGAATTTCGTGGCGACGCTGATGGTCTATTACGTCGCCACCGGACCATGGCTCGACCCGAGCGGCCATGCGCTCGCGACCACCGCACGTCTGCCGCATGACGTGCCTGAATTCTGGGGTATCGTGCACTACGGTTTCCCGCTGGCGATCCTGCTCACTTTTGTCATCGCAGGACTGCTCAACTACACGCGCTGGGGCTACGAGGTGCGGGTCGCTGGGTCGAACCCGAGCGCGGCGCTTTATGCGGGCATGCCGTTCCGCCGCCGCCTGATCGTCGTCCTGCTGATGTCGGGAGCGATCGCCGGCATCGCCGGTATGCTGGAAGTAGCTGGCACGGTGCATCGCCTGCAGGGCGGCATCTCCAACAATTTCGGCTATCTCGGCATCATGGTCGCGGTGCTGGCGCGCGGTTCCTCACTTGGCGTGCTCGCAGGCGCGGCTTTGATGGGCGTCATCCTGAATTCGGGCATCATCCTGCAAACGCAAGGCATCACCGTATCGGCCGTGCTCGCCATCACCGGACTGATCCTGTTCTTCACGGCGATCGGCAACGAACTCGCTCACTACCGCATCACGCGGACCGAACCGGTCGCGAGCTGAGGAAACACCCATGGACATGATCGCCGGACTGATCCAGACCTCCATTCTCGCCGGCGGCGTGCTGGCGCTGGCGGCGCTGGGCGAGACGCTCTCCGAGCGCGCCGGTGTCGTCAATCTCGGCGTCGAAGGGCTTATGGCGCTCGGTGCAATCACTGGCATCGCGGTCGTCGTCGCCACGCCGCACCCTATGCTCGGCTTCGTCCTTGCGCTTGCCGTCGGTTTCCTCGTTGGCTGCGTCTTCGCTCTTGGCACCGTCGTCGTCAAAGCGAACCAGGTGTTGTGCGGCCTGGCGCTGACGCTGATGGGCACCGGCATGGCCGCAACGATCGGTCGCGCCTATTCCGGCATGCCGGCGCCGGCGACCTTCGCGCCGATCGCTATTCCCTATCTTAGCGACATCCCGCTGCTCGGTCGCGCGATCTTCACGCAGAACATCCTTGTCTACCTGATCTACATCGTCCTGCCGGTTGTGCTGCACTACATCATGTTCCGCACGCGCCACGGGCTGAACATGCGCGCGGTGGGCGAAAACCCCGCGGCAGCCGACGCCGCCGGCATTTCGGTGCAAAGCATCCGCTTCTGGTATGTCGCCGCGGGCTCGGCGCTGGCGGCCGGCGCCGGCGCTTACCTCACGCTTGCCTTCGTGCCCTCCTGGTCGGAAGGCGTCGTGGCCGGCCGCGGCTGGATTGCCGTCTCTCTCGTCATCTTCGCAGGCTACCGGCCCCTCAACGCCGTGCTGGCCGCTCTGCTGTTCGGTCTCATCACCTCTCTCGGCTTCGTCGGCCAAGCACGCAACTGGCCGATCGCGGCGCCGATCCTGTCGATGCTGCCCTATCTCGGCACGATCGCCCTGATCATCGTGCCGGTGCTTGCCTGGCAGCGCATGCGCCGGGTAATGGCCGCGCCGGCTGCTCTCGGCGAACCCTATTTCCGCGACATGCGTTGAGACCATCATGCCCCGCCTGCTTGTCAAGAACATCGATCTGCTCGCCACCTTCGATGGTACGCGCCGCGAGATTTCCGACGGCGCCTTGTTGATCGACGACAACGTCATCGAAGCGGTCGGCACCACCGCGGAACTCAGTGCCTCCAGTGCCGACGAGGTGCTCGACCTATCGGGCCATGTGGTCATGCCGGGCATGGTGAACACGCATCATCATATGTACCAGAATCTCACCCGTGTGATGGCTCAGAACGACGAGCTGCTTGTCTGGCTGAAGACGCTCTATCCGATCTGGGCCGAGCTCGACGACGATGCCATAGGCGTCTCGGCGCGCGTAGCGATGGCCGAGCTCATCCATTCGGGCTGCACGACCAGCTCCGATCACCTCTACATCTTGCCCAACAATTGCACGCTCGACGCGACGATCGGTGCGGCCCGCGATATCGGTCTGCGTTTCCACGCTGCGCGTGGAGCCATGTCGCGCGGCGAAAGCCAGGGCGGCTTGCCGCCGGATCGCTGCGTCGAAAAGGAAGAGGATATCCTGAAGGATGCCGAACGGCTGATCGGCAGCTATCACGACGCGTCGCGACATTCGATGAGCCGAATCATCCTGGCTCCTTGCTCGCCGTTCTCGGTGACTCCGGAGTTGATGCGCGATGCGGCATCGCTGGCGCGCAGCCACAAGGGCGT
Organism: Mesorhizobium sp. M0145; assembly: GCF_040322355.1. NCBI lineage: Bacteria > Pseudomonadati > Pseudomonadota > Alphaproteobacteria > Hyphomicrobiales > Phyllobacteriaceae > Mesorhizobium > Mesorhizobium sp. M0145. The sequence goes on from NZ_JAMYTK010000004.1 coordinate 162,709, forward strand.
GAACCTGCATTCGCACCTTGCCGAAGAGCTTTTCGAGGAGAAGTACTGCCTCGAAATCTATGGCAAGCGGCCGGTCGAGTTCGCCGAATCCGTCGGCTGGCTCGGTGACGACGTCTGGTTCGCCCACTCGATTTTCATGACCAGCGACGAGATCGACCGCTTCGCCGAAACCGGCACCGGGGTCGCCCATTGCCCGTCGGCTAACATGCGCTGCGGCCAGGGCATCGCGAAGATCCGCGAGATGCTTGACAAGGGCGTGAAGGTCGGCCTTGGCGTCGACGGCTCGGCCTCGAACGACACGTCGAACCTGTTCATGGAAGCGCGGCTGGCGCTGATGCTTCAGCGTGTCGCGCCGCACCACTACCTCTCCGAAAAGCCCGGCGGCCGCGGCGGTTTCGGCGGCACGCCGACGGCGCTGTCCGCGCGCGAGGCCCTCGAAATGGCGACGCGCGGCGGCGCTGCCCTGCTCGGTCGCAATGACATCGGCCATCTCGCGCCCGGCATGTGCGCCGACTTCATCGCGGTCAAACGCAGCCAACTCGGCCTTTCCGGCACCGAGCGCGACCCGCTCGCCGCGCTGGTGCTTTGCGGACCCTTCAAGGTCGACTATTCCTACATCAACGGCCGGCAGATTATCGCGAGAGGTGACTTCGCCTCTTTCGATGTCGAGGCGGCGATGGCCGACCACCGGGCTGTGATGGACCGCATCTATCGGCAGTGAGATAGCACAGGAAGGACGCAACAATGACCATTAAGCGAGCTGCGGAGCAGGCGGCCCTCGATCAATGGTATTGCATTGACGCGCTGAACGAGATTCCGGTCGGCACGATGGCGAACCGGCTTCTGGGCATCGATCTGTTGGTAGCCCGCGATACGGCAGGCGCGGTCAATGTGTCGCGTGCCGGCGACGGCAGCCAAGTCCCGGCCAGGGAACGCTACGGCTATCTATGGATCACGCTCGGCATGCCGGCCGGCGATGTGCTGTCGATCCCGGAGGCCTATGAGGACGATCGCCGGCCTGTCGTTTGCGGAGCGATCGCGGTAAAGGCGTCCGGCCTGCGCATCGTCGAGAATTTCCTCGACATGGCGCATTTCCCCTTCGTCCATACCGACATATTGGGCGCCGAGCCGCACACGGAAGTGCGGCATTACACAACCGAAATCCGCCGCGACGTGGATGAGGTGTGGGCGACCAACTGCGAATTCTTCCAGCCGCAGGCGGCACTCTCGGCGACCGGCGGCATCATGACCCAATACATGTACCGGGTCGCCAATCCTTTCGCGGTGATGCTCTACAAGACCTGCCCCAACGCGGCTACCCGGTGGGACGTGATCTGTCTGTTCGTGCAGCCCCTCGATCCGGACCGCTGCCGCGCGCACCCCGTCATGTTCCTGATCGACGACGTATCGACCACGACCGAACTTGTGCAGTTCCAGCAGCTTATCTTCCTGCAGGACCGCATCATCCTGGAGAACCAACGGCCACTTCTTTTGCCGCTCGAGCCGCGCGCGGAAATCCCGACGCGGGCCGACGGCTCGTCGATCGCCTATCGCCGCTGGCTGAAGGAGAAGGGCATCACCTACGGCACGACGGCGCAAGCCGCATGAGCGGCAGCCCTTCCGCTATTGTCATCGGCATCGACGGACGGGCAATCGCGCTCTGGCGCTTCGCGACGGCAGTGCGTAGCTGTTCTTCGGCGGAGGACAGGTGAGCGACCTGAGCGGCAAGACGCTTCTGGCCAGCGGCTTTCACGCTCCGGAGCGCGGGCTCGTGGAAGAGTTGCGCCATGCCCTGATCGCAATCGATCAATCAGGCATCATCGCCTCGGTGCTGCATCCGCATGATGCCGGCTATGACGAGGCGCTGGAGGCCGCGCGCCGAACCGGTTCGCTGGCGACCTTGCCGGCGCAGAGTTATCTGCTGCCCGGCTTCGTCGATCTTCACGTGCACGCGCCACAATATCCGCAGCTCGGCCGGGCTCTGGACGTGCCGCTCGAGGCCTGGCTCCACAAACACACGTTTCCCCTGGAGGCGCGCTACGCCGATCTCGCCTTCGCGCGGCGCAGCTACGGCCTGCTGGTCGACGACCTGATCGCTAACGGCACGACCACAGCGCTCTACTTCGCAACCATCCACCAGGACGCGACAAGGCTGCTCGTCGACATTTGCCTCGAACGCGGGCAACGTGCGCTGGTCGGCAAAGTGGCGATGGACAATCCCGATGAGTGCCCGGCCTATTATCGCGATACCTCGGCGGACGAGGCCATCGATGGCACGCGCGCTCTGATCGACTACGTGCATGGGCATCCAGACAATGCCACGGGACGGGTAAAGCCGGTCATTACGCCGCGCTTCATCCCCTCCTGTACCGACGCCGCCCTCGAAGGGCTCGGCACGCTTGCGCAGGAATGCGGCTGCCATGTGCAGACGCATTGCTCGGAGAGCGACTGGGCGCATGGCTACGTGCTGCAGCGCCACGGGATCAGCGACACGTCTAGCCTTGATCGCTTTGGCCTGCTGCGCGCCGGCAGCGTGCTCGCGCACGCCAATTTCATTACGCTTGCCGACATGGAGACGATCCGCGTGCGCAAGGCGGCCGTGGCGCACTGCGCCGTCTCCAACGCCTACTTCGCAGGCGCCGTGTTCCCGTTGAGGGCGGCCCTCGAGAAGGGTGTCAAGGTCGGGCTCGGCACCGACATTTCCGGGGGACCGAGCGCCTCGATGTTCGATGCGATGCGCGCGACGGTCATGTCGTCGCGCATGCTGGAAACCGGCACCGACCCGGCGCTAGCGGCCGAGACGCGCGGCACGGCCGGAACAGCACGCGTCGACTTTCGCGAGTCCTTCCACCTGGCGACGGCAGGCGGTGGCGCGGCACTCGGCTTGCCTGTGGGGCGATTCTCGCCTGGCTACCATTTCGATGCGATCCTGGTCGACACCGCCGCGCCCAGAGGCACAATTCACCTGTGGGACGAACTCGACGACGGCGACGGCATCCTTCAGAAGATCGTCTACTCCGCTTCCAGGGCCAACATCGCGTCGGTCTGGGTCGGCGGGAGAGCTGTTCTCGCCTAAGCGGACGGGAGGCTGTGCCGAGAACCAGGAATCTTCCCGTGTTATTCCTTACGGTCGGGGCACGTCATGGATTTTGATCAGTATTCGCCGACGTCGATAACAGCCTGGGCAAAGGCTTGCGGGGCTTCTTGAGGCAAGTTGTGGCCGATACCGCCGGTGATGATCCGGTGCGTGTATCTGCCCGAGAATTTCTTGGCGTAGGAACTGCTGTCGGGATGGGGTGCGCCATTGGCATCACCCTCAAGGGTAATGGTCGGCACTGTGATCACGGGAGCTTCGGCCAGCCGGTTTTCCAGAACGTCATATTCCGGCTCGCCCTGTGCCAGCCCGAGCCTCCAGCGGTAATTGTGAATGACGATGCTGACGTGATCGGGGTTGTCCAGTGCTGCGGCGCTGCGCTGGAAGATGTCATCGTCGAAATCCCACTGCGGCGAAGCGAGTTGCCAGATGAGTTTGGCGAAATCGCGCGTGTATTTCTCGTAGCCGGCGCGGCCGCGATCCGTGGCGAAGTAATACTGATACCACCATTGAAGCTCCGTCTCCGGTGGCAGCGGCACCATGCCGACCTGCTGATTTCCTATGAGATAGCCGCTCACCGAGACGATCGCCTTGCAACGCTCAGGCCAGAGCGCGGCAACGACATTGGCCGTTCGAGCGCCCCAGTCGCAGCCGGCGATCGTGGCCTTTTCGATCCCCAGCGCATCCATCAGGGCGATCGTATCCACGGCGAGCGCCGACTGCTGGCCGTTGCGCATCGTCTCGTCCGACAGGAAGCGCGTAGTGCCGTAGCCGCGCAGGTAGGGCACAATCACGCGGTACCCCTTTGCGGCAAGCAGGGAAGCGACATCGGCGTAGGTGTGAATGTCATAAGGCCAGCCATGAAGCAGGATCACTGGGGCACCTTCGGCGGGCCCCAGCTCCGCATATCCGACGCTCAGATTTCCGGCATTGACCTGCCCGAGCGAGCCGAATGATTTCTGCGTGGTTTGCGTAGCAGATGCCCTCGCCTCGACCGTCCTAGCGGCTGCCGCCTTTGCCGGCACGCTCAAGCCGAGTTCGGTGGCGGCGAACGTCACTGCCGCAGCACCAACAATGCGTCGGCGGCGATGATCGACCGTCTCGGGACCCTTACTCGCATTCATGATGAAGCCTCTGTAATGACCAACAAGCAGGAACGACCGGACCCGCCCGCCTCATCGGCCGACCGGAAATGTTGCCTATTTCGATGGTGACTGCGGGCGGCGGACCAACCATTGTAACCACTCGGCCAGGAGGCAGTGCGGCGAACTCTGATTGAATGCCGGTCAGGTCAAGCGTTTCCTCGATTTCCCTCCTCAGAAATTCGAGACTTAGGCCGTCGCCGCGCTTGGAAGCGGCTGGATGTAGCATCCGAAGGAACGGCAGCATGAGAATGACTCCTGATCTTCTGTTTGGGCGAGAGGACATGTTGCATCTGATCTTATGCTCGAAGTCGCCCTCGGCTTCAGACGAGGCCCTCGCGATCCATTGCGATGCGCACGGCCGGTCGGGCAGCCATTCGGACGCGAAGGGCTTGCAAAGGCGCGGGAACAGGGACGTGGAAGCGGGCCGCCCAAAGCAGCATCACGAAAAGATAAAAATCCGCGACGCCGGGTTTGTCGCCGAACAGATAGTCGGTCTCGAGCCCGTCAGCGAAGAACTCGAGTTGGCTCGTAATCGTCGCGCTCGCCCTGGCCTTTTCGGCAGCGCTGCTTTGGTGCCACATCGGCTTGAAGCTTCGGTGTATTTCAGTTGAGACATAGGTCAGCGCTTCGAGAAGGCGGGTACGGCCCAACGGCCCCGCCACTCCCAGTGGCGGGTATTGCGACGCAATCCAGTCGAGGACGGCGATATTTTCCGTCAGCGTTTCGCCGCTATCCAGCACGAGGGCTGGAACATAGCCCTTGCGCGTGACGGTTGTGAAATCATCCCCGGAGCCTGTCCGTTTGGTCTTGAGGTTCACACTTTCGCGCTCGAAGGAAACACCGGCCTCTTCCAGAGCGATGTGGTCCGCCAGGCTGCAGGCGAGAGGGCTGTAGTAGAGTTTCACCGCTTTTCCCTTTTCTAAACCCGATTGAATCCCGCAATTGGTCGTCGCCGAGCGAAAAACCTGCCCCGCGCCACGCGAGACAACCGCTCCAGAAACTCGCACTTGGCGGAGACGACGACTACGACACCGACAGCTAGACGTGCCTATGCCGAGGTATGGTCGGGGTGAAGTTCTGGATCGCCGTGCGCAATGCTGGGACGTATGCCAGCTCAGCGGCCAACGGTTATCTGGAGGAATCCAGAACCTTCCATGATGGCAACATCGCCGGCCCGGCCAGTCCTTCGCTCAGGAAATCCTAAACGAAAGTATTGGACGCACGTGCCGTTGGCACGATGGCTCACACCGGCCTCGGCCGGCATATTCCGCGCGGCACGAGCAGACTGGAAACGCGAAAGCCGTGGTCTGCTTTTGCTCGATTGCCACCAACGCGATGACGCAGCTTCCGACAATAGGAGTCGCCATCATGGCCGACCTTTCCGAAACCTCCACAGCCGAGCACACATTGCGCGTCGAAGCGCCCGCCGCGATCGAGGTCGACGTCTCCTCGCTGACGCCGGGAACGTCGCTGATCGTCGACTGGCACGGCAAGCCGGTGGTCGTGCGCAACCGCACCGAAAAAGAGAGGAAGGACGGCCAGGCAGTCAGTCTCGCCGAGCTCAAGGATCCAATTGCCCGCAACGCCAATCTGCCGGCCGATGCGCCGGCAACCGACGCCAATCGAACTATGCCGGGCAAGGAAGCCTGGGTGGTGATGATCCAGGTCTGCACCCATCTCGGCTGCATCCCGCATGGTCAGGAAGGCGATTTCGACGGCTGGTTCTGCCCCTGCCATGGTTCGCAATACGACACCGCCGGCCGCGTCCGGAAGGGGCCGGCACCCGAGAACATGGCGGTACCGGTGTTCCAATTCGTTTCCGACACCAAGATCCGTATCGGCTGAGGCAAGGGCATTTCGATGAGCGGCGACAAACACTCGACCTATACGCCCAAAACCAGAATCGAACGTTGGTTCGACGCCCGCCTGCCGCTGCCGCGGCTGGTCTATGACAGCTTCATCGTCTATCCCGTCCCGCGCAACCTGAACTACGCCTATACGTTCGGCGGCATTCTCACGATCATGCTGGTTTCACAGATCCTGACCGGCATCGTGCTGGCGATGCATTACGCTCCTGATACGGGGCTGGCCTTCAACTCGGTCGAGCAGATCATGCGCGACGTGAATTCGGGCTGGCTGCTGCGCTATCTCCATTCCAACGGCGCGTCGTTCTTCTTCATTGCCGTCTACATCCACATCTGCCGCGGACTCTACTATGGTTCGTACAAGGCGCCGCGTGAGCTGCTGTGGGTGCTCGGTTGCACCAATCTCCTGCTGATGATGGCGACGGCCTTCATGGGTTACGTGCTGCCTTGGGGGCAGATGTCGTTCTGGGGCGCTACTGTCATCACCAGCTTCTTCACCGCAGTCCCACTGATCGGCGACTGGCTCCAGCAGCTTTTGCTCGGCGGCTTCGCGGTCGATAATCCGACGCTGAACCGCTTCTTTGCGCTGCATTACCTGCTGCCATTTGTGCTTGCGGGTGTGGTGACCTTGCACATATGGGCGCTTCACGTCGTCGGCCAGAACAATCCGACCGGCATCGAGTTCAAATCGAAAACTGATGTCGTGGACTTCACGCCCTATGCCACCGTCAAAGATGCCTTCGGCATCCTCGTGTTCCTGTTCTTCTTCGCCTATTTCGTTTTCTACCTGCCGAACTACCTCGGCCATCCCGACAATAGCAGCATCGCCAATCCGCTGAAGACGCCGGCCCACATCGTGCCGGAATGGTACTTCCTGCCGTTTTACGCGATCCTGCGGGCCATCACCTTCAATATCGGGCCCATCGATTCCAAGCTCGGCGGCGTGCTCGCGATGTTCGGCTCGATCGCGGTGCTGTTCCTGGTGCCGTGGCTCGACACCTCGAGGGTACGCTCGGCGGTCTATCGGCCCTGGTACAGGGTGCTCTTCTGGCTGTTCGTTGCCAATGCTCTCTTTCTCGGTTGGCTCGGCTCCCGGCCGGCGGAAGGCGCATACGTCGTCATGTCCCAACTGGCGACGCTTTACTATTTTGCGTTCTTCATCATCGCCATGCCGGTGCTCGGGCTGATCGAAAAGCCGCGACGGCTGCCGAATTCGATCACCGAAGCAGTTCTCGAAAAAGACAAGGCCAGCGGCAGAGGCCCGATCGCCGGGCCGGAGACCAAACATTGAACTTGGCATCGCGGTGATCGTTCATGAGCTGGTGGAACTCTCCTCTGGTCTACCTCGTGTTGCTCGGCCTCGCCGGGATCGTCGTTTGGTCCCTCATCCCCAGACGCTTCGCCAATGCGAAGCTGCTCGTCCAACTCGGCTTTTTCCTCGCGATGTCGGCCATGGTTCTCCACCTGCGCGTCGTGCCATACGAGGCCGCAGGAGACAACGAGACAACCGGAGGAGCGATCCTCATCGGCTCGGTCAAGCTGCTCTGGTGGGTTCACCTTGCCTGGGCGCTGATCGGATTTGTCCGTATCTATCTCGTCTTTGAGCGAAAGCCGCGCGAGGCACGTCTCCTGCAGGACGTCGTGGTCGGTGTCGTCTACGCTGGAATGTTCCTGTCGATCCTGGCGTTTGTCTTTGCAGTGCCGGTCGGAACGCTCATTGCCACGTCGGGCGTCTTTGCCGTCATCCTGGGACTGGCGCTCCAGAATACGCTTGGTGACGTATTTTCGGCGATCGCGCTAAACCTCGGCCGCCCTTACGTGCTTGGAAACTGGATCATTCTGGGCGACGGAACCGAAGGCCGCGTTGTCGAGACCAATTGGCGGTCGACTCAACTCCTGACCCCGACCCACAATGTCGTCGCGCTGCCAAACAGCCTTCTCGCCAAGATCGGGGTAACAAATTTAAGCGGTCCGGACGAGAGCCATGGACTTGCCGTAACCGTCAAGGTGGTGCCAACGAAGACGCCGGCGATCATCGTAGACCTCATGCGCACTGTCTTGCTGAGCTGCAATTCAATCCTCCAGGAGCCTTCGCCTTCGGTCACCATCAGAAGCCTGGATGCCGCAGCTATCGAGATCGAGTTGTTTTTTCGCGTCGCAAGTATCGACCAGCGAAGTGCCGCTCGGAACGAAATCTTCGATCTCATTTATCGCCATTCAAAGTCGACCGGCATGCTGCTGGCGGAGCCATTTTCGGGCTCGATTGCCATGACCAACCGGCCGGGCCACGAGACGGCGGCCTCCCAAGGCTTCACCCCGATCGAACTCATCAATTCCATACCGGTATTCTCGGCGCTAACGGATACCGAGCAGGAGTCGCTCGCCAAAGCGGCCTCGGTTCGCACCTACCATAAGGGCGAAATCATCGCACGACAGGGAGAGATGCTGCCGTCGCTCATGATCGTACGGACGGGAGTCATCGTCCGGCAAATTGGCGAGGGCGATGATCAACTGCAGGAGATCGGCCGGCTTGCACCTGGCGATTTCTTCGGCGAGACCGGCTTGCTCGCGGGCATTGGCGAGATGTCAAGTTTGCGGGCAATGACCCCCATCACGGTTTACGAGATAGACCAGGAAAGCTTTGCGCCGCTGCTGCACGACAGGCCCGAAATGGCCGAAGATCTTGCCGCGACCCTGTCGATGAGGGTGTCGGCTTTTAATGAAAGCGGCATCGCCGGACAGCACCACGCGGGCTCCAAATTCGCGCTCCTCAAAGCCATTCAGACAGTCTTTCGCGCCGCTCCGTTCAAGCGCGTTCGGGCACCTGGCTGATAAGGCATGCAGAAGGACAGAGATCCATGACCATCCGCCAAAGCGATATCACAGGCATCGATACACTCATCCAGCCGGCTATCCGTGATTTTGCGGACGGACTGAAGATAAGGCGCGTATTGCCGTCCTCGAATCGCCTGATGATCCGGCCCTTCATCCTGTTCGACCATTTCGGCCCCACTATGTTCGACGCAGGTCACGGTTTCGATATGGGACCACATCCGCATATCGGCATTGCGGCCGTGACCTACCTGATCGATGGCGAGATCGTCCATCGCGACAATTTGGGTAAAGTGCAGACCATCCGTCCTGGCGAGGCCAACTGGATGACGGCCGGGTCGGGCATCGTCCATTCCGAGCGCACGCCACCGGACGTTCTCCGACATGGTCTATGCCGAAATTGTGCTCACGAGCGGTGCGCGCTACCAGGTGAAACCCGAACACCGTGAGCGTGCGATCCACATCGTCGCCGGTGAGGTTGGAATTGCCGGCCAGCTCGGTACGTTTCATGAGGCCGAATTAGTAGCTCTGGCGCCCGGCGCTGAGATTGTGCTCCAGGCGCCTGCCTTCCATGCGGCGAGACTGATGCTGATAGGAGGTGAGCCCCTGGCCGAGCCACGTCATATCTATTGGAACTTCGTCTCCTCTTCAGCCGAACGGATCGAGCAGGCAAAGGCGGATTGGCGCGAACGCCGCTTCCCCGGCGTGCCGGGAGAGCACGAGCTCATGCCTCTGCCAGATGGCAGCGTGTGAGGGATAAGGCAGCGGATGGTGACCTCAGCGCCGCGACAGCTTTACGCCGGGTGGCGCAGGCAGACCACTACGACATCAAGTAGAGATCGTTCATCGTTTCCTCATCCAGCAAACCGTCGAACCAGACGTCGAAGATTGTCTCGAGCAGGAACTCGTCGTTGCTTGCTTCGGAAAACAGCGTCAGGGACGCGTGCAACTTCTTCGCATCAACGTCACCGAAGACAGCGCGAGCGCTTAGGCCGGAGAGCCGTTGCAGGGTGCCAACGCATTCCCGATAACGGCCTCCGAGGATCGGAAATGACAGATAGGCGCTGGCTTCGTCGAGCGATGTGATTGCATATGGCTCAGGCGCTGCACCACTTCGCCTTGTGGCCAACCTTGGGAAGATGAACTCCATATAGGGAGTGCACATCATCCCTCGACGTAGAATGGCCAGCGCGTCGTCGTAGACCGGATCCTGTGCGCTGACGAACCTCTGCAAATCATACTCGTCAGGCATTTGGATAGATCCTTGGGAAACCCTCAACATTGGTGCCCTGACTAGCCGTCGACGACATCTGCATAGTCCGGGTGCTTGGCGAAAAAGCGGCTCATGAAGGGACATTTCAAGATCGCTTTACGGCCGGTTTTGCGGAGCAGTTCGAAGGTCCCTTGGGCCAATCGCGACGCGATCCCTTGTCCGGAAAATTCCGACGGGACTTCGGTGTGTATCAGCGCGACCTGCCCGCCCTCGAGCCGATAGTAGGCCGCCGCAAACATATCGCCGGCGATCGGCAGCTCGAAACGGTGCTGTTGGACGTTTTCAACGACTTGTGCATCCATCTCTATCTCTCGATTGTATGTCACGTCTGTCACCGGGGGGAGATTGGCCGGCCGCTATCGCACCGCAGGCAACCGCAGAGTGACGGTCGTGCCTGCCCCAAGTGTGCTCTGAATAGCGATGCTTCCGCCTGACTGCTCGACAAAGCGCTTCACCATCGGCAAACCGACGCCGCCGAGGCCTTCGCTTTTGGTGGTGAAGAACGGATCGAAGGCGCAGACCATCGTCTCGCTGGTCATCCCGAGACCGTTGTCCGCGACACGGATATCTACCTGACCGGCGGTAGAGCTTTCAGAGGCCAAGCCGGCATCGATCGAGATGAAACCGCCGTCAGGCATTGCATCGCGCGCGTTGAACAGAAGATTCAGAACCGCATTTTGCAATCCAAAGCGGTCGCATCTCACCAAAGGCAGGTCGGATCCAACCCGAAGCTCAAGATCGAAATTGGCATCCAAGGCGCTCCGCACGAGGGTTTCGATCTCAGCCAGGCAAGCACCTACGTTTGTGCATTCGATTTCCGCGTGGCTCTCTCGGGCCAGGCTGATGGTTTGCCGGACAAGGTCCCCAGCCCGTTCCAAAGCCGTTTTGGCGCCGGCAATTACAGGCCCAAGCGCCGGAGCCGCTTGGATGCTCGGATCGCGGGCCAGGTGGTTCAACGCCGACGACGCGACCTGAATGAGATTGCCCAGGTCATGGACGATGCCGGCCGTCGACATTTGCACGGACATACTACTTCCAGAACCATCGGGCGGGCTGTCGAAGACATCTTCTTTTATGTCCGGACGAAACATTTCATGCCCCCGCTTGGCTCAGTCGACACCCATTTGCTTCAATACGCTATAATTCACGGCATTTATTTTCCATTATATCTAAGAAGGCTCCGATACATACTTCTGTATATCCAAACGATAGACCAAGTTCTATTGATAACCGATTCCGCTGATGTAGTTGGCAAGCAGCCGTTCCTGCAGTTCCTCTTGTTTGAAAAGCGCCTTCATCGCATCACGGATATCGAGGACGCCTAGCGGTTTCGAGTCAGCCCCTAGCACCGGCACATTCTGAAGGCCTTGCGCGGCCATGGTCTGCCAGACTGAATGAAGGTCGTCATCGGGACCACAGGACACGATGGACGTGCTCATCAATGCCGCAATCGGCGCTTCTGTTGGCCCTGAATTCGCCAGATGGCGGACAAGGTCGGACTTGCTCAGCACGCCTGCCGCCTCCCCACTGCCGTGGCACACCACGACCAGGCCTATTGCGGGCCTGGAAAGTGAGAGTGCTGCACTGCGGAGTGGAGCGTCGACATCAATCACCATGAGACGGGCCGATATTACTGGATGCAGACTGTCAATGCGCATGACGCCCTCCTGAGAGCGCCTCGCGGCCGCGGCCGGGAGGCTGAGATCGGTTCCAGTGTTGGTCGCCGAGCTCGGCGCCTTCGCCTGGCCGGTCAGAATGGCGCGCAAACAAGCGCCATTCTGACCCGTTCCAAAGATTAGCTCAGTGCTGCTTTGCTCAGGCCAAACTTCGCATCCCCCGAGCCCGGGACGGGTTTGAAGCCGATGTTCAGACGGTTCCAAGAATTGACCGCCATGACAACGAAGGTCAGATCGGAAATTTCCTTCTCGGAAAGCTGCGACCTGACCCGATCGTAGATCTCGTCGGGGACACCCTGCTCGGGCAGCTTGGTCAAGACTTCCGTCCATGCCAAGGCTGCGCGCTCGCGAGGAACGAACAAGGTCGAATCCCGCCAGGCTGCCAGGTGGTAAAGGCGCAGTTCGCGCTCGCCATGGATCTTCGCCTGTTTGACGTGCATATCGAGGCAGAAGGTGCACCCGTTCAGCTGCGCGGCTCGGACTGCAACAAGGTCGCGGATCGGTTCTTCGATCGACCCCTCTCGCGTCGCACCAAGAAATTCAATAAATTTCTTCAGAAGTTCCGGCGACTGCTCCGCATAACTCGCGCGTTGGGCGACGGCTTTTCCTTTCGGAGCGACCGGTGACGCTGCAATATTCATTACTTATCTCCTTGAGGTGTTTGCGATCCATTGCAGCGTAAGGATGACCGGTGAGACGAACTGTTGCTATCGTGCCGATGATATGTATTGCCACTCGATTGGGTTGGGGCGCCTAAACCGAAGTATAGGAGGTGGAAATTGGCACCTGACCGCTGCCCCCGGCAATTCGCTTTGGCGCAGGCATGCGACGGGCGCACAGCGTTTGGGTCACTTGAAGGGCGAGGCTGAACCGACCGGTGTCGATAGAACCTGGATCGAAACTGCGTTCACTCTTCGAAGGGAGCGTTCATCACAAGATCAACTGCCGAAGTCGCCTTGTAGCCTGAAACAAAGCGCTCGCCGAAGTCCCGGGCAAAGTTGTCGTAGGTGGTTTCCGGCCTGACCTCGGCGATATGGCAAAAGCATCGCGTCATCCGTCGCTTCATTTGGAGGCGTGGAAACTCACCGATGATCTTTGCAATCTCGGCTGACGAAATGAGGCTGTATTGCAAGCCGACGACATCGAGACAGATGCCGGCTGTGCAAAGCGCCACCTCAGCCTCCTTGTAGAGGCCGATTGACGGCGTCGAGTTGAGGGCGACGCTGTCCCAGATCAATTGGGCGCGCCGCTCGTCGAAGCCGCCCTCCCGAACGAAGGTGCGGGCAAGATCGGCGCCTTCCACTTCGAAACGGCGCGGCCCGGCGAAGTCCTCATTGAGCGTGACGTCATGCAACAGGGTTGCAACCGCAACAACCTCCGCGTCGTGCTGGATATTCTGAATCTGTCCGATCCGGGCCGCGAAAAGCCAGGATCGGACCACGTGGTTGAACAGGTAGGGTTCACATCGAGCGCGGGCATGTTCGATCGCTCGGCCAACAAGCGGAGTATCGGGGACCAAAATCCCCGCAAGTGTGCGGATGGCGATCGAATTCATGTCACTGACCGTCCCTTCGCGTACGCCCCGATGGTCCCGGGGGCTACGATTTCATTTCGCGTTCGTCGTCAGTTCCGTCTCGCTGGTGTCGACGACGAAAATAGCAAGCAGACGAGCGCCTTCCGTCTTGCTGGCGTTTTCGCTGACGGCATGACGGTCGCCAGGGAATTCCGAGAAACTCTCGCCGGCGCGATAAGTCTTCACCGGCCCGTCGTTGACCTGGCTTCGGATCGCCCCCTGCAGGACCGTGGCATAGATGAACGCGGATTTGGGATGGGTATGAGCCGGCGACGTACCCCCAGGCGCGTACTCGACGAGCACGGCTTTCATGCTCTTGCCGGGCACGTTTGGAAGAGCCTGGTCGTAGACAAGCTTCACGCTGGCGGCGTCATTGGCCATTGCTGCGGTGACGGAAGCGGAGGTGAGCGCGGCGCAGAGAAGTGTTTTGATCATGTCTGGTCTCCTTGTTGTGCGAATGGCGGGCCTATCCGATGATTACTTACTTCGGTGGTGTGTATCGGCTGAGCCAATCATCGAAACGCACGGCGCCGATGCGCGCGTTCTCGCCGGGCACCAGCGTTCGATCGTCGATTGCCACTTGGCCGTAGTAGAGCGCGCCGGGATCCGGGACGACTTTGCGCGGGTCGTTGGTGGCCTTCAGGAAGCGCTCGACAAGTTCGCTCATGCGAACACGCTCCGGGCCGGCAATTTCGATCATGCCGTTCAACGGCGCGGCAAGCGCGACGTCCGCCATCGCATCGGCAACATTATCAGCCGCCATGGGTTGGAAGTAGGCCGGCGACATATGAATGGTATCCCCGACGGCGCCCGTGTTTGCGATGGCGGCGGTGAATTCGAAGAATTGAGTGGCGTGAACGATGGTGTAGGGAATTCCGGACTCCCTGATCAGCTTTTCCTGAAGCAACTTGCCGCGGAAATAGCCCATGCCCTGCAGCCGGTCGGTACCGACGACCGACAGCGCCACGTGATGACGGACGCCGGCGGCCGTTTCGGCGGCAAAAAGATTACGCCCGGATGCCTCGAAGAACTCCAGGGCAGCCTTTTCCTCGAACGACGGCGAGTTCGCGAGGTCGACGACGACCTGCGCACCGGCAAGCGCGGCCGCCAGACCCTCTCCCGTAACGGTGTTGACGCCCGAATTCGGCGACGCCGCAAGCACGTCGTGTCCTTTGTTTCGCAGTCTCTCCACGGTCTTTGAACCGATCAGCCCGGTTCCGCCGATGACGACGATCTTCATGTCTGGTCTCCTGGTGTTGCGTGTCTATTTTCGTTGCTCGATCGGATGCTGGGCGTTTCCGGCCTGCTACTGACTGACCGATGCAGCAGCATCCTCGATGAGTGACGTGACCTCGTCGGGATGCGAAACCATGAGCGCGTGGGACGCACCCTCGATGACGACGGTCTTTACCGCGTGCGCACGCTTGGCCATGAAGCTCATGACGGCTGCCGGGATGTTGCGGTCATCCGAGCCGTAGATCATGTAGGACGGCAGCGTCTTCCATGAGGCGACGCCCGAGGCTTCAGCCAGAGCCGCCTGCGCAACAGGGCGTTGAGTGGCAGCCATCAGCAAAGTCTGCTCTTGCGGAACGTCGGCGGCGAACTGGGCGCGGAACTTGGCCGGCTCGATGAAGAGGTCTTGTCCGCCGTCCGGCAACGCGACGGGAGCAAGCGCGCTCCCCAAGGTGCTGCCGGGAAACATGCTGGACAACGTAAGGCTCGATTCGCCGGTATCCGGCGCGAAACCCGCCACGTAGACCAATGCCTTCACATTGGGATTGCCATTGGCGGCCTCGGTGATGACAGGCCCGCCGTAGGAATGCCCCACCAGCACGACCGGCCCGGAAACCGACCGGACGATGGCTGAGACTGCTGTCGCATCGCTGGCAACGCCGCGGAGCGGATTAGCTGCGGCTATCGCTACATAACCGTCTTTGCTGAGCTTGGTGATGACTGCATCCCAGCTCGACGATTCCGCGAAGGCGCCGTGCACCAGCACGATCGTCGGCTTGGGCTGAGAATTCGCGGCCTGCGCCATCCCGCCGCCCGACGCGGCAAGCGCTGCGGTGAGGGCCAGGACTCGAGTTATGTTTCGCATTTGCTTTCTCCCGTGTGGCCTGTGGTGACCAATGCTCAGGAGAATGCGCCGACGCGGCCCGCCAACCTATTGTGCGGAAGGGTCTGTCATACAATGCCAAGGTGCAGGGTAGGTCACCAGGGAGATCAGGTGCCCTGCAGCATGATTGAGCTATCTATGCGGGTGTGCATTGTCGGCGGTAGCCGGAACAGACACTGAGGGCGCGCGGCCAGAGAGTTGTGTTTGCAAGACTTCGCTGCCGCCGTGGCGAGAACCTGGCGCGGTCGATCCGTTGAGCGCTGGTGAGCCGGCCGGATCGAACACGGCGGCAAAGCCTCCTCTCGTCAACGACATAGTTCCTGGCCTTCGGCCCGCATCGCCCAATGCCTTGGTATGAGTCAAACAGCCGGACCGTCTGATCGTGTCGCTGCGTCACGACATTTATATTTGCATGTGTGAATACCATCCAAACTATCAATGGAGTTACTGAAATGAAAATGACAGTCCTTGCTGTCGCCGTGTTTGTTATTACAGCAGGAAGCGCCACTGCCGGAAGCGACCACTATGGATCAAACGGAGCCCAGCAGCCTGCGACTGCCTCTGACAACATGTATACATCCTCGATCCAAAAAATGAACAACGATATCGGGGTGCCGAAAACCGCACGCAAGCCGACTGTTCCCAACGATGAATATGGCCAGGGCATCTGGGGTCACTGATCCCGACCTACAGAAAAATTTGAAGGACCGGGGCGTGACCTCGGTCCCTCCGCCGTATCGGCGAGCCGACTTCTCTCTTGCGCGTCGATCCCTGCAATGCGACTTGCCATTTACGTGGCTCAATTTGCACCACGTCGACAAAACGTCTCGCCTCCGACCTATTTGGCGGGATTCGTGCGGCAGCTTCCCGGAAAATCGTCGTGAGGAAGACCGATTGCTCCGGCGTTATTCGCCAGTCTATTGGCGCGACATCGCAGTCGTGGCTCAGAGCACTGCCATCCCGCCGTCGACCCGCAGATTGATGCCCGTGACGAAACTGCTCGCGTCCGAGGCAAGGAACAGAGCAGCTTTTGCCAGCTCTTCCGGCTGCCCCATCCGGCCCAGGGGTATTGCCTCCGCCATCGCCTTTTCAAACAGCCCGCGCTGCTCAAACGGTACGCCTAGCTTATCGAGAATAGCCGTATCCACCGGACCTGGGCTGAGCACGTTGACCCGGATGCCGCGAGACTTCAGTTCGATCGCCCAACCGCGCGCAAAGGCATTTATGGCCGCCTTCGAGCCCGCGTAAACAGCATGACCGTCCAGAACCTTCTCGCTGGCCAGCGAGCCTGTGAGGATGATTGCGCCGCCATTCCGCATGACCGGAATCAGCTTCTGGACGCCGAAGAAGACGCCCCGCGTATTGACGGCAAATTGCGCATCATATTCTGCCTCGGAGACGTCGGCCGAGTGCGTGATGGTGTTTATGCCGGCGTTCGCCATATAGATGTCGAGCGCCCCGAACCTCTGGCGGATCTGTTGCGCTACCTCGTCATGGTGCGACACGTCGGCCACATTTCCCTGAATGCCCAGCGCGCCTGCCCCGATCTGTGCGACCGCTTCCTCGACCGCCTGCCGCCGGCGGCCGGTAATGACGACTTGCGCGCCCTCGGCCGCAAAGATTTTTGCAGCCGATAGTCCGATCCCGCTGTTTCCGCCGGTGACCACTGCGATCTTGCCCGAGAGTGCGCCCATTTCGTTCCTGCCTTCGAAAAATAGTGCCGGTGCTGCTGCGATAGTCGCAACTGCTCGCCAAGAAAATTTCACGCCGAATTGAGACCGCCAAAATGAGCGGCAATCGCAAACGGCTACCGATTGATAAACTCCCGGCGCTTAGCCAGTTTGACGTCTTGGAGAGCGCTTTGGCCTTCAAGGCAGAACAAGCGCGCGGCGGCGACCCCCGACAGCGCGACGTAGTGTCGAACGCCGGCGATCGCCTCCGCGCTGCACAGGCGCAGTTGCCCGAGTGGCAGCCGTGGCGCAGCATATGTTTCGCGCCTCTGCCAGCGCTCCAGCTCGATGGCGCAGTGGTTCGGTTCCACAATCCGGGACATGAGCCGACAGAACCAGCATTCAGGCCACCGCTCGGCTATGCGAGCGCACAAGGTTTGACCTGGCGCGCCACCCGAAATGCGGTTCAGGGCGCGCGAAATATTGCCAAAGGTGGTCATCGGCGGCTCCAAGGAATTGCGGAGAACATGCGGTCGTGACTGAGGGCGTGCTATCCTTTGATGAAGGCGAGCAGGTCAGCATTGACCTGATCTTGGTGCGTGGCCGTGATCCCGTGGGGCGCGCCGGGGTAATAGATATCCTTTGCGCCTTTGATCAATCGGGCCGACTTGACTGCCGAGTCCTTGACGGGGACGATCTGATCGTCCTCGCCATGCAGGACGAGGGTTGGTACGTCGAACTTCTTGAGGTCCTCGGTAAAATCGGTCTCGGAGAACGCCTTGACGCTTTCGTACGCGTTCACGAGACCCGCCTGCATGCTCCAGAGCCAGAACTGATCCAGAGTCCCCTGGGAAACCTTGGCGCCTGGCCTGTTCGCGCCATAAAACAACGGTGCGAGGTCCCGGTAGTACTGCGAACGATCCTTGACGAGGCCAGCCCTTATGCCGTCGAATACCTCGATCGGCAGACCTTCCGGATTGGCCGGCGTTTTCACCATGATCGGCGGAACAGCGGCGATAAGAACAGCCTTGGCCACCCGCTTCGTCCCGTGCCGTCCGATATAGCGAGCAACCTCGCCTCCTCCGGTGGAATGGCCGACCAGCGTGGCGTCCCGGAGATCCAGCGCCTCGATCACGGCTGCAAGATCGTCCGCATAGCCGTTCATGTCGTTGCCGGACGTGGCCTGGCTCGATCGGCCATGGCCGCGCCGGTCATGCGCAACGACCCGAAAGCCGTTATGGGCAAGAAAGAGCATCTGGCCGTCCCAGGCGTCGGAATTCAGCGGCCAGCCGTGCGAGAACGTGACGACAGGACCCTTGCCCCAATCCTTGTAGTAGATTTCGGTGCCATCCTTGGTCGTGATGGTGCTCATCGTCTTGGTTCCTTTGATTGAGGGGAAAGAGGGAAGGTTTTGTTTTCGGCTCGTTGCCGAAGCAGCGCGGGGCAGTCCGGCGGCTGCCGTAGAGATCAGGCCTGCCAACAAGACATCGCGGCGAGATCCGCCGACGGAGAAAAGTCCGTCTTTGTTCATCATATCCATCCATGTGCTTTGAGCATCCTGCTCACCATCACGACCGTCGAGTCGGCCTGTGCGGTCGCGTTCGGGGAGGAGCGAGCGAGGAGCGGTAGAAACGCGACGGTCGTGATGGCTTGCGAGGAACAGGATGCATCGATCCGGGCCGCGAACCTATTCTACGGAAGCATCTGTCATACGATGCCAAAGTGCAGGGCAGGCACGCCGAAGATAGGGCCGGGCTGAGGCAAGCTCTTATAGACACACGTCAATTTAGGCTTGGGTAGCGGCGCGGGGACCGACGCGGCATGGCCGGCGTCAGTTGCTGTTGCATGAAATGTTGCGACTTTGTCGGTCAGACTGGCGCCGCCAAAGGGCGCCGCTCAGTGGTAACCGATGTTTGGCGCGGCCTTGCCGCGAAACACCAACAGGACCACCGATGTACATCGGGATCACCCGCAGCAGCACGAGCGTACCAACAGGCAGGAGGCCTGGGCGCGCTGAGAAAGCACCTGAAATGGCCGGGCGCGCCGGGCGATCCTATTGGATGGGGCATGGATCGGCTTGTGCCAAAATCTAGACCTCGCGCATCGGCGCGGGCAGCGTTTCCCACGCCCGGATCAGCTCACCGATGGAAGCGGCTTCCATCTTGCGCATGACATTGCCGCGGTGAAGCTTGACCGTCACTTCACTGATGCCGAGGTCGAAGGCGATCTGCTTGTTGAGGCGTCCGCGCGCCACTTCACGCAGGACCTCGCGCTCGCGCGGCGTCAGCGTCTCGACGCGCTCGATGTTGCGCTTGACGATCACGGCATCCGCCCGCCGCTTGGCATCCACCGCAATGCCGGCGATCACAGCGTCAAGCAGCGTCTGATCCCGCACCGGTTTGGTGAGAAAGTCCACGGCGCCGGCCTTCATCGCCTGGACAGTCATCGGGATGTCGCCATGCCCGGTCAGGAAGATAATGGGTTTGGGGTTGCCGTTTTTCGCAAGATGGTGCTGCAGATCGAGACCGCTCGTCCCCGGCATGCGCACGTCGAGGATCAAGCAGCCGGGGCTCTCCAACACGTCGGCGTCAAGCAATTCACGGGTTGAGGTAAAGCACACCGGCAGGAAACCCGCCGACAGGATCAATTCAGACAGCGCCTCCCGAACAGAGGCATCATCATCGACAATAATGACCAGCGGCTGCTCGGCTTCAGCCCTTCGCTGCTGTGATGACGGCGTCGATCTCGGTAAGGGCAATTGGTCAACTCTCATGTTCAGCCTCCGTTTCTGGGTTGCGCAAAGCGTCGCCGATCGCCGCAAGCAGTGCCTGGCCATCGAACGGCTTGCGGAAAAGCCTGCCAATGCCCTTGGCGCGGTGCTGATCCACTATCTCGTGGCGGCCGGTGATCAGGAACACAGGCAGATCCGGACGCGCCTTCTTGACCAAGTCGCGAAGTTCAAAGCCGTCCATGCCTGGCATCCCGATGTCGGTGATAAGCATGTCCAATCCAGACAGGCCGCTGACCAGCAACGACCCTGCCGACGAGAAGCTGCGGGCCACATAGCCGGCGGACTCCAGAAGGTCCTCCAGCGACTCGAGCAGTCTTGGGTCATCGTCGACAATCGCCACGACAGGCCTCCGCTTGCTCACCCTCAGTTCCCCCCTGCCCGGCGCGAGTGCGTGATCGGTATTCCCAATCGCTCGGCGATGCGAACGAGGTCGGCGAGCGACGCCGCGACCATCTTCTGCATGACGTTCCTTCTATGAATTTCCAGCGTAACTTCGCTGATCCCCAGTTCAGCGGCCGCCTGCTTGTTGAGCAGACCACTGACCACCAGCGGCAGCACCTCACGTTCGCGCGGCGTCAGCTCGAGATAACGTTGCTTCAACACGCCCAGCTCGGCGCGCTCCGATCGCTGTACCCGATCCTGGGCAATCGCCGCATGGATTGCGGCCATGAGGTCTGCATCGCTGAAGGGCTTAGTCAGGAAATCCACGGCGCCGTGCTTGATCGCACGCACCGAGGACGGGATATCGCCATGTCCCGTCAGGAAAACGATCGGCGGATGATCGCCCTCGGCAATCTGCCGCTGCAGATCGAGGCCGTTAATATCCGGCAACTCGATATCGAGGATGAGGCAGGCAGGGACGTCCGGCTTGTCAGCGCGGATATAATCGCCCGCCGATCCGAACGCTAGGGCACACATGCCGTGTGTAGCCAGCAGCTCACTGAGCGCCTCCCGGATGCGTTCATCGTCATCTACGATGAAGACAATTTGGCCGTCCGTCGTCATGACGCCGCTTTCGCTTCAATCGGCAACGTGAAGATAAACGTCGCTCCACGTGGTTCGTTCTTCTCGACCCATAAACGCCCGCTGTGCGACTCGATGATCGAACGGCAGATCGCCAGTCCCATGCCCATCCCTTGCTCTTTCGTGGTAAAGAACGGTTCGAATATCCGGTCGGGAAACGCGACGCCCCGGCCGCGATCTCTGACTTCCGTCTGGACAACATCCCCGATATGGCGCACGCGGATGCTGATAACTCCGTCATCCGCACCAGAGTCCATCGCCTCCATGCCGTTGCGGATGAGATTGACCAGAACCTGCTGGATTTGGACGCGATCGAACGCGACTAGCGGAATGTCGCTTCCGACATCAACGCTGGTGCGAACGCCCCGACGCATCGCTTCCTCGGCCACGAGGTCGCGTGCCTCTGCGATGACACTGCTGAGCGTCGCATTGGTCCTCGTCTCGGTGGATTGCTTGAACAGCGCGCGGATGCGGCCGACGACGTCCGCCGCCGAATTAGCGTCCCGGATTATGCGCTCGGCCGTAATCTTCGCGCGTTCGACGTTCGGAGGGGCGGCGGACAGCCAACGGTGGCATGCATGGGAATTGGCGACGATCGCGGCCAGCGGCTGATTCACCTCGTGCGCGATCGAAGCGGAAAGCTCGGCGAGACTTGCAGCCTGAGTGGCTTGCGCGAGTTTGTCGGAGGCTTGTCGCAGCGCTTCCTGGGCGCGCACCTCTTCGTCGATGTCGAGGGAAACCCCGTACCATTGCACAACCGCCCCGTCTTCATCACGCCGCGGCTCCACCCTGCACTCCGCCCAGCGATAGCCATCTGTTTCGCGCCAGCGAAACCGCATCGCGGAACCGCCGCCTGTTTCGAAACAGCTCAGCAACGTGCGCAGCACCTCGGGAGCATCTTCGGGATGAACCAGTTCTTGCAGCAATTCCTCGATGCGCGGCTCTCCGAGTGTTTCGAAATTGGCGATGACGGCGCGGAAATGGTCCTGGTATCGCTTGTTGAAGTAGACCGGCCCGCCGGTCGGCACCGCGCTCCAAATGCGGACCGGCACAGCGTCGATCATCTGCTGAAGCTGCAATTCGCTCCGCCGCAGGGCCTCTTCGGCTTGCATCTGATCGTCTATGTCGTGACAGAGACCGTACCACTGCGCGATCAGCCCAGCGTGATCGTGCATCGGCTCCGCCCGGCTCGACATCCAGTGATAGATGCCATCGGCGCGGCGCAAGCGATACCTCATGGAGAAGCGCTCACCGGTGGCGAGGCAGTGACTGAGCGTATCGCCGAATGCTGCTGCGTCGTCCGGATGGACGATGGCCGCTATCATCGCCGCCAGCCGGCTGATGCCCTGTTTGTCCAAATCCGTTACGTCAAGGCCGAGAAAGTCGACCATTCGCTTGTTGAAAAAGGTCGGCTCGCCGTCCGGCGTCAGGCGCCAAACATGGCTCGGAACCATGTCGACAAGCTGCGAGAGCTCCCGCTCCCGGTCGCGTAATGCCTCCTGCGCGCGCACCTCATCGTCGATGTCAATGCTGGCCGTGTACCATTGCACGATCGCCCCACTCTGGTTCCGCAGCGGCTCGGCGCGGCCCTCCCTCCAGCGGTACACGCCGTCCGCGCGACGCAGGCGATACCTTATGGGATAGGGTTCGCCGGTGGCGAGCGAGCGGCTGAGCCATTCTCTCATCCTGGGTCCATCGTCGGGATGGACGGCTGCCGCGACCACGGTCGCCAGGCGGCTCGTGCCCGGCTTGTCCCAGTCCGCGATGTCGTTGAGGCCGATATAGTCTGTCGTGCGTTTGCTGAAGAAGGTTGGTTCGCCGTTGGGCGCCATACGGGCGATGTGAGCGGGGATCATTTCGACCAGCAACGAGAGTTCTCGCTCCCGCTCCCGCAAGGTCTCCACACTTTGGCGCAAAGTGAGCACCGCCGCCTGATGCTGCCTGGAAATGGCGGCCACGACGAGCGCCGAAAATGCAGAGATGGCCAGAAAAAGCTGCAGCATGATCTGGTTGTGCTTCTGGGACTCGGGATCGCCGGCAAATTGGCTGGCGCCGGATATCGTGAATACCGCCGTGATCAGAGCGAGAACGGTCAATGCTACGGCGGCGCCTCGGAACTCAAAGCGCACCGCGGCCCAAAGAAGAGGCGGCATGATGATGTAGGCGAAGGGCAGATAGCCGCTCAAGGAAAGGGCGGCGGTACCAAGAAAGATCAGCCCCAGGACGCAAGCTTCCATCCACCGCGCCGCCGAGAGCTGCGCCTTGCCGCGCCAGTTCTGGAACACGACCAGCGCCAGTGGCGCTACGATCAGGACTCCCGTCGCGTCTCCGATCCACCACAGCGGCCAAGCCGTCGCAAAGGTTTGCGATTGTATGCCAAACCACGAAAGCGCCGCACTTCCCACCGTCGCGCTTGCAACTGGCGCAACTCCAGCGGCCAGTGCGACGAATGCGAGAACGTCCCGCAACGTTTCCAGCCGAACTGGGCGCTTGCAGGTCTGGTTCACAAGCCATGCGCCGGCCACCGCTTCAAGAGCGTTGCCGGCAAAGATCAGGAAGGCCGCGGGCAGCGGAGTGTGGAACCACAAGAAGTTGCTGAACAGTTCTGCCACACAGGCCCCCAGCACCCACCACGGCCAGCTATACCTGGAGGCGAAGACAAGCGTAGCGATGAAAAGCCCGCTCGGAGGCCAAATGGAAATCCCTGTTCCAGGTATGATTGCGAGCGACTGGGCGAAGCCGCAGCCCAGGACATAGGCCGTAATAAAAAGCCCCAGATGTAAGAATTGGGGACGGTGCGACCAGACGCGCGACAACCTGCCTCTTTCAAGATCACTGATCATGTTGCCGCGAATCAGGCCCGGTTCATTCGTCGCGAAAGATCGGCCACTTCCCGGTCCGGATCGGTCCAAGTCATGCGTTAACGCGCGCGTTGCGCTGGAATCGGTCTCGCCAAGTGAGTTGGGCGCTATCGTCATCGGGTGCCCCTGACGGACAAACAAAATCTGGAGATTGTCGGCGCTTCGTGTAGCACTTGCTCTTGATAGCTGGACTGGGCTGACGGACTCACGTAGCCACCCTAATCCCGCCACGCCCCAACCGCACCTCATGGAAATCCATGCATTGCACGGGGCGGCGGCGCCCCTTCACCGAGAGCCGAAAAAACCAAGCGCTTACTGAGCGCCGCCAGTTATTGCGCAGCTTTCGCTTCAACCGGGAGGGTGAAGATGAATGTCGCCCCACGCGGCACGCTATTCTCCGCCCAAAGGCGTCCGCCGTGAGACTCGATGATCGAACGGGAGATCGCGAGCCCCATGCCCATTCCGTTCCCTTTCGTTGTAAAGAACGGCTCGAATATCTTGTCGGGACGTTCGATACCCGGGCCTCGGTCGCGGACCTCGGTCTGGATCGTGTCCTCTATCCGGCGCACGCGCATTCCGAGAACCTTGTCGCCCGCCGTGTTGTCCATCGCCTCCATGCCGTTGCGAATGAGGTTGACCAGGACCTGCTGAATCTGGACGCGATCGAACGCAACCAGCGGAAGGTTGCTTTCGACGTCGATGTCCATGCGAACGCGACGCCGCATGGCTTCCTCGGCCATAAGGTCACGTGCTTCGGCAACGACGCTGGGGATCGGTGTGCTGGTTCTCATTTCAAGCGAAGGTCTGAACAAGGCACGGATGCGGCTGACGACATCCGCCGCCGAGTTGGCATCGCGGATGATACGCTCGGCCGTGATCTTCGCGCGCTCGACGTTCGGGGGCTCGGCGGACAGCCAACGGTGGCATGCGTTGGAGTTGGCTACGATGGCGGCCAGCGGCTGGTTCACCTCATGAGCGATGGATGCGGAGAGTTCGGCAAGGCTCGCCGCCTGGCTCGCACGCGCAAGTCTCTCTTGTGCCAGCCGAAGCTCCTCTTGTGTCCGCACCTCATTTTCGATGTCGAGGCAGATAACGTTCCACTGCACTATGGCGCCTTCAGCGTTGCGCATCGGCGCGGCGCGCGTCTCGACCCAGCGATATTCACCATCGAAGCGCCGCAGACGGTGCCGTCGCGCATACGGCTCGCCTGTGGACAGGCAATGGGCATATCTCTCTTTGACACCTGTCAGGTCGTCGGGATGAACACCGGCGTCGAGTGTGCCAGCCAGCCGGGACTTTCCCGCTTCGTCCAATTCCTCAAGATTGTATCCGAGGAATTCGCGGAGCTGCTGGCTGCGATATATCGGTTCGCCATCCGGCGCGGCGCAATCGATCATTGCCGGCAGCGTTTCAACGAGCTGCCAGAGAGCGCGTTCTCTCTCGCGCAGCGCCTCTTCGACGCGCAGCTGATCGTCGATGTCGTGCGTAAGGCCGTACCATTGGACGATGCGTCCACCCTGGTCCCGCAGCGGCTCCGCGCGGCCCTCCATCCAACGATAAACGCCATCGGCACGGCGCAGGCGATACTTCATGAAGAAGCGCTCGCCGGTGGCAAAGCAGCTGTCGAGTGCTTCCTTCAGGCTGGCTGCATCGTCGGGATGGACGACGGTGGCAATGAAGGCCGCCAGCAGGCTCGTGTCCGGCTTTTCCGCGTCCGCTATGTCCAGGCCGAGAAAATCTATCAGGCGCTTGTTGAAGAAGGTCGGCTCACCGTTGGGAGACAGCCGCCAGAGGTAGCTCGGAACCATGTTGACGAGCTGCGAGAGCTCTCGTTCCCGGTCGTGCAACGCGGCTTGCGTGGTCACCAGGTCATGGATGTCGACGCTCACGCCGTACCATTGGAGAATGCTGCCATCTTCGTCGCGCAGCGGCTCGGCGCGAGTCTCGGTCCAGCGATAGCCGCTGTCGGCCCGCCTCTGGCGATATCTCTGAACGTAAGGCACGCCCGTTGCGAATGAATGGCGGATCGCCTGCCGTGCGGTGTCGATATCGTCTGGGTGGATCACGCTCAGCGACGGCGACCCGTCCGGGGCGGTGATGTCGTGGAGCGTGGCCCCGGTTACATCGGTGAACCGTTTGTTGACGTAGGAAGGCGTCCCTTCCCGTGTCGTACTCCAGATCAAAGCGGGCACGGTGTCGATCAGCTGCTGAAGGCGCCGCTCACTTTTGCGCAACGCGGCCTGCGCGCGCACCTCATCGTCGATGTCGAGAGAAACCCCGTACCACTGCACGACCGTTCCGTCGTCATCGCGCCGCGGCTCGACCCTGCACTCTGCCCAGCGATAGGTGCCGTCTTTTTCGCGCCAGCGAAACCGCATCGCGGAGCCGCCGCCAGTTTCGAAACAGGTCAACAACGTGCGCTGCACCTCGGGCGCATCTTCGGGATGAATCACCTCGTGCAGCAACGTTTCGATGCCCGGCTCGCCGAGCACATCAAAGTTCGCGATAACGGAGCGGAAATGGTCCTGGTATCGCTTGTTGAAGTAGACCGGCCCGCCGGTCGGCATCACACTCCAGATGCGGACCGGCACCGCGTCGATCATGTGCTGAAGTTGCTGCTCGCTCTGCCGCAACGCCGCTTCGGCGTGCATCTGATCGTCTATGTCGTGACAGAGGCCGTACCACTGGACGATGCGGCCGGCGTCATCGCGCATCGGCTCCGCCCGGCTCGACATCCAGCGATAGACGCCATCGGCACGGCGCAGGCGATAGCGCATCGCGAAGCTCGCACCGGTAGCGAAGCAACCACGGAGTGCATCGCCGAATGCTGCCGCGTCGTCCGGATGAACGGCGGCCTGTATCATCACCGCCAGCCGGCTCATGCCCGGTCGGTCCAGATCCGCTACGTCGAGGCCGAGAAAGTCGACCATGCGCCCATTGAAGAAGATCGGCTCGCCGTCGGGATCGAGCCGCCAGATGTGACTCGGGACCATGTCCACGAGTTGCGAGAGTTCCCGCTCCCGGTCGCGCAATGCTGACTCGGCCCGCTTCTGGTCCTCAATGTCTATTGTCGTGCCGTACCATTGAATGATGCGCCCCTGGCTATCGCGAAAAGGTCGTCCTGAGCTTCGAAACCAGCGATAGACGCCATCGGCGCGCCGCAGGCGATGCTCGGTATCATAGGGATCGCCGGTTTCGAGGCAATGCCGCCATCTGGCGGCTACAGGATCATAATCGTCGGGATGGACGGCTCGACGCCAGCCGAACTCATCGTCGTCTTCGGAAGTGTTGAGACCCTCATGCGTGTTGCCGAGGAACGCCAGGGTGTTTGGGCTGACATAGGTGAATCTTCCGGCGGCATCGGCTGCCCACGCGTGGCCGGGCATGCTCTCGATGATTTGCAGCGCAAGCGTTGCTTCGGGGTCGATTTCGCCAAGTGAGTTGGACGCTGCTGTCATTGGCTTCTCCTGTCGGACAAAAAAGCCTGGGGACGGTCAGCGCTTGATATAGCACTTGTTTTCAATATCTGGACAGGCGAACTCACCGCCTAAATCTAGTTCCGCCATGCCTCGGCTGCATCTCATGGAAATCCATGCATTGCGCGGAGATATCGCCGCTACGGGGGCCCTTACGATGGCCTCGCGCGAGGAGCGACGCGGATCGATGCATCAACACATATCACTGGGAATACGAGCCGGACAGGTAAGACGCTACCGCTCGTCGAAGCAGACAGCAGCCACATCGCGCCTGCGAAGAGCAGAATGCCAAATGGCGCAAGCGTGATCAGGCGCATCCCGGTCCTTTGGATGACGAAGCCGGACAACAGAACCTGATCGGTAGTTCGTACTGAACCTCAGCACAGGTCGTATTATCAGTCAGCCGGATTCAGGCGCGCGAACGTGCCGGCGCGGATCTCCGTAGTGCCGAAGACCGCCCACGAGAAAATCCACTTTGAAGTGTTTCCGGATCATCCTGTGGCAGCAATGATCGCAGAGAGCGCCCTCTTGAAGAGTTCGGTTGTCTTAACGTTCACCTATTTTGACAAGCGCAACACGCATTCGCTGTGCGCAGTTGCGAGGGTTCATGAAAAGCAACCCACTATCTTGCCGCCGGCTAACGCGGTGCGACACGCAGCCCGGCGGCATCGAAGAGATGCATGCGCTCCGGCGGCAGAGCGAGGTTGATCGGCGGCCCTTGCGATTCAACGCCCTGCTGCTTGAGAACGGCGATAAGTTTGCTGTCGCCGGCAATGGTGGCGTGGACAACTGTTTCCGGTCCCAACGCCTCGGCCAGCGTTACCCGCGCTTCCACCGATCCCTTGCCGCCATTCGAAAGTTGGATGTCGTGTGGCCGGATGCCAAGCGTCGCGTCGTCTCCCGGTTTCAGCGCGACCCCGTCGGCGGCGATCGAGGCCGACAGCCCGCCTGGACCTTCGACACGCACCTCGGCGCCGCTTGCCGAACGCACCTTCACCGGCAGCAGGTTCATCCGCGGCGCGCCGATGAAGCCGGCGACGAACAGGTTGGCCGGCGCGTTGTAGAGATCGAGCGGCCGGCCGACCTGTTCGATCCGCCCCGAGCGCATGACCACGATGCGGTCCGCCAGCGTCATCGCCTCGATCTGGTCATGGGTGACGTAGACCATCGTGGTTGCCAGCCGCCGGTGCAGGCCCGCCAGTTCAGCGCGCATGGTGATGCGCAGTTCGGCATCGAGGTTGGACAGCGGTTCATCGAGCAGAAAGGCGGTCGGATTGCGCACCACCGCACGGCCGATCGCCACGCGCTGCTTCTGGCCGCCCGACAATTGACCGGGCCGGCGGTCTAGATAGGGAGCAATTTCCAGCATGCGCGTCGCTTCCGTGATCCGCGCGTCGATCTCGGCCTTCGGCATACGAATGTTTTCAAGCCCGAAGGCGAGGTTCTGGCGCACGCTCATGTGCGGGTAGAGCGCGTAAGACTGGAACACCATCGCCAGACCGCGTTGCGCGGCCGAAACGTTAGTGACGTCGACCCCGTCGATCTCGACCTTGCCGTCGGTCGGCCGATCGAGCCCGGCAATCAACCGCAGCAGCGTGGACTTGCCGCAACCCGACGGGCCGACGAGGACCAGCATCTCGCCGTCACCGACGTCGAGGTTGATGCCGTGCAAGATCTTCATCTTGCCGTAAGCGCGATCGATGTTGGTCAGCGTTATCCGTCCCATGACATCCTCACTTCAGCCCGGTGCCGGCAATGCCGGAAGTGATGTAACGCTGCAGGAAGACGAAGACGAGGACGACGGGGATCATCGTCACCACGGTCATCGCCAGGATGTAGTGCCACTGCACGTTTAGCTGGCCGGCATAGGTGTTGAGGCCGACCTGGAGTGTGTAGAGTTCCTTGCGCGACAGCACCACCAGCGGCCACAGAAAGTCGTTCCAGCGCCAGACGACCGAGAAGATCGCCAGCACGGCGAGCGCCGGTGCTGCAAGCGGCAATACGATGCGCCAGTAGATCTGCCATTCGGAAGCGTTGTCCATGCGCGCCGCATCGAGCAGCTCGTCGGGGATGGTCAGCATATATTGGCGCAGCAGGAAGACGCCGGTTGGCGTCGCCACGGTCGGCAAAATCACGCCCCACAGCGAATCGAGCAGTCCGACGGCGCCCACCACCGAATAGAGCGGCACCAGGATGACCGACAGCGGCACCATCAGCGTACCGACGATCACAAGCATCGTCAGATCGCGACCGCGGAACTTGTATTTCGACAAGGCGAAGGCGGCCATCGAATTGGTGAGCAGCGTGATCAGCGTTGCCATTGCCGTCACAAAAACCGAATTGCGCAGATAGCGCAGGAAGTCGAAATGGACGAAGGGCTCGGTGTAATTCTCCGTCGCGAAGCCGATTTCGCGCACCGGCTGCCGGTCGGCGATGTTGACCTTCACGATATCGTTCGGCGCCTGCGGATCCACCATTTGCGCCACGATGCCGATGCGCCGCACCTCGGCCAGCACCTTGGTCGAACCATCCGGCAACTTCACCCTGTAGAGGGTCAGCGGCTTGTCATAGCCTTCGACCCTCGCGTGTTGGCTGACATAAGGCATTATGGTCGGCGGGAACTCGGCGAGCTGTGCCGGCGTCTTGAATGACGAACCCACCAGCCAGACGGCCGGGCCGAACATGATGACAACGCCGCCGAGCAGCCACAGCCAGCTCACGATATCCGTCCAGTGCCAGCCGCGACCGCCGCGCCGGCGGGTCAGGAATGTCATCACGCCGCTCATTCGCGGGCTCCTTTCCGCTCACCCCGGCGTCCGACCTGCAGCTGAACCAAGGTGAGCACGACCAGCACCAACCCCATCAGGATCGAAGCCGCCGAAGCCAGCCCCGGGTTGCGCAGCAGGGAGGCGAAGCCGATCTCATAGATGTACTGCGTGATATAGAGGGTCGAGGTTCCCGGCCCTCCACCCGTCAGCACATAGACTTCGTCGAAGATCTGCACAGCGCGGATCAGCGCCAGTACGATAACGACAAGCAGATTCGGCATCAGCAGCGGCAGCGTGATGCGCCAGAACACCCGCGCCGGCTTCGTGCCGTCCATCTCGGCCGCTTCGTAAAGGTCGCGCGGGATCGCCTGCAATCCGGCAAGCAAGATCAGCGTATAGAAGCCCATATGTGCCCAAACCGAAACGCTGACCGCGGCGGTGAAAGCCCAGAAACGGTCTGTCAGCCAGTTGTGCGGCTCGCCGCCCAGATCATGGACGATCAGGTTGAGCAGGCCCTGGCGCTGCAGGATCCAACGCCAGATCAGGCCGGTGACGACGGGCGACAACAGCACCGGAAAGAAGAACACCGCGCGCCAGAAGCTGCGCCCGACGATCTCGCGGTTGAGGATCAACGCTGTCGCCATCGACACGACCGTCATCAGCGCCACCTGCACGACGACGAACAGGCCGGTATTGTGCACGGCCTTCCAGAAGAGATCCTCGTGGCAAGTGGCAGTGTCCAGGTAGTTGCCGCAATCGAGCAGGCGCTGATATTGCTCGAGCCCCACATAGGTTCGGTCCTGCAGGAAGTAGGCCGTTCCCGACGTGGCCGAATAGAAAAAGTTGATGATCATCGGCACCAGGACGAAAATGCCGAAGATCGCCATGTTTGGGGCGAGGAAGAACGCGGCCATGCCGCCGGTGCCCGTCGCTCGCTGCCAGAACTTCAGCGGCACGTTGACGATCGACGCCAGCCACACGACCGGCGCCGCGAGGGCGGCGCCAATCCCTGCCTTCAGTGTCGCGGCGGCGGTCACTTCGCCTCGGCAACCTTGTCGGCGATATCCTGGTCGATCCTGCCCCAGGCATCGTCGAGGCTGAGCTCGCCGGCCATCACCTGGCTGACGCGCGTCACCAGCGCGGCGAAGTAAGCGTTGGCCCACTTCCACGGCGGCAGCGCATCGGCCGCCGGCAGGGTTTCACCCGCCGCCTTGACGAACTTGTCGAGCGCCGGACCGACGTTCTTGTCGGCCGAGACCCATTTCAGCCCGCCCTTGTCTACGACGCCCTTGTGCGCGGGCAGAAACAGCGTGCGCTCGCTGAACTCTTTTACCACGTCTTCACGGGCCAGATAATCCATGACCTTGGCGACGTCCTTGGGATTCTTCGTGTATTTGATGGCGACCAGCGCCGCGCCGCCCTTCACGCCCGAACAGCCTGCGGTAGCGCAAGGCGAGCCGGTCGCCACCCAGTCGAAACTATCGCCGATCTTGGTCGATAGATTGGCGACCTGCCAGCTACCCGAATAATAAAACGGGATCTGGGCGTTGATGAAGTCGTCGGCGGCCGCGCGATAGGTCGAGCCTGCCGCCGAAACCCAGGTATCCTTCAGCATCAGGCCCTTGGCGGTCCAGTCGACGAGCTTGCCGACGAAAGCCTTGGTGCCGTCGTCCACTTTCGCCGGCATGCCATCGGGGCCGATATAGTTCGCTCCGAAGGAGACATTCGGACCCGAAATGCGGTGACCGGAACGGTCGATGGCGAAGGCAGCCGGAAGCTGCTGGCTCTTCGCCACCTCGGCGGCGGCTTTGACCCAGTCGTCCCAGGTCGCCTTGTCACCGGGCAGCGGCACGCCGGCCTGTTCGAACAGCGTCTTGTTGGCGAAGCCGCCGGTGAGCGTGAGCTGGGTCATGAAACCCGGGATGGCGTTGGAGCCGTCGGGGCGCATCCAGTCCAGCGTGTCAGCGAAATTGTCCTCCCAATATTTCGGATCGGCCACCAGTGGCCTGAGATCGAGCCAGTGCTGGGCAAGCTCCTTGATGTTTGTGACGCGGGCGATGTCCGGACCCTGGCCGGCTTCGAGCTGGATGGGCAACTGCTCCTGGATCACCTTGTAGGCGACGTTGTCGAGCGTGACGTGGATGTCGGGATTGTCCTTCATGAAGCGGTTCAGAATGTCCTGGATGACATCGCCCTCGACACCGTCCGAATACCACATGATGCGCACGTCGCCGGCAAACGCGCTGGTCGATGCGAGCAGGCTGACCGATAGCGCGGCCAGCAAAGTGCGGGTCTTATTCATGCTTCGTCTCCTCCTTTAGCGGGGCGGCGCCCCGATGGTTCAAGCCTGCTACGCCCTCCTCCTCTTGAGCGTCGCAGCCGATCTCCTCCCTACTCTCTGTGCTTCATGCGCATCGCCTCACCGCGCACGGTCCAGTTGGCCGGATCGAGTGTACGTCCCTCAGCCACGATCCTTGCGTCGGCGAGGAAATGCACCGTGCCGTATTCCGGATCCTCGACGATCAACTCGCCGCCGGGACCCGACCGCACCGACAGGTCCCCAAAAACGGCAGTCCAGGCGTCGAGGGCCGGCCGATTGGCATTCTGGTCACCGAGGCGAATGATCCATGTCGTCCTGCGTCCCGCCGCCCGCAACTCGTTGCCGGCCGTCGGGCCGGCCACTACCTGCGTGAGCGGAACATCCGTCTTCAGCATGACGAAGGCGTCGCCCGATTGCGCGAACGCCCGATCGCCACCCACTTGCACGGCATCGAAGGCACGTGCGGGAAACCAGGCGTGCGTGAAGTCGGGTTGTTCATCCGAGCAGAAGAAGCTGACGACGGCGAGGTCGCGGTATTGGTGAAGCCGGGGCAAAGTGCCTGAGCCACCCCAATATGATGGTCTGCCATATCCCGACTGCAGCACTTCGCCGGGGTGGTTGATCCAGATCTGCGCATCCGGATTCTTGCCCAGCCGGGCGTGAATGACGGTCTCCTGATAACCCCATTGGTTCCAGCGGTAGCCAGCGGCGCTGCCCATCGCATGGTCGCGCGTCTTGTAGTGGTAGAGCCGCGCGAAGCGGTCTTGTCCCTGCGCAAAAGTCCATTCCCACGCCGTATCGTCGGTGAGGGAAGCAATTGCTGCCAACCCGTCCGGAACGCTCAAATCGTGATCCCGCAGGCACAATGCCAGCTGCGGCAGCGCGTGAAAGCGCATGCCGTAGTTGCCCTTGCCCCAAAGCATGCGGCAGATGCCGGATAATTCCAGGGAACGCGCGGCGCGCAGCGTGTGCTCATAGGAGCGGCCCTGCGCCCCGGTGAGGATGCCGCGATGCGCCGAGCGGGCGACGATTTCAAGCAGGCGTATGATTGCCTTGCCGGCACGTTCGGCGATGTCCTTGTCCGGGGCCAGCGCGTAAAGCGCGCACAGGCCCTTGAGGTCGATCGGGAAATAAGGCGCCGAGTTGAACTCGGCCATCTCCCATGCCTCGAAATGGTCGAGCCAGGCGCGTACACGCGCGGCTCCAACCGCGGACTGTTCGCGGCCAAGGCGGCCCGACCGCACGAACCGCACATCAGGCAACAGGCCCCCGGCAATATAGGCGGCGGTGTGGAAGAGCAGCGCGTGGTTCTCGGAGAAGTACCACTGCACATCATTGCCGGGCTCGTCCATCCAGTAGCGATAGCCGAGGATGGCGTTGTCGACGCGCGCGCGCAGGCTCGCTTCCAGCCGATCGCCATAGGCCTTGCGGCACCACAGCAGCGGCACCAGGATGAAGTCGGCGCAATCGTGACAATCCTCGATCGCCGGCAGCGTGCCAGAGATCATGGCGTCGGTCTCGGCGCCCTGCCGCCCGATCGCCAGGCGCGCCAGCGCGCGCACGGTGTCGGCCTCGGCGTGACCGGCGACCTCGCGCAGGGCTTCATCTATACGCGCGGTAAGCGTTTCCGGCGCATCGCCCTGACGGCGCGCGTGGCATATCTCGACGCCGAAGACACGCGATACGGAATGGTCTGCGACCGTCAGCGCCACCTTGAAATGGCGAAAGTCGGCCGGCAGCTGCTCGGTATCGGCGATCGGCAGCCGCGTCTGGCCCGCCGGCAGATCGAAGGCGAAGCGCACCGGCGTCTCGATCGACATGAAATCGCCTTCGATCTCGATCTCGACTTGCGCGTCGCGCGGCAGGGCCACGCCGGTGACGAGCGCCACCTCGCCGCCGTCATAGGCGGGACGGTCGAAATGCATGTCGTCAAGGGCTGCTTCCATCGCATCGGCAACGCCGCTCTCGACTTCGATCGGCAGTGCCACTGAAGCAGCCGGACCGGATAGATAATCGAGCTGGAAATAGTAGCGGGCGTCGCGCTCTGCGAGATCGTCGAACCATATCCGGACGTCGTTGCGGCCAGCCTTCAGCGCGATCTTGAAATGCTCTGCACTTTCCAGGTTGCGGCCGTAGGGCGCCATCCAGCCGGCTTCCTCGCCATTGGCAAAGAGTGTGGCGCCGCCGCATGTGCGCAGCCGCACCAGCGCCTCGCCAGTCGAGGCCGCCTCGATGGTGGTCTCGGCCCAGGTTCCAAGCACCGTCGGCCGGAACCAGAAGCCCGATAGGTCGATGCGCGGCGAGGCGAAGGGCAGCCAGATGCGCTCGGCGCCGAATTCGGCGCTGACCTGTGGTCGCTTGCCGCGTCGTTCCGCTGCGAACTGCGTGCGGCACGGATATTCATGGGGAATGAAATTCTTGTGCTTGGTCAGGAAGAAGAAGGGATCCATCTCGCCTTGCATGGGCTGGTCGGCCACGTCGTAGCGTTGCTCGGCGATAGACCCGAGCCGCCAATAGACGATTGGCTGCCCCGCCATGAGCGGCCGGCGCAGCGTAAAGTCCGTCCGAACGCTTTGCGCGGCCTCGCTCATCGCAAATCCTTCACGGCAACTGGATCGACATCGGTGTAGGCCTGGTTCTCGCCGGTCATGCCCCAGACGAAGGCATAGGGGCCGGTGCCGGCACCCATATGGATAGACCAGGCAGGCGACAGGACGACGTCGCCGTCAGCGACCATCAGGTGGCGCGTCTTGTCTGGCCGGCCCATCAGATGGATTACACGGTCGGCCTCGGCGAGGTCGAAATAGCAATAAGCTTCCATGCGCCGCTCATGCAGATGCGGCGGCATGGTGTTCCACACACTGCCCGGCGCGAGGTCGGTGATCCCCATCAGCAAGAGGCAGGACGGGGCCACTTCGGGATGGATGTACATGCGCAGCGTGCGCCTGTTCGCGCGGGCCTCCTCGCCGAGCACAAGCGGCTTGGCTTCGCTGCTGACGATGAGACGGTGCGCAACATTGGCGCCGGCCGGCACCGAGTTCATGTAGAAGCGTGCCGGCCTCTCCGGATCGTCGCTCTCCAGCGTCACCTCACGCGCTCCGCGTCCGACATAGACGATGTCGCGGTTAGCCACGTGAAAGCGCCGGCCGTCCACCGCGACCGCGCCATTGCCGCCGAGATTGGCGATGCCCATCTCGCGCGCGTCAAAGAAGAGCGGGGTGCCGACTTCGGCCCCGTTGCCGAATGCCAGCGGGTTGGCCAGCGGCACCGCGCCACCGACGATCATGCGGTCGACATGGGTGTAGACGAATTCGATCGCGCCAGGCCGGAACAAGCCGTCGACGAGGAACTCGGCCCTCAGCCGGTCCGTGTCCATGCCGGCAATATCGCCCGGCGACGCGCCATAGAGCGCCCGCATCATGCCGCCTCCACCTTCGACTGCAGATGCCGCGCCCCTTCGGTCAGGCACAGAATGGCCAGCGCCTGCCCGTAGCCCGTCGGATGGATGGGTATATCGCGATAGAACTGCAGGTCGGCGCCCATGCGTGTGCCATAGGACACGTTCGCCACCACACCTTTGTCATCGATGTTGGCCACCACGGCTTCCAAGGCGCGGAGGCCGGCGGCACGGCACTCTGTCGAGCCGATTCCGAGCCGCGCGGCCTTCATCAACCCGTAGCCGAAGCCGGCCGTGGCGGAAATCTCCTCGTAAGATGTCGGGTCGTCGAGCAGAGTGTGCCATGCGCCCGAACCTGCCTGCACCTCGAGCAGGGCGTTGATCTGCGTGTCCAGCACGCCGAGCAGATAGGCCCGGACCGAAGGTGCAATTTCGGCGAACTCCACCAGTTCCAGGATGCCGACGGTAATCCAGGCATTGCCTCTCGCCCAACGCGCGCGGGCGAAATTGTGCCGTCCCGCGAACGTCCAGCCGTGAAACCACAGCCCTGATGCCGGGTCAGCGAGATAACGGGCGTGGACCAGGAATTGCCTTTCTGCTTCCTCGACGAAGCGACGCTGGCCGGCAGCCTGGCCGTAGGATGCGAGGAACAGCGCCACCATGAACAGCGTGTCGTCCCACAATTCGTCGTCATTGACCCGGTCCGAAACATCATGCTGGAAACCGCCTTCGGGCGTCCGCGGCAAGGCGG
The DNA here is from genome assembly GCF_040322355.1 of Mesorhizobium sp. M0145. NCBI lineage: Bacteria > Pseudomonadati > Pseudomonadota > Alphaproteobacteria > Hyphomicrobiales > Phyllobacteriaceae > Mesorhizobium > Mesorhizobium sp. M0145. The sequence goes on from NZ_JAMYTK010000004.1 coordinate 199,340, forward strand.
TGGCCACGCGCTCGGCCCATTCGCGCAGCACCGGCTCGAAGCGCGGCTGGCGCCGGCGCCGCCACAATTCGCTTAGCGCCAAAAGGGGCGCGGTGGTGTTGACGTTCATCGCAGGGAGACCGGCAGCGATGCGTCGGTCGTACCAGGCCTCGATCGTCTGCAGCAGCCGATCGTCGCCGGTCTGCGCCCACAGCCGAACCAGCCCGTAGAGCCCGACGCCTTGCGGCCATTCCCAGCTGTCGAAGCTGACATAATCGCCCGGCGTGCCGTCGAGATTCGGCTCATGGAACCGCCCGTCATGACGCAAGCCGGTCATGCCCGCCACGAGGCTGGCAAGCGCGGAATTCAGGCGTTCGGCCGATAGCGGCATCACTCCTCCCGTTTCTCCCGCTTCATCAGAACTGTTTCACAGCCATTTTTCTTGCGCAATCTGAAAATTTTTTGCATTAATCGGATGACTTTGCCGGAGGTGACCGAGTGGATGAATATCCAGGGCAAGCGCGGCCGCCCCAGCCGCCGCATTCGACTTGAGGAGATCGCGGCGCGTTGCGGCGTGTCGGTCAGCACCGCCTCCCGTGCGCTGAGCGGTGTCGGCGGCGTGAGGGACGAGCTTCGCACCAGGATCATCGAAACGGCGAAGTCGATGAACTATGCCATTCCCGCCTCGGTTGCCGGCCGCAAGGTCATCCTGGCCGCAAGCAGCGTGGCAATGGTGGACAGTGCCCGCAATCAGTTCACCTACCATGTCCTTGATGGACTCAACGAGCGCGCCCGGTTGCTGGGCGTCGAACTCGTGACCCGGCCGGTTTCGGCGCCCGAGGACGAAATCGCGCTGCTGCGTGAATCCGAGCGCGACGACAGCGTCGCCGGCTGCCTGTTTCTGACGCTGGACGATGACGATGTGCTGACGCTGACAGCCGGATTCGCCAAGCCGATCGTGCTCGTCAACGGCGACGATCCCTCGATGCGCCATTCGAGCGTGACGCCCTGCAATCGCTCTGCCGCCATGCTTGCGGCGCAGCATCTGATCGGCCTCGGCCACCGCCGCATCCTGTTCCTGATGCGGCGTGGCCGGCGCACGATCGAGCGGCGCTACGAAGGTTGGCGCGACGCGCTGATCACAGCCGGAATTGCCGGCTTCGACGACTTCGTGGTTGAGGTGCAGGACTGGCTGCCGGAACTTGCGAGCAGGGCCGTGACCGAGCGCATCGCGGCCCGTGGCCTCGATTTCACCGCCGTGCTGACGGCCGGCGACAGCTTGGCGTTTGGTGCCATCGCCGGCGTCCAGGAGGCCGGATATTCGGTGCCTGGCGATGTGTCCGTGGTCGGTATGGACGACTTGCCGCTCGCTGCCTTCTGCAACCCGCCGCTGACGGCGATGCACATTCCCATGCGCGAGATCGGATCGGCGGCGCTTAGCCTGCTGCTCGACGATATGGCCCATTCGGGGTCGCCGCCGCGTCGCGTCGAACTTGCCTGCAATCTCGTGGTGCGCCAGTCGACGGCACCAGCCCGAAGCGGCGCCGGCGGTCATCAACTGGCCTCTTGAGCGCGCGACTTGCCGCCAGCAAAGAGCAGCGGCAAACCCTCTTGCGTCTGCAGTTCAAGGACACGTCCAAGCAGGATCATATGGTCGCCAGCCGGGAAGCGGTCGGCGACGCTGCATTCGAACCGCGCCAGTGCGCGCGGCAGCAATGGCACGCCGTGCTCGCTCCACGACAGGTCAAGATCGGCAAAGTCCGTCCCCGACTTCGAAAAACGCCAGCACAGATCGATTTGATCTTCCGCCAGCACGTGAATGGCGTAGTGCGCGGAATTGGCGAAGGCTTCGAACCGGCGCGAGTGGCGGCCGATAGACCAGAGCACCAGCGGCGGATCGAGCGACACGGATGAGAAGCTGTTGGCAGTGATTGCGACCGGGCCGTCGGCCGTGCCGGTGGTGACGACCGTGACGCCGGTGGCGAAGCGCCCGAAGGCATTGCGCAAAAGGCGTGGATCGCACACGACATGCTCCATCAGCGGCGCTCCCCCGTTCCCAGTGGTGTCGCCGGGATCCGTTCCGGCACCCGGCCATAGGCGTGCGGGAGCGAGCATGTCTTGAGCTGAGGCAACACCTTGGTGCCGAAATGACGCGCCTCGTCGAGATGCGGGTAGCCGGAAAAGATGAAGGCGCGGATCCCCATCTTCATATACGTCTCGATTTCCGACAGAACCTGATCGGCCGAGCCCACGAGCGCCGCGCCGCAACCAGAGCGCGCCCGCCCGACGCCCGTCCACAGATGCGGCTCGACATAGCCTTCGGCATCGGCGATCTGGCGGTTCCTGGCTTGGTGCGATACGCCGAGCGATCGGGCGTCGAGCGCGCGCTCGCGGATCGCCCTGCCCTGCTCGTCGTCCAGCTTCGAAACCAGCTCCCGGGCATATTCCTTTGCCTCGGCCTCGGTATCGCGCACGATCATGTGGACGCGCAGGCCGTAGTCGAGCGTCCGCCCATGGCGCTCGGCGCGTTCGTGGACGGCCTTCATGCGGCCGGCAAGTTCCTCCCTGGTTTCCGGCCACATCAGGTAGACATCGCACTGTTCGGCGCAAAGCTCGAGCGCGTCGGGCGAATAACCGCCGAAATAGAGCAGCGGGCCGCCATTTTGCTGATAGGGCTTCGCTGGCGCCGTCGAGAGTCCTTTGTAGCGATAGACCTCGCCCTCGAAATCGATGCTGTCCCTGGTCCAGGCCTGGCGCAGGATCTGCACAACCTCGCGCGAACGCTGATAACGGTAGGCGCTGTCGGCCGTCTCGCCCGGAAAGTCAGACGAAATGATGTTCACCGTCAGCCGGCCTTCCAGCATGTGATCCAGCGTCGCAATCGTGCGCGCCAGCATGATCGGCTGCATCTCGCCGCAGCGCACAGCGGCGAGCAGATTGATCTTCGAGGTGATCGGCGCGCAGCCGGCTACGAAGCTCAGCGTGTCTTGGCCGACCTGATAGGACGACGGACACAAGATGTTGCGGAAACCTAGTTCCTCGGACGTCTTCACGATCTCGGAGCAATGCGCCCAGCTCGAGCGCAACGCGCCGTCCGGCACACCGAGATAGCGATAGTCGTCCGAGCAGAGTGCGGCGAACCACGAGACTTCGGCTGCATCGAGATCCGGCGAGGTGATTGGGACGATGCTCATTGCCACTCTTCAAAAAAGAAGCCCGGGCCATTCTTCAAAGAGGTCCGGAGCTGCGAATAGGGCTTGCGTAGCATTCGTTTTGTTGTAGATCAATACTGTATCAATTTGAGCGAACCCGAAACCGGGATGTGATTGGAACGCGGGATGCATTTGACAAGGGCTGACCCCGGCCACCGATCCAGCCAGATGCGTGGGCCCTTGCCTGTGCACTTGCAGACCAGCGAAATGCTGATCCGCGAAATCGTGGCCGGACGGCTGGCCGACGGGGCGCGGCTGCCGCCCGAGCGCGAGATGGCCGCGAGCCTCGGGATTGCCGTCGGCACGCTCAGGAGGGCGCTGGCAGATTTGACCGAAAAGGGCCTTCTCGACCGCATCCAGGGCTCGGGTAACTATGTGCGGGCGCGCGGCGACTTGCTCGGGGTCTATGCCTTTTTTCGCCTGGAGCGCATCGGCGGTGGCGGCCTGCCGAGCGCCGACGTGCTGTCCGTCGAGCGGCTGCCCAAGCCCGCCGACCTGCCGCAATTCGGCAGCTCCGGCGAAGCCCACCGTATACGCCGGCTGCGGCGGCTCGACGGCGAGCCGGCCGCGGTCGAGGAGATCTGGCTGGACGTCAGCCGCGCCGAGCGGCTCAAGCGCCAGGATTTGTCGGAATCCCTCTATCTCCACTACCGGCTCGCGCTCGGCTTTTCAATCGTTCGCGCCGAAGACCATGTTGCCGTCGCACCCGCCCCGGACTGGGCCCCGCTCGAATTCAGGCCACCGCCGGGGACGGTCGTGGGGTTCATAGAACGTATCGCCTGGGCTGGCGACGGCGCCAGCGCGGAATATTCCCGCAGCTGGTTCGATCCGGGCGCGGCGCGGTACGTCACGCGTTTCAGATAGGCCGGAGGAAGACGCAGCGTGACCAGATCATCGATCGGCTACGGCATCATCGGCTGCGGCATGATGGGCCGCGAGCATATCCGCAATATCGCTCTGTTGCCCGATGCGCATGTGGCCGCGATCGTCGAGCCGGACCCCGGCATGTTGGCGGCGTCGCTGGCGACGGCGTCGGGCGCGCGATCGGCGGCATCGATCGCCGAACTGCTGGCCATGGATGAGGTGGACTGCGTCTTGATTGCCAGCCCCAACCACCAGCACCTCGGTCAGATGGAGCAGATCGCCGCACTTCGACCACTGCCGGTACTGGTGGAAAAGCCGCTCTTCACCGAGGGCGCCGACGAGGGGCGGATCGCGGCGTTGAAAGCTCGGCTTCCGCTCGTCTGGGTGGCCATGGAATATCGCTATATGCCCCCCGTCGCCGTATTCGTCGAGCAGGCGCGCCACGCCACCGGCGGCATCCGCATGCTGACGATCCGCGAGCACCGCTTCCCGTTTCTGGCCAAGGTCGGCGACTGGAACCGCTTCAACCGCAACACCGGCGGCACGTTCGTCGAGAAGTGCTGCCACTTCTTCGACCTGATGCGGCTGATCCTCGGATCGGACCCCGTCCGCGTGATGGCGAGCGCTGGACAGGCCGTAAACCATCTCGACGAACGCTATGGCGGTGAGAGGCCAGATATCCTTGACCATGGCTATGTGCTGGTTGATTTCGCGAGCGGCGCGCGCGCCATGCTGGAACTGTGCATGTTTGCCGAGGGCAGCCGCTACCAGGAGGAACTCTGCGCTGTCGGCGGCGACGGAAAGATCGAATGTCTGGTGCCCGGACCAGGCCGTTTCTGGCCGACCCACCTTGGCCCTGCGCCAGTGCCCCAGTTGATCGTTAGTCCGCGCAATCCGCCTGGACCACGACTGCTGGAGATTCCCGTCGACCCCCGGCTGCTCGAGGCAGGCGACCATAACGGTTCGACCTATTTCGAGCACGCCCGCTTCACCGCTGCGGTGCGCGGACAAGGCAAGGTGGAAGTGACCTTGCAAGACGGCTGGTGGGCCGTCGTCATGGGTCTTGCCGCCCAGAGATCGGCCCGCGAAGGCCGCGCCATCGAACTCGCCGGTGAATTCGCGTTGCCGACCTAGGCCGACGACGCATTACCGGACCACCGAGTCAGATGCGCCGACCGGTTGCTGCGTCGAACAGATGCGCACATGCGCGGTCGATCTCGATCCGCACCCCTTCGCCTTGCTTGAGCGCAAGCCTTTCTCGGAAAAGGCAGGAAATTTCTTCACCGGAGCAGTCGACCCTGGCGAAGATTTCCGAGCCTGTCGCCTCGAGAAGCGTGATCGTGCCCGGCACGCCTTGCCCCGTCGCCCGGATATGTTCCGGGCGAATGCCGTAGACGAGTTCGCGTCCTGCGGCATCCGCCGGCTGGGCGCCTTCCGGCAACGGCAGGATCAACCCGCCGGCGCTGCGGAACACGCCCTCCTCGATGCGGCCGGCGATGAAGTTCATGGCGGGCGAGCCGATGAAACCGGCAACGAAGAGGTTGGCCGGATGGTCGTAGAGGTCCAGCGGCGCGCCGATCTGCTCGACCAGGCCATCATGCAGCACGACGATCTTGTCGGCCATCGTCATGGCCTCGATCTGGTCGTGCGTGACATAGATCGTCGTGGTACCCAGCCGCTGGTGCAGGGCCTTGATCTCGCCGCGCATCTGGACGCGCAATTTGGCATCGAGGTTGGAGAGCGGCTCGTCGAACAGGAAGACCTGTGGGTCGCGTACGATCGCGCGGCCCATCGCGACGCGCTGGCGCTGGCCGCCCGAAAGCTGGCGCGGATAGCGGTCAAGCAGCTTTTCCAGGCCGAGGATGCCGGCTGCCTTCCGGACCCGGCCAGCGGTGTCGGCCGGGTCGGCTCTCTTGATCTTGAGGGCAAAGCCCATATTGTCGGCCACAGTCATATGCGGATAGAGCGCATAATTCTGGAACACCATGGCGATGTTCCTGTCCCGTGCCCGCAGATTGTTGACCATACGCTCGCCGATGGCGATCTTCCCGCCGGAGATCGTCTCAAGGCCTGCGATCATGCGCAGCAGCGTCGATTTTCCGCATCCCGACGGGCCGACCAGGATGACGAATTCTCCGTCGGCGATATCGACGCTGACGTCGTGAATGATCTTGGTGGCCCCGAAGGCCTTCTGCACGTTGTTGATTGTTACCGATGCCATTGGATCTTTCCTGGAAAAGAGTGATGTCAGGACGCGCCCTCAGCCGCCCTTGACGGCGCCGGCGGTCAGCCCCGCGACGATCTGCCTTTGCGCGAACATGGTCAGGATCAGCACCGGCAACGTCACCACCAGCGCCGCCGCGGCGAGCGGCCCCCAGCTGACCTGCTCGTAGGACAGCATGTTGTAGACGGCGACCGGGAGTGTGCGCGTCTCACGGCTGGCGAGCACCACGCCGAAGACGAAATTGTTCCACGAGAAGATCACGGACAGGATGAAGGCGACGACGATGCCCGGCTTGGCGATGGGCAGGGCAACCAGCCGGAAAACCTGCCAGGAGCTGGCGCCGTCGATGTTGGCCGCCTCTTCCAGTTCCATCGGCGTGGTCTCGAAATAGCCGATCATCACCCACACCACGATCGGCACCGTCACCACCAGATGGATGATGATCTGCGGCCACAGCGTGCCGAGTATCCCGATCCATTGGAACAGCAGAAACAGCGGGATGAGATAGGATAGCCCAGGCGTCATGCGGGCGATCATGATGACGACCGCCGATCGTTCAGCCTTGAGCCGTGCGATGCCATAGCCGGCCGGTACGCCGATCAGCAGCGCCAGCAAGGTCGCCGTGCCGGTCACCAGAACCGAATTCCAGAGATAGAGCAGGAAATTGTTCTCCTCGAACACCTTTACATAGTTCGACCAGGCGAAGCGTTCGGGGATCAGGATCGGCGGATAGGCACCGTTGTCGATCTCGAATTTCAGCGACAGCGAGATCATCCAGAGGAAGAACAGGATCGCCGGCGAGACGAAAACCAGGGCAGCGAAGAACAGACCGATCTGGTTGAGCAGCCGTGAACTCATCTATTTGCCCTCCGTATCGATCCACTGCGAGCGTTGGCGCAGCATCAGCAGGACAAAAGACAGGGCCACGATGACGACGAAGAACACCACGGCCATGGCCGAACCGTAGCCGATATCGTAGTAGGAGAAGGCGGTGTTGTAGAGATAGATGTTGATGGTCTCCGACGCCGTGCCCGGCCCGCCCTGGGTCATAGCGTAGATGATGTCGAAGCTCTTCAGCGCATCGATGGTGCGGATGATGACCGCGATCATCAGGAACGGCGCGATCATCGGCAGAGTGAGATAGCGGAATTGCTGCCAGGCATTGGCGCCGTCGATCTCGGCGCTTTCGAAGGGCTCGCGCGGCACCGAGGCCAGCCCGCCGAGCACGATCAGCATGACCAGCGGCGTCCACTGCCAGGTCTCGACCGCAACCAGCGACGGGATGACCGTGTTGGCGTTGAATATCCATTCCTGAGCCGGGATGCCGACCAGCGACAGCAGGTAGTTGAGCACGCCAAGCTGAGGATGGAACATCATTGTCCAAACCAGTGCGACGGCAACGGGTGTCGCCATCATCGGCATGACGAAGACGCCGCGCAGCAAGCCGCGCAGCGGAAACCTGGCATCGAAGATCAGGGCGGCCAGAGTGCCCAGCAGCATCGGCGCTGCAACCGAGAGGAAGGTGTAGGTCAACGTATGAACAAGGGATTCCCAGAAACGTGGGTCGCTGGCCAGGCGGAGATAGTTTTCCATCCCGGCAAAGCTCCGCGACTGGCCGAGCGTCCAGCGATTGACGCTCATCCACAGGGTGAAAGCCCACGGGAAAACGATGACGGCGCCGACGACGACGAGTGCGGGGACAACGAAAGGCCAGTAGTTGGGAGCCAGCCGGATCGTCTGGCTCCCGTCGATAACCGGCATCGTCACCCCGGTCTGTTCTGGGGTGGTGGCCGACATCAGCCCTGCTCGCTCCTGTCGAGAACCGGCTGGAACTGTTCGGTGGCCTTCTTCAGCTCCGCGGCTGGATCGGCGCCGGCAATCATGTTGGTCAACGCCACGCCATAAATGTCGCGGAATTCCGTGACGGGGATGATGACCGGCAGTGCCAGCCGACTGATATTGCCCGAGCCGACCACGGCATCAAGCCAGCTTGCCGGCATGGTGACGCCTTCGCGCACCTTGGGATCCTCCAGCACGGATTTGCGGAACGGAACGCCGGCGCCGGCCTGCAACAGCCGTGCACCCATGGTGGGCGATACCGCCCACTGGCAGAACAGATAGGCAGCCTCCTTCTTCTCGCTGGCGGCGGTAACGCCAATCCCGTCGCCGAAGGTGCCCGAGGCATGCGCCTTGGGACCCTTGGGCATCACGCCGTAACCGACCTTGCCGACCACCCTCGATTTTTCCGGATTTTCCATCGGCGGGGCAAAACCCACGCCGTCGAGCCACATGCCGATCTTGCCCTGCAGGAAGGCCGACTGTGCTTCGGCCCAGTTGAACCCGGTAACGCCCGGAGGGGCGGACTTGGTCATCAATCTTTGATAGAGCGCGGCAGCCTCGATCGCCTCGGGAGCCTCGGTGCGCAGCTTGCCCTTGTCATCTAGCGGCGTCATGTCGTAGCCGAGCATCAGCGACGTCCACACCGGCGTGTTTGCGTTCTTGAGCCCGCGGGCGACGAAGCCGTATGTATTGGTCGAGGGGTCGGTCAGCGCTTCGGCGGCTGCCACCAGTTGTTCGAAGGTCTCTGGGTATTTGAGGCCCTTGGCCTCGAACAGCTCCTTGTTCCAATACAGGATCCAGTAGTCCACCGAGAACGGTAGCGAGCGCAGCACGCCCTGGCCGTCCTTGGCAAACAGCATGCCGGCTTCGGCGAAGTCGCTTTCGACCAGCGCCGGGTCGGTGAGCGACGGATCGGCGAGATAGCCGGCGATATCGGCCAGCCAGCCACCCTTCTCGAACTGGCGCTTCTGCACGTGGTAGCTCAGATGCACGACGTCGAAGCTCGGCTTGCCCGAGCTCAACTCGATCACCGTCTTCTGGCGCTGCTGCTGCTCGGGCGTTGCCTCGGCATTGACCTTGATGCCGGTCAGTTCCTCGAACTCGGCGAGATATTTCAGGATGGTGTCGCTGCGCGGGCTTTTCACCAGATTGACGTCAAGCGTCGTCCCGGCAAAGCGTTTCCAGTCAACGCCTGCGGCAAAGCCGGGGCGAAGCCCCACAAGGCCGGCAGCGGTTAGCGCCGCGGTTCCGGCAAGGAGTTGCCTCCTGGTTGGGTTGAACAGATTGGACGACATTTCTTCCTCCCGGTTGCTGTCGTTGTGGATGCGCCGCGAACCGCGGCGCGGCTATATTTCCTCAGATCTGGAGCGCCAGCCGGCGCGCATTGTCGATATGCAGACTGATCGCTTCAACCGCTTTTTGCGGATTGCGGCTCTCCATGGCTTCGATGACTGCCAAATGTTCGCGCATCACCGGCACCACACGACCGTCGATGCGGAAACGCTCCTGGTGGATCAGCCGGATTTTCACCGAGTTGACCAGATAGGCCTTGGCGATAATCTCGTTGCCGAGCGCATTGATGAAGGTGTCGTGCATCGCCCAGTCGATGTTCTGGGCCTTGGCTTCCATTTCCGGCGTCGGCGCCTGCCCGAGAGCTTGAGCCAGCATCTCTTCATGTTCGCGCCGCATGCGGGCAAGTTCGGCATCAGAAGCGCTGGTCGTGAATAGCGCCACTGCCTCGCGTTCCATGAACAACCGAAACTGAAACGCCTCGCGGATCAGATTGATATCGATATGCGCGATCTGCATGCCGCGCTGCGGGATGGTGGTCAGCAGTCCCTCGGCCTCGAGACGCGGGACGATCTCGCGAATGGCACCCAGCGGCAGCCCGGTGAAAGCGACCAGTTCGCGCTGTGACACGAACTGCCCCGGCCGCAGATCGCGGGCCAGCAAATGCCGCGTGAAGCTGGCATAGGCCTTCTCCCGGAGAGTGATCGGTTCGCTGCCGTCTTCCACTTCAGCTCGCTTCCTTGTCGGTCGGCCCGGCCTTGTCGGTCAGGCCGCCTCTGTCGCAAACAGCCTGTCGTAGGCAGCGGCAAGCTGCCGCTGTCCCTGTGGATCGATCGCCTCTAGGGGCGGGCGGACCGCCAGCCAGCGCTCGTCGCCGGTCTTGCGCGCGACCATGACCTTCACCGCCGGCGTGACCGGGTATTTGAGCAATTCGAGCACGAAGTCTTCGACGCGTGGGTCGTCGCCCCCGTTTTCGACCATTGCCCGGATTTCGCCGGTAACAAAATTAGCCATGCCGGAAATCGCGCCCTGTCCGCCGCGGCGGACGCTTCTCGCCAGATGCCGTTCGTCGCCGATGAGGATCACCAGATCGCCGTGCGCCTCAAGCAGCGCCTCACTGTAGCTCCAGTCCCCGCCGGAATCCTTCACCCCGGCCACCACAGCGGGAAAAGCGGCGCGCAGCCGGCCGATCAGCCCAAGCGGGAGCGGCACCATGGTGACTGAGGGGATGTTATAGAGCAGCACGTCGCGCGCCAGCGGACCGAGTGCGGCGAAGACGGCGGAAAACCATCCGAACAGCCCGTCCTCGCCGACATTCTTGAAGTAGCTCGGCGGAGCGAGCAGAATGTTGCGAACGCCGCGCTGCAAAGCGTGCCGGGCCTGATCGGCGGCATCTTCGGCTGCATCGACCAGCACTCCGGCGACGAGCTGATGTGGCGGAATACCGGCCGCCAGCATGGCCTCGGTGACGATCCGTCGCTCGTCGGTGCCGACTGAGGCTCCTTCGCCGGTGGTGCCGAACAGCGTCGCGCTGCTGCAGCCGGCGCCAAGGCAGGCTCGGGCATGCGCGATCATCGGCGCGAGCGCTATCTGCCCCGACGGGTCGAAGGGTGTGGTCAGGGCAACCGAAAGACCAAAGCGGGAAGCCAATGCGATCTCCGTTGAAATCAATGTGGACGTAGCGTTAGCACGCTAACATGTCAGATGTAAACGGGTGATCTTGCCAACTCGACATCGCCGAACGGCGCTGCCGCGGCAGCGCCATCGCCGATCATTTTCGCCGCTCGAACATCACATATGCAGCTGTCCCCGAGTCTCTGCGGGATTGGCTGGACGAGGCAGCCTAAGCTCGATCAAGTGGCGACGAGGTGACCGTCGCCAACATCTTCGAGCTTGAGTTTCCGAGGCTCGTCACCGATGCGCCGCACAGCGCTTGGAATTTCGCTGTCCAAACGGACGAACCTGGCGCGGCGCCGGCTTGGATCGGGAACCGGAACGGCTTCGATCAGCCGCTTTGTGTAAGGATGGCGCGGGTTGGAGAAGATCTGGTCGCGGGTGCCCATCTCGACGATCTGCCCCAGATACATTACCGCCACGCGATCGGAGATGTTCTCGACCACCGCCATGTCGTGCGAGATGAAGAGAAATGCGACGCCGAATTCGCGCTGCAGCTCCTTCAGCAATCTTAACACGCGCGCCTGCACCGACACGTCGAGAGCAGAGACGCTCTCGTCGGCAATGATCAGCTTTGGTCGCAGCGCCAGCGCCCGTGCAATGCAGATTCGCTGGCGCTGCCCGCCGGAGAATTCGTGGGGATAGCGCTCCATCTGGTCAGCGGAGAGGCCGACGCGTTCGAACAGAGCGGCGATCTGGGCATGCCGTTGCTCTCTGTCGCCGAGGCCGTGGATCAGCAGAGGCTCGGCGACGAGATCGCCTACCCGCATGCGCGGGTCGAGGGACGCGAAGGGATCCTGAAAGATCATCTGCACATTGCGGCGGACAGCCTTGCGCTCCTTGCGGCTGAGCGCCGACAGGTCGTGGCCGCCGATTGAAATGCTGCCGGTGAAGGGCACCAGTCCGGCGATCGCCTTGGCCGTCGTCGACTTGCCGCAGCCCGATTCGCCGACCAGCGACAGGGTTTCGTGCGGCGCGATCGAGAAACTCACGCCTTCGACCGCGTGCACCCTGCGGTCAACGCGGCCGAAGAAGCCGCCGTGCAGGTCGAAGCGGACGTGAAGATCGCTGACAGATACAAGCTCGGCCGGCATGTTGGCGGCATCTTGTCGGTCTTCGGCCGTCCGTCCGCCGCCGATACGCGGCACGGCGGCCAGAAGCTCGCGTGTATAGTCGGCCTGCGGGCGATTGAAGATGTCAGCCGCCCTGCCCTGCTCGACCATCCGGCCGTCGCGCATGATGATGACGCGGTCCGCCATCTCGGCGACGACGCCCATGTCGTGCGTGATCAGGATAACACTGGTGCCGTGCTCGCGCTGCAGGTCGCGCAGCAGCTCCAGCACCTCGCCCTGAACCGTGACATCGAGGGCAGTCGTCGGCTCATCGGCGATCAGCACGTCCGGGTTCAGGGCCAGAGCCATGGCAATCATCACGCGCTGGCGCATGCCGCCTGAGAGTTCGTGCGGATAGTGCTCGAGCCGCCGTTCGGCATCCGGAATTCGGACTGCCTTCAGCGCCTCGAGCGCCCTCAGCCGCGAGTTGGAGCGCGACATCGAGGTGTGTGCCTCGATCGCCTCCGTGAGCTGACGGCCGATGGACAGCACCGGATTGAGCGATGTCATCGGTTCCTGAAAGATCATGGCAATACGGTCGCCGCGGATGCGGCGCATGCCGCTCTCGCTGAGAGCCGCGAGATCCTGATCGCCGAGCCGGATGGAGCCTGATCCGATGCGTGCCGCCGGCTGTGGCAGCAAGCCCATAATGGCTAACGCCGTCATCGACTTGCCGGAACCGGACTCGCCGGCGATGCAAAGCGTTTCGCCGCGCATCTGTCCGAATGTCAGGTCGGAGACGACGTCGCGCTCGCCCTCCTCGCCGCGCACGGCGACGCTCAGGCCTGAGACGCTGAGTACCGGCCTGACAGAGCCACTCTCCGCGGCGGCCTGCCTGGATCGTTTGATGTCCTCCACCTTCATTCAAAGACGCAGCGGGGGAAGTAGAACGAAACCACCCAGTTGGGCATGTCGACGATCTCGCTGATGCGCAGGTCACCGCAAACCGAGACGAGCATATAGGCATCTACCGGATCCATGCCGTAGCGGCCGGAGAGCAGGTCGATCATCTGGGAAACGGCGCTCTTGGCGCCGTCCATCAGATCCGGCCCGATACCGGTTGTCACCTCGTAGCCCTTGGCGTCGAGATGCCGCGACACCGGACCGGGTGTTGTGAAACGCGGCGTCCGCAGCCGGGCATCCTTGACCAGATCGAGCGTCAGCACGGCGTTCATGGGGCTCTCGATCGCCGTGCCGCAGACCTCGCCGTCACCCTGCGCGGCGTGCGTGTCGCCGACCGAGAACAACGCTCCCGCGACCTCTACGGGAAGGTAAAGCACGGTGCCGGCGGCGAGATCGCGGATGTCCAGATTGCCGCCCACGCGCCGCGGCGGGACCACCGAATGCAGACCCGGCTCAGCCGGGGCATTGCCGATGGTGCCGGCGAAGGGCTTGAGCGGCACCCGGCCGCTCTTGCCGAACAGCGCCGGTTCGAGCGAGGCGGCGTCGTACTTCCAGATATTCAGTGCCGGTTGGGTGAAGTCATCCGCCAACAGACCGAATCCCGGGATGTTCGCCGTCCAACCGAAGCCGGACGGCTTGAACGCCTCGATGGTGATTTTCAGGGCATCGCCCGGTTCTGCCCCGTCGACATAGATTGGCCCAGTGACCGGGTTCACCTTGGCAAAGTCGAGCAAAGCAACGTCGTCGACGGTGCTCTCCATCGTCAGCTGCCCGCCGGACGAGTCCAGGCACTGGAACTCGATCGTCGACCCTGGCGCCACCCGTTCGGCCGGGACAAAGGAATTGTCCCAGCCGAAATGATGGTGGCGCCCGTGGATGGTGTAGTCGCAGTTATTGCACATCGGTCACATACACATTGTCGTAGTTGATCGGGATGTGGACCGGGTCGACATAGAGGTTGTCGGCACCACCCATGCGGGTTGATTTCATGGTGAAACGCTGCTCGTTGAAGACCGGTGCCCAAGGCGCGTCTTCCATGATCTTGCCGTAGATCTCGCTCCACATCTTGGCGCGTTCGCCAGCCTTGGCCGGGTCGACGATGGAGTCGGCTTCGGCCGCCTTGGCGTCGAGCTCCTTGTTGCAATACCACGACCAGTTCCAGCCGCCCGGGACGGCACCAGCGCAGCCGAGGATCGGGCCGTAGAAGTTCGACGGATCGGGGAAGTCGGCGATCCAGGCCATGCCGCCGGACCAGATCATCGGCGCACCGGCCTTGTCACCGCCGGCGGCGATGACGTTGGCCTGCGCGAGCGACTGGATGCTGGCCTTGATGCCGACCGCCGCCAGATCCTGCTGAATGGCCTGCGCGATGCGCGGGTTGGGATCGGTGTTCATGGCAAACAGCTGCGTGTCAAATCCGTCGGGATGCCCGGCCTCGGCAAGCAAGGCCTTGGCCTTGGCCACGTCATAGGGATAGCCCTTGAATGCCTTGTCATAGCCGGGCATCGACGGCGGCAACGGCTGATTGGCCGGCACCGCACGGTTGTTGATCAGCTGGACGATGCGGTCCTTGTTGATCGCCATGTTGACCGCCTGCCGCACCTTCACGTTGTCGAAGGGCGCCATGGTGGTATTCATGGTGATATAGCCGGTGTGCAACTGGCCGCCCTCGACGACACGGGCCTTCTGCTCGGGATCGGCCATCACCTCCTGGAATTTCGCCGGCGGAATGCCGTCGCCGGGAACGTCGATCTCGCCTTTCTGGAGCCGCAGCAGCGCCACGATCGGCTCCTGGCCAATCTCAAAGGTGATGTTGTCGAGATGCGGCAGACCCTTGTGCCAGTAATCCGGGTTGCGCTCGAAGACCACGCGCTGGCCGAGCGTCCATTCGGCGAGCTTGAAGACGCCGGTTCCGACCGGATGTTTGCCGAAGTCCGCGCCGTATTTTTCGACTTCTTCCTTCGGCACGACATGCGAGAAGTTGATCGCCATGACATGCAGGAAGGTGGCGTCGGGCCGGGTCAGCTCGAATTTGATCGTGTAGGGATCGACGACGGTTATGCCCGCCAGGCTTTCCGCCTTGCCGGCAGCGACGTTGTCATAGCCTTTGATCGAGCCGAAGAAGCCGGCACCCGGGCTCTGTGTCTTTGGATTGGTGACCCGGTCGAGCGAATATTTCACGTCGTCGGCGGTCATCTCGCGGCCATTGTGGAACTTCACGCCGTGGCGCAGCTTGAAGGTGAAGGTCTTGCCGTCGGGCGCAATCTCGTAGCTCTCGGCAAGGTCGGGCCGCAGGTTGGTGGTGCCCGGCTCGTAGTCCATCAGCCCGTCGAACAGGCTCTTGATCATCGACCAGTTCTGCCAGTCATAGCCGATGGCCGGATCGAGCGTGGCGACGTCGTCCTTGTAGGTGATGGTGATCGCGCCGCCCTGCTTGGCATTCGGATCGACGGCGTCTTCGGCACGTACGCTTGTCATGCCAAGCACCAGCGCAAGCGCCGATGCCGCCACGGTCGATATCAGATATTTTCTCATGTCATGTTCCCTTTCTCTGGTTTTCTTGGTTTTCATCTGAGCTTGATGCGTGGATCGATGAACGGTGCGACAGTGTCGGCCAGGAGATTGCCGAGCACGATGGCAAAGGCCGAAACCAGGGTGACCCCCATGATGATCGGAATATCGATGCGCTGAATGGCCTGCCAGGCTAGCTGGCCGATGCCTGGCCAGCCGAACACGCTTTCGACAACCACGATGCCGCCCATGAAGATGCCGATGTCGATGCCGATCATGGCGATGACCGGCAGGATGGCGTTGGGCAGCGCGTGCCGGAAGATAATGGCGCTGCGTGCAAGACCCTTGGCACGCGCGGTACGCACGTAATCCTGGCGCAGCACGTCGATCATCGACGAGCGCATCATGCGGGCGTACCAGCCGGCACCGAGAATTCCCATGGTCAGCGATGGCAGCACCAGATGACGCCAGGTGCCGTAACCGCCGATCGGGAACCAGCCGAGCCGCACCGCGAACACATAAAGCAGCAGCAGGCCGACGACGAATTGCGGCGCCGAGACGCCGACGAAGGAGGCGACCATCAGCGACTGGTCGGTGGCGGTGCCACGCTTGACGGCGGCGATGAGGCCCATCGTCAGCCCGATCACGACTTCGCAGGCAATTGCGCCGAGCATCAGCAGCAGGCTTGCCGGGAGCCGCGAGACGATAAGCTCCGTGACCTCCGAGCGCTGGATGTAGGAGCGCCCCAGATCGCCGCTGAGCAGACTGATCAGATAGTGCCAATACTGGACGACGAAGGGCTGATCGAGGCCGAGCTGCCGGCGGATGTTCTCGACCGTCTCGGGCGTGGCGCTGCGGCCGGCGATCTGGCGGACGGGATCGGCGGGCAGCAGATAGAGCAACGCAAAGGTGATCAGGGAGACGCCGAGCAAGATGAGCACGGACTGGACAACGCGGCGGCCGAGATAGGCGATCATGCCCGCCCCCTTTGCGTCGGATCGAGGATGTCGCGCAGCGCATCGCCGACCAGGTTAAAGGCTAGCGCCAGCGCCAGGATCGCCGCACCCGGAAAGAAAACCAGCCAGGGCGCTGCCTGGAAATAGGTTTGGTTTTCGAAGATGATGTTGCCCCAGGAAGCAGTCGGCGGTTGCACGCCGATGCCGAGATAGCTGAGCGTCGCTTCAAGAAGCACCGTCGTCGAGATGCCGAGCGTGCCCCAGACGATGATCGTCGGCAAAAGGTGCGGCAGGATATGACGAAACAGGATGCGCGGGGCGCTTGCGCCGATGGTGCGCTCGGCATCGATGAACTCGCGCTCGGAGAGCGAACTTGTCTCGGTGTAGATGACGCGGGCGGTCTGCACCCAGTTCACCAATGCGATCACCATGGCGACGATCCATAGGCTCGGCTGGAGCACCGCCGCCAGGCAGATGGCGAGCAGCAGCGCCGGGAAAGCCATCATCAAATCGGTGAAACGCATAAGCGCGCTGCCGATCCAGCCGCGGAAATAGCCGGCCGTGATGCCGACCAACGTGCCGATCAGAAGTGCCACGCCATTGGCGACGATGCCGATGATCAGCGACGTGCGCGCGCCGAAAAGGAGACGGGTCAGCAGGTCGCGGCCAAGCAGGTCGGTGCCCAGCCAGAATTGGGCCCCCGGCGGCAGTGGCGCGCCTTCAAGCGTGAGCCCGTCGAACATCTGCTCGTTTGGATCGTAGCCTGTCAGCCACGGTGCAAGAATGGCGCCGGCCAAGACAACGGCAATAATCCCGAGGCCGAGCAAAGCGAGAGGCCGTTTTAGCAGACGTCGCCAGACGCCGGCGCGAGGCTTGGCTGGCATACGCCCGGCGGCCGAAAGCTCAGGCGCGATCGGATTGGTCATCGTCGCCTTCTTCTTGTGTCATCGCCACGATCCTGCGCGCGGCTTCCTCGACACTGATTTGCCAGCTCATCGCCAGCGAGCGGAGCTGCGCATAGGCACGGCCGTCCTCGGCGCCCTTCGACAAGACCTCCACCGCGCGTACGATGGTCTGGCGCTCCGCGACCCGCTGACGAAGCGAGGCAATCTCGCTGGCCAGAAGCTTGCGCGCCTCGAAACTCTGCCTCGCAATCAAAAGCGCGCTATAGACGCCGGCATTGCCCACCGGTTTCAGCAACTGCGCATCGGCCTTGTGCGACAATGCCCATTCGACGCGCCCCGGCGCCTCGGAGCCGATCAGTGCTATCAGCGGCATCGGTGCCTCGCCCGGCTTCCACGGAAATTGCTCGTCAAAGCCGAGATCGACGTCGAAGAAGACGAAGTCCGCCGCCAAGGCTTCGGCCGGCAGTTCCGGCCAGAAGCCAATCGCCTCAAGGCCGATGGCCGACAATTGCCTTGTGATCGCCTGCACGGTCGGATGTGGACGATGCAGGACAAAAGCCCTGGCGCCTCCAAGGTTCGGGATACGCGCCATCTTGCTCACGACACCACCCGCAGGCGTGGCCGCCCGAACGTCTCCGTCCGGTCATAGC
The DNA here is from genome assembly GCF_040322355.1 of Mesorhizobium sp. M0145. Classification (NCBI taxonomy): domain Bacteria; kingdom Pseudomonadati; phylum Pseudomonadota; class Alphaproteobacteria; order Hyphomicrobiales; family Phyllobacteriaceae; genus Mesorhizobium; species Mesorhizobium sp. M0145. The sequence goes on from NZ_JAMYTK010000004.1 coordinate 217,459, forward strand.
GGGAAAGGTAGGGATCGGGTGCCACGCCCTTCGTCAGCGTGACCGTTTTGAACGATGTTCCATCGATACGTCCGATTAGCACCGGCAAGGTAGCATGCTGGGTTTGCGGGTCGATGGCGATGTCGCCCAGTGGCGATCGAAATGAAGTTTCGGTAAAGACCTTGGGAAGGTCCGTCCATTGTGCACCGGGGTTGCGGGTGAGGATCTCGGCGAGCATGCGCACCGAGGCATAAGCCGCCGCCTCGAAGGATGAGGCCGGCATGACGGAAGGCACTGGAGCCGCACCGCGATCCGCCCCCGAGATGTCGTGAAAATAGGGCCCAACGGAAAGGTGGCCATCGCCTGCCCCATTGAGCGCCGGCAATTCGCATTCCGTGAGATTGCAGGACAGGATCGGGCAACGCTCCGGCCTGAAATGCGGGTCGCGCCGGCCAAGCTCCGCATAGGCAGCGATGAAGGCATAAGAAGAAGGGCCGATGAGATTGTTCAGAATGAAATCAGGTCTCGTCGCCTGTATCTCCGCGATCAGCCGCGCAACATCGACCTCGCCGAGCGGCAGATAGCGTTCGCCCAGCACCTTGCCGCCAGCGTCCGCAATCAGGTCGCGCGCCACGCGGTTGGTCTCCCAACCCCAGATGTAGTTGGAACCGAGCAGGAAGCCGTCGGCGCCGAAACGAGGCACGACATAGGCAAGCAGCGGTACGAGATGCTGATTGGGGCAGGCGTGCGTGTAGACGACATGCTCGTTGGCTTCGAAGCCCTCGTACGGGCAGGCGTACCACAGCGTGCCGCCTGCCCTCTCCAGGATTGGAATGACCTCCTTGCGGCTCCATGAGGTGATGCAGCCAATGATGTGACGCGCGCCGCTGTTGGCGAGAATGTCCGCGCAGCCGCTTGCATACCGATCGATGTTGCCCTGCGGGTCGCGCTCGATCGGGATGAATTCGAATGGGATAGCGGGAGCGGCGTTGACGTCGGCGATGGCGTTCATCGCACCCGCACGGCAGGATTCGGACACCAGCCGGTAGTTGCCGGACCGCGAATAGAGAATGCCGATCTCGATATGCCGTTTCAAGCAATGCCTCAAAATGACAATGCCCCGCAGCCACCGCCGCCAGGCGAGAGCATACGAGGCATTCTTGCCGCCCGGCGGTCAGAGCCGGTATTTGTCCTCACCGTATTACGCCCGCGCTCCCAGTCAAGAGCCGCCACGCGAAACTTTGGCCAGCCGAACCGGTTCGGCGCGGAGCACGCAACTCATGCCGCTGGTCGTGTAGAGTCCGCCAGGAACCAAAATTGCTGATGTCCAGGTATGGGGCCGGACAAACCCGGTTCGCTACCATTCAAAGCAACGACTTTAATATCGGTTTACCTGAATCTGCTAGCAGCAATGACGCCGGTTTTTCGTCGGTCAAGCAAAGGGTTCCACCTTGCCGCAGCAATTCAGCACTCCGTTCTGTCACCGGGGCGATCGCAACTGGCCGAGGTTGCACGGCTTCATGGGCGTCGAGTTGGAACGCGCGCCCGATGTTCTCGTGCCTCGCGTCGCCTTGGCCCGGAAGCTCGGTGGATGGGACTTTGGTGGCGGGAGCCGGGCTTGAGCGTCATTCGCGCCTTGCAAGGCGCCGACCTCCCGGCAGTTGCGAACATGTTTCAGCGCGTGCTGTTGAAGGAGAGGACCGAAGCGCCGGCCTCTCTCGTGGAATACATGAAACGGTTTTATCTGGATGCGCCCGGTTGCGCAGACAACCTCCGGTCGCTTGTCCATGTCAACGACGCCGGTCGCGTCTCCGGATTTGTCGGCGTCCACGTCCTGCCGATGACGTTCAACGGCCGACAACTACGCGCGGCTATCTGTAGCTCGCTCATGGTCGAGGACCATGAGCACGACCCGCTGGCCGGCGCCCGCTTGCTGAAAGCTTACCTGGATGGTCCGCAGGACATCTCCTTCAGCGAGACGGCCAACGATATTTCCGTGAAATTGTGGACCCGGCTGCGCGGCGTGGTCCTGCCGCAATACAGCCTTGACTGGGTCCGCGTGATGCGCCCCGCGGCCTTCATGCTCAGCCTTTCCGCCAATCGCATGGCGCTTGCGCGAATGCTCAATCCGCTGGCGCGTACAGTCGACCGATTTTACTGCAGAAGGATGACATCCAGCGAACGACGTTGGTCGGGTGTGGCGGTGGACGGGGCAGGCCACGGAGCATTTCGTACATCCGAAATCGACAGCCACGCATTTGCCAGGCTCATCGAACCGTTTACCGCTCAATTCGCCCTGCGCCCGGAATGGACGAAAGGCCAACTCGACCACATCCTGACCGATGCGGCACAAAAGCCGGATCTGGGCGAGCTTGTCTACGTTTGTGTGACGTCGCCAGTCGGCACCAATGTCGGCGCTTTCGCCTATTACGCACGAAAGTATGAAATTGGTCGCGTGCTGCAGATCTTCGCCCTCCCCGGCCAGGCGGGCCCGGTGATTGACTGCCTGATCGATCACGCCGCCGCGCGCGGCGTCAGCGGCCTGCGCGGACGTATTCAACCTGCACTTCTGGAGGCGATGCTTGGACGACGCATTGCTTTCCTGACCGTTGCCTCAACGGTGGTACATTCACGTGATCCAGAGCTTTTGGACGCGATGAAGAACTCGCAAGTCTTCCTGAATGGGCTTGCGGGCGAGCAGTGGAGCCGGCTGATCGGCAGCCGTTTCAGCTGAGGCGGGATGCTTTCAAGTTGAACCGAGCATCCCGCTCTATCTATTTATTTTAGGCGCGTTTCCACTTGGCTGCAAAATGCTTGGGTCAAAACCCAATCACTCTGAACGACCGAGTTCGACCCTTTGCCGTCATCCAGTTGGGAGCGTCGCATGACGCGATCTGACCCTTGTCCGACATTCGGGCTCTCATGCAGCAAGGTACACAGACCCGAAAAGCTGTCTTTCAAGGGCGGCGGCAATGGCATCAACCTGCGACCTGCTGTAAGCTTGGAAAGCGGGTAACAATCCGCGTAGGATTGGGGGATGGAACGTCATCTCGCAGCCGTCCTGATTGCCGATGTCGTCGGCTATGGCCGCTTGAGCCAGATCGACGACGAGGGTACGCGTGCGCTTTTCCGAACCGACCTGAACGAAGTATTCGAGCCAAGGATCGCTGCGCACCATGGTCGACTGGTGAAAACCATGGGAGATGGGATGCTGGTCGAGTTCCACAGTGTGGTCGACGCCCTACGCTGCGCGGTCGAAATCCAGCAACAGAAGGCGGAGGTGAACGTTCTCACGCAGCCAGAACGGCGGCTTGATTTCCGCATCGGCATCAATCTGGGCGATGTTATCGTTGAGGGTGACGACATCCACGGCGATGCGGTGAACATCGCCGATCGGCTGCAAGGGCTGGCGGAACCTGGAGGAATCGCGATTTCCGCCACCGCCTGCGACCATGTGAGGGGAAAGGTGCCGATCGGCTTTGCCTCACTCGGCGTGCAGAAAATGAAAAGTATCGCCGAACCGGTTCGCGTGTACCGTGTCTTGATCGACCCCGCTACTGCGGGCAAGATCGTCGATGCCAAACCAGGCCTTTCTTCCGGCGACGACAGTAAGCCGCCGGTAATTGCGGTTTTGCCGTTCGAAAACCTGAGCGCCGACGACGGCTGGACGCGGCTGGCAGACGGCCTGTCGGCCGACATGATCGGCGACCTAGCGCGCTATCCCGACCTTGCGGTCATTTCGCGCCAGACCATGCAGTCCTATCGGGGACGGGCGAGCGACACACGCTCGGTTGGACGGGAACTGAACGCCGATTACCTGCTGGAAGGCACCCTCCAGGCGATCGGACAGCGTGTCCGCGTCGCGGTGCAGCTGGTCGACACCCGGACCGGAGCCAACCTTTGGTCGGCGCGGTTCGACGAGTCGACCGATGATTTTTTTCTCATGCAGGACAGCATCACACAGAACGTCATCAATGCCCTGGCAGGCACTTTCGGCAAGCTCGCCAATCTCGGGCGTGAGGTGGCTCGGCGGAAGCCTCCGTCGAGCCTGGGTGCTTACGACTGCTATCTACTCGGGGTGGAACTGCACGACAGATTCACGACCGATGCGAGAGCAGAAGCCATACGCATGCTGTCCCGCGCCGTGGAACTCGACCCCGGCTTCGCGCGGGCCTGGATGACGTTGGGATTGGCACATGCGGTCGATGCCTTCAATGCCTTCACGCCAGATTCAGCCGCTTCGGTCGAGCGCTGGCGAGAATGCGTGGAAAAGGCTCTGGCGCTCGACCCTACCGATCCGATGACGCGCCTTTACATGGGCGCTCTCCGCGCCATTGACGGCGATATCAGCGGGGCCGCAGAGGAATACGACCGGGCGCTGGCCCTGGCACCCAATGACGCCGATGTGCTGTCGATGCTTGCCTCAAGCCGAGCTCTCGTGTGTGGAAATCCGGAAGAAGGCTGTGCTCTTGCCGAACGGGCGCTTCGCCTCAATCCGCAGGCTCCGAGTTGGTACTACGCGCAGCTCGCCCGGGCGCGGTTCGTCGCCGGTCGCTATGCCGACAGTCTGTCGTCGCTGTGCCAAAGTCCGCCGGATATTCCCGTCACTCTGATGTTCCGTGCCCTGTGTCACGCGCTGCTCGAAGAGCCGGCGCAGGCGCAGTCGATCGCCAGGCGGATTGCCGTCGAGTTTCCAAGGTTCACCGTCGAGAACTTCATCCGAACCTATCCCGTCACCAATCCTCTGGCCCTCGCTGCGATTAAGGAAGGGGCTCGTCGCGCAGGTATAGCGTAGAGCCGAAAACGGTGCCTAGCTGAGGAGGGGGACGCGCTTCCTGGATATGCCACTTGGTAAGCCGGGCCCCGCTTCCTGCACAGGCTGAAGGTCTGCTTCGTAGCGCTAACTGGGCGCTGGCGTGACCCCTGCTAAGCTTCCGCTCCTGGCGCAACGTGCTCGTCTGGCAGATGAGACGAACGGCAACTTCCCGCCCATCTCGGGCATGGCGGCGGCCTGGGACGTGGCGGTCTCGAAGCAGGTCAGGTACCGAGTTCTTCGACTTCCTCGACGAGTTGCGGACGCATGTGCAGATAACGCGTCGCCTTGCGCTTGGCGATGATATCGGCCCAGACGCGTTCCACTTGTGAGGCGGCCAATCCGGCCGCCTGCCCCACCACTTCGGCCGCCATGCCATTGTTGAGACCGTAAAGGCAAATATCCATACGGTCATATGGAAGCGAGAAGTAGAACTCCTCCTGTGTCTGCGCCAGCGAATAGGTATCGGTGGTCGGCGGCCGGTTCCGGATTTCCTCCGGAACGCCGAGATGGGGCGCCAGCGCATAGACCTGCGTTTTATAGAGGTGGGCGATCGGCTTGACGTCCGCGGCACCGTCACCGTTCTTCACGAAGAATCCCTGATCATATTCCAGCCGGTTCGGTGTTCCAAGAACGGCGAAGTTCAGACGATCAGCATGATAGTATTCGATCTGCTTGCGGGTGCGCTGCTTCATATTGGTAGCGGCGACGACGCCGAGATAGACAGGCAACGGCATTCTCAGTTTCGTCTGCTTGCCTTCGGGATCCTGCACCACCAGCGACGAGATATTATAGCCTTGGCCCTCGAGCGCGTTCGCGATCACGATCTTCGAGGCCCAGCCTTCGCCGTATTCCGGGACCAATTCGCGGATGAAGGCGTCGCGGCGCTGGTAGCAGCCCATCGCGCGCAAGGCCGGCCCGATATCCTCCGTCACAGCCTCGACACCAAAAGTTTCGGCGACGAGGCGGCCGAGCCGCAGGCTTTCGGGATCAGAATCGCTTTCCGGCATGAACAGGCAAAGCACATTCCGCGGACCGACGGCACGTGCGGCCAACGCGACCGACACGCTCGAATCGATCCCGCCCGAAAGACCGAGCACAAGGCCCCGCTTGCGAAGCCCGCGCAACTGCTGGCGCAAGGCCGTTACGATACGGTCCGTTTCGGTGATCAGGTCGATTGCCAGAGCCTGCGCCAGAAAGGTCCGCGCATCCTCGATCGGGCGAACATTCATTGCGCGGCCTCCATGGTTTCTGCCGCAAGCCGACGGCTGACCTTGCCGGTATCGGTCTTCGGCAGCTCGCGGCGGAACTCGACGATCTTGGGCACCATGAAGTCCTCAAGATGACGTGCACAGTGACGAACGACATCTTTTTCGCCAAGCGCTGGGTCGGACCGTACGACAAATGCGCCGATCGCATGCCCAAGCACAGGATCCGGCACGCCGAAGACAACCGCTTCCGCGATGCCCGGATGAGCGTGAAGCACGGCTTCCACTTCCTTGGGCGCCACCTTCTCTCCCCGTGTCTTTATGATGTCGTCCTTGCGGCCGACGAAATAAAGAAAGCCTTCCTCATCGGCCCTGAACAGATCGCCGGTGTAGAGGACCTTCTCCCAAGGGTTCGGACCCGGGCGCAAGGCTCGTGTCGTCGCAGCTTCGTTTCGCCAATAACCCTGCATGACGTGCGGCCCGCGAATGACCAGCTCACCTGCTACGCCCGGCGGCACCCGTTGCCCCTCGTCGTCGACGACAAAGGCTTCGGTGTTCGGAATGGCTATTCCGACCGACCCCGGCCGGCGGTCTAGCTCCTCGGGCGGCAGATAGGTGCAGCGCTTGCATTCCGTCAGGCCATACATCGAATAGAGCCTGACACCGGGAAAAAGGAACCGCAAGCGTTCTATGTGAGCCGGCGGCAAGGCAGCCGCCGTGTTGGAAATATAGCGAAGGCTGGGCAGGAAGCCCGGCGCCAGATCACGCATCTGCAGGATCATCGCTGCCATCGTGGGCACGAGCGGAAGCCCGGTGACGCCTTCCTGGCGGATGCGTTCAAAGACCGCCTGGGGAAAAGCGAAGGACTTCTCGAGCACGAGCGTGGCGCCGAGCCTGACAGCCATCAGCAACTGATAGAGGCCGTAGTCGAAAGCGAGGGGCAGAACATTCAAGATGATGTCGTCGGGCGAGTTGCGCAGGTAGGTGGTGATGGAGTCGGCCGCCGCGTCGCAATTGCGGTGCGTCATCATCACGCCCTTGGGCCGGCCGGTCGAGCCCGAGGTGTAGATCAACATCGCAAGATCGACGTCAACGCCGCGGTGGTCAATCTCCCTGGCTTGGAGCGTCAAGCAATCCGCCAGGGATGTGGCCCCTGCCGGGCATTGGTTATCGGCACCAACGGTGGAGGCCACGAAGATGCCGGTCTTGCCGGACGATCCGCACGCCTCGGCGACCACGGGCATCAGTTTTGCTTGCGTGAGGATCGCAGCTGCGTCGCAATCGGCGATGATGTAGGCCAGCTTTTCGGCCTTGGTGGATGCATTGATCGGACTGAAAGTCGCGCCTGCCTTAAGAACTGCGAAAATCGAAACCGCAGCCTCCCAGCAATTGTCCATGAAGATCAGCACCCGGTCGTCGCGCCTGACGCCATTCATGAAAAGGGCGGCGGCCAGGCGGCTCGAAAGATCGTCCAGCTCTTCATAGCACAGCCTTTTGTGCTCGGTGATCAATGCCGTTTTGGCTGGATGGGCAGCGGCCTTCGCCGTCAGAAAATGTTCGATCCGCACGGACGCTCCTCGCCGATGGCGCCTACGCTGCCAGCGCTTCTGCCTTTGCCTTGATGAAGGCTGAGATGCGGTCAATCGAATCCAGATTGGCCGGTACGATGTCGGCATCGACCATCGCTATGCCGAAATCATCCTCTATGAATGCCACGAGCTCCAACACGGCCGTCGAGTCGATGATGCCGTTCTCGATCAGTGATACGGAGTCTGCAAGCTCGTAGGACGTGTCCCCGAACAGGAAGTTGTCGACGATAAAGGCTTTGACCTTGTCCTTGATTGCTACCATGATTTTTCATTCCCTCGATTTCTCAGGCCGCTCGTGCTGCACCGACCTTTTCGCCAGTGAAAATCTTCTGCCACAGTTGCGTCGACAAAATGCCGACGAAAGCCGCATTGTCGCGGAATCCGGACGCTGGCTGCAAGCGGCATTTCTCGTGCAGGTTCGCCACCGCGTTGGCGTTGAATAGTCCGCCGGCGGCGATGCTCGCTTCGCTCAGTGAGTCGCGTACGTAGTCCAGTTCTCCCGCTCCAACGAAGGAGCGGGCTTCCGGTGCCCGGTAAGGCTGTTTGGTGCGCTCGCGGATGGCCGTCGGAAGCAGGTGCTTGGCAGCTTTGCGCAATATGTGTTTTTCCACCAGTCCCTTCAGCTTCATCTCCGGCGGAAGTCTGGCCGCAAACTCTACCAAGCGATGGTCAAGGAAGGGGAATCGCCCTTCGATACCGTGCGCCATGGCCATGCGATCGCCCTGGCTGGAGAGGATGTAGCCCGGCAAGAGAAAGCGGGTTTCGAGATATTGCGCCTGATGCAGCGGATGCCACCGGGAAAATGCCTCAGGCAACCGGCTGGCTAGGTCCTCGGCTGCGTCATACCCCTTCAATGTCGCGCGCAGGTCACCGGAAAAGAACATCTTCGCCGCTGATGTGGTCTTGAAACGCGGCCGATGCGAGAACAGCGGATCGTCCAGGGCAGCGCTGCCGGTTCCGAAGAACGCAGCCAGGTACTCCACGGACTGCTGTTGCAGGCCCGGCAGATAGGGATAAAGCTTGCGGAACAGTTGTGGCCTGATGCGCGATGCCGGCTGTCGCGCGCAGAAACGGCGAACCCGCGCTTCCTTGAAGACATCATAACCGGCAAAGACCTCGTCGGCGCCTTCGCCTGTCAGCACCACTTTCAAACCGGCCTGGCGAACGAGGCCAGACAATTGATAGAGGGGGGCCGGGGCGGTGCGGATGATCGGCCGCTCGGTAAAGCGGATGACTTCGGGAAACACACCGGCGATATCGCCGGCACGACACGCAATGGTTCGATGGCGCGTGCCAAGTGCTGACGCCATTTCGGTCTGGAAGGCGCTTTCGTCATGCTCGGCGCTGTCGAACGTCACGGAAAATGTCTGCAGCTTAAGAGGAGTCATGCCGGCCGCGAGTGCCGAAACGAGGGATGAATCGAGCCCGCCCGAAAGGTAGGAACCGACCGGCACGTCGGCGCGCATGCGAAGCCTCACCGCGTCGGTCAAAAGGGCCTGCAGTTCCTCGGCCGCGTCGTCCTCATTGGTGATCTTCGATGGCGTATCCGGATACGGGTAGTCTAGGTGCCAATATGGTTTGACCGTGACTTGCCCCTGTGTCGCGATCATCACGCTTGCCGGCTCCAGCTCGTGGATGTTGCGGAAAGCCGTGCGTGGAGCGATCGGCGCCCACAGCGTAAAGATCTGGTCGAGTGCAATCGGATCGATTTCGGCCGAGACGCCGGGTACCTTCAGGAGGGCCTTTATCTCCGACGCAAAGTAGAGCACCCCGTCCTTGCTGGTGTAGAACAGCGGCCGAACACCCATGCGGTCTCTTGCAAGCACCATCCGCCGCCGCCGGTTATCCCAAATCGCGAAGGCGAAATCACCGTTCAGGAGCGACAGGCAGTCTTCGCCCATCTCGTCATACAGCTGCAGGAGAACTTCGGTATCGCTCGACGTGCGGAAGCGTCGGCCCTTGGCCAGCAGCCCTTCGCGCAATTCCACGTAGTTGAAGATCTCGCCGTTGAACGCAATCGTCAAATTGCCGGTTTCGTCGGACATCGGCTGCTGGCCATCACCAATTCCAATCACCGACAGCCGCGCATGCCCAAGCCCAGCCTCGGGCGCTACGAATTTCCCTTGTTCATCCGGCCCGCGATGGGCGATCGCAGACGTCATGCGCGCAAGCAAAGCTTCCGCATCCCGGACTGAACCGAAATAGCCCCCGAATCCGCACATCCACACAGCTCATACTGAACAGCAAGCCACGAAACATAGCGGTCATAAGCGCCTCAAAGGTTAATCGGATACTTTTCAGCAAGCATGTGGTTAACAGGATGTTAGGACAAAATGGTGCTTTTGCGGACCGACTTGCGCCCCACTCCAAGGTGTCACGCTTGAAGGCGTCACGGCGAGCGATGCAAATCACTGCTTCGAGTACGGCCGGTACCAGTCAACAAACTTCTTCAGCCCGTCCTCTATCGAAACGCTAGGCCTGAAGCCGAAATTCCGCTCCAGCGCGGTCATGTCGGCGTAAGTCTTCTCGACGTCGCTCGCCTGCATCGGCTCGTTGTGGCGGATTGCCTTGACCTCGAGCAGCCTTTCCAGAATGTCGATGAAGTCGCCCAGCCGCACCGGCCGGTTGTTGCCGACATTGTAGAGCCTGTTCGGCGGAACGTCAGCCGCCGGCGGCTTGTCGAGCACGGCGACAACCGCCTTCACAACATCGTCTATGTAGGTGAAATCGCGCCACATTTCGCCATTGTTGAAGACCCGGATCGGCTTGCCCTCGAGCATCGCCTGGGTGAACATCCAATAGGCCATGTCGGGACGGCCCCAGGGACCGTAGACCGTGAAAAACCGCAGGCCGGTCTGCGGTATGCCGAACAGATGGGCGTAGGTGTGGCTCATCAACTCATCGGTTTTCTTGGTGGCAGCGTAAAGCGAAACGGGCTTGTCGACCTGATCGGCTTCGCTGAACGGCACGCTGCGGTTGCCGCCATACACCGAGCTCGACGAGGCATAGACCAGATGCTCGAATGCCGGTTCGGCGCGACAGAATTCGAGCACTTCGAGGTGGCCCATGACATTGGAGCGGATATAGAGCCGCGGATTGTCGAGTGAGTGGCGCACGCCCGCCTGCGCTGCAAGGTGCACGATCCTAACGATGCCTTGCCCGGCCAAAGCGGCTGCAAGCGCGCCCTGTTCGGCAATATCGATCTGGTGGAACGAAAAATCCTTATGGGGCAGAAGGCGGGCAAGCCGCCCCTTTTTGAGCGCCAGGTCGTAATAGTCGTTCATGTTGTCGACGCCGACGACCGCTTCTCCCCGGTCGAGCAGATGGTGGCAAACGTGGCTGCCAATGAATCCCGCGGCTCCGGTGACAAGTATAGGCAACAAGCTTCTCCACGCGCATAGCCGGGCCGGTATCTGGAGCGGCAGATCCGGCCCATTTTGTCGTGCTATAGTCGAAAGCCGAGGTGGAGACCACCATTAAGCTGATGCGTCAGCTTGCCTCGCGCATGGCTTCGGCCGCCTGCAGGTCAACCGACACCAGTTGGCTGACGCCTTGTTCGGCCATGGTCACCCCAAACAGCCGGTCCATGCGCGCCATGGTGATCGGGTTGTGTGTGATGATGACGAAGCGCGTTTCGGTGGTTGCGGCCATTTCGTCCATCAGATTGCAGAAACGCTCGACATTGTGGTCGTCGAGCGGCGCGTCGACTTCGTCGAGCACGCAGATCGGCGCCGGATTGGTCAGGAACACGGCGAAGATCAGCGACATCGCCGTCAACGCCTGCTCGCCGCCGGACAGCAGCGTCATCGTCTGCGGCTTCTTGCCGGGCGGGCGCGCCAGGATCTCGAGCCCCGCTTCGAGCGGATCGTCGGACTCGATCAGTTGCAGCTCGGCGGTGCCGCCGCCGAACAGATGCGAAAACAACCGTTGAAAATGGCCGTTGACCACCTCGAAGGCGGCGAGCAGCCGCTCGCGGCCTTCGCGGTTCAGGCTATGGATCGCCTGCCGCAGCTTGCGGATCGCCTCGATGATGTCGTCGCGCTCGGAGACGATGGTCTCCAGCCGGTCCGACAGTTCCTTCTGCTCCTCCTCGGCGCGCAGATTGACGGCACCGAGCCGTTCGCGTTCGACCTTCAGCCGGTCGAGCTGACGCTCGATCTCGGCCATTTCGGGCATCGGGCTGTCGGATTCGAGGCCGGTGTGGCGGATCACCAGATGCGGCGGCGTGTTCAGCGTTTCCTGGATGCGCGCCTCGACTTCCAGCCGACGCTCGTCGGCGGCGGTCAGCCGCTCTTCGGCGCGAACGCGGGATTCGCGCGCCTCGGCCAGCGACTGGATGGCAGCAGTCGCAGCCTTGTCCAGCTCGGACTGCCGGTTCTCCGCTTCCTGCAAGCGGTCGCCCGCTGCCTTGCGCAGGCTTTCGGCCTCGGCGAGCTGCGACAGCAGGGCGCGCCGCTTGGCGTCAATCTCGTCGGGAGCGTCGGCCAGTTGCTCGCGCTCGGCCTCGGCCTCTGCCTTGCGTTCGCCGAGCGCCGCGATCTGCGTCGAGGCGTTTTCGGCGCGCTCGACCCAGTTGCGCCGTTCAACGCTGATGGCGTCGAGCCGACGCGCACGTGCCTCGGCTTCCCGCCTCAGGCCCTCGTGAACGGCACGCGCATCGGCAAGGGCGGCGCGGTCGCGGGCGACGTTGGCGGCCGACTGCTCGAGCTGCAATTGCAGATCGCCGAGATCGGGCGCGTCCTGCAGCAGCATTTCCGCCTCGACGAATGCCGCCGCCGTTTCCTCATGGCTGTCGACAATGCGTGCGCGCGCCTCGTCAAGTGCTGCACGCCGGCTCGACAGCTCGCCGCCGGCTTTTTCGGCCTCGGCCAGCGTATTGCGGGCAGCGTCGAGCCCGTGCTGGGCGTCGCGCCCGGCCTGTCGGGCGTTGCGTTCGGCCTCGCTCGCCTGGGCAAGCGCCTGTTCGGCCTGGGCAAGGGCTTGTTCAGCTTCGCGCAGGGTGCGCGTGGCATGGACTGCTTCGGCATCGAGCTCGGCCAGCCGGTTTTTCTGCGCCAGCCGCTGCGCGGCGGCGGTCGGGGCATCGGCGCTGGCGGTGAAGCCGTCCCAACGCCAGAGCGCGCCTTCGCGGCTGACTAGCCGTTGACCGGGAGCAAGCAGCGTCTGCAGCCGTCTTCCGTCGGCGGCTTCGACAATGCCGATCTGGGCCAGCCTGCGGGCCAGCTGTGCCGGCGCACGCACAACGCTGGCGAGGCTCCTTATGCCTTCGGGCAATGCGGCGTCGGCAGGCTGGATTTCGCTCTGGCCCCAATGTACCGGCGCACTGCGGTCGAGCGGCACGTCGAGATCTTCGCCAAGCGCGGCACCCAGCGCCGTCTCGTAGCCACGCTCGACGCTGATCTGCTCCAGCACCGAGGGAAATAGATCGCCGCTGGCGGCGTTGAGGATCTTGGCCAGCGTGCGGGCCTCGGTTTCGATCCGCGCCAGCTCGGCCTTTGCGTCCTGAACCGGTGGGCGGGCAGCACTTTCGCCTGCACGCGCCTCGGCGACCGCCTGTTCGGCGGCAATGGCGGCTGCCTCAGCCTCTTCGAGCAGCGTCAGCGCCTGATCGACCAGCAGCCGCTTCTCGGCGGGATCGGGCAGGCCGGCGACCCTGGAGACGATCTCCGACAGTTCGCGGTCGACATCGGCAAGCTGGCGGGCAAAGCGGTCGCGGCGCTCAGCGGTGTCGCGCAGCGTCCGTTCGATCTGGTTGCGCGAGGCGGCAGCCTCCGCCCGTTCGGCGGTCAGCGCGGCGAGCCTGGCCTCGCTCGAGGCAAGCGTCGATGCCGCCTGCTCGAAAGCCGCGCGGGTGCTGGCCTCGCGCTCGGCGGCGCCGGCGTTTTCGGCGTTGAGCGCGGCTTCTTCGGCGGCGAGGCGTTCGAGGATATCCGCATTGTCGCGGACCATGCGCTCCTCGCGGGCAAGGTCGCCATCGAGCTGTTGCAGTCGGCGGTCGAGCTCAGCCTGGCGGGCGCGGATGCGGCCTGCCTCTTCCTCGATCTGCGCCTTGGCGATCGATAGACGCTGGAAGGCGGCGGCGGCAGCGGCTTCCGCATCGCGCAGGTCCGGCAGCCGGTGGGCGTTGATGCCTTGTTCCCTGGCGGCAGCCATCTGGGCGGCGGCACGGTCGCCGACCAGCGCGGTGGCAATCGCCAGCGCCGAACGCGCTTCGCCTTCCTGCGTCTTGGCCAGCGTCCAGCGCAGATGCAGCAGCGTCGCTTCGGCCTTGCGGATGTCGGCCGACAGGTTCTTGAAGCGCGAGGCCTGGCGGGCCTGGCGTTTCAGGCTTTCGATCTGACCCTCCAGCTCGCCGACGACGTCGTCCAGCCTTTCGAGGTTCTGTTCCGCCGCCTTCAGCCGCAGCTCGGCTTCGTGGCGCCGTGTGTGCAAGCCGGAAATGCCGGCCGCCTCCTCCAGCAGCGCGCGGCGCGCCTGCGGCTTTGCCTGGATCAGCTCGCCGATGCGGCCCTGGCCGACCATCGAGGGCGAGCGGGCGCCGGTCGACTGGTCAGCGAACAGCAGCTGAACGTCCTTGGCGCGAGCCTCCTTGCCGTTGATGCGGTAGAGCGAGCCGGCCTCGCGCTCGATGCGGCGCGAGACCTGCAATTCGTCGGCGTCGTTGAAGGCGGACGGCGCGGTGCGGTCGCTATTGTCGAGGAACAGCGTGACTTCGGCGGTGTTGCGGGCCGGACGCGTTCCCGAGCCGGAAAAGATGACGTCGTCCATGCCGGACGCACGCATGTTCTTGTAGGAGCTTTCGCCCATGACCCAGCGCAGCGCCTCGACCAGGTTCGACTTGCCGCAGCCGTTCGGCCCGACGATGCCGGTCAGACCGCGTTCGATGACGAACTCGCCGGGTTCGACGAAGGATTTGAAGCCGAGGAGGCGAAGGCGCGAGAACTTCATTCGCGCCGGCCCATAGCCAAGTTTCGCAAAACTGTGCCGCGGTTTTGCAAGGAGAACCCGCGGCAAGACAAAGAAGTGCGCACGCCGAAGCTACGCCGCTTCGGCGCTGCCGAAACGTCAGAGCAGAGGGTCGATGATGGCCGACATTTCCGCAATCGACATCGCCCCTTTGTAGGTCTTTCCGTTGATGAAAAAGGTCGGTGTGGAATCGACCTTGAATTCGTCGGCGCCGCGCTTCTGGACAGATCTCACATCGTCCAGAAGTTTCTGGTCCGTCAAGCAGGCCTCGAAGGACTCCTGTGTAAAACCGGCAAGCTTGGCGATTTGCAGCAGTGCGTCCTTGGTATTGTTCACACCAACCCAGTTCGCCTGCTGCCTGAACAGTACGTCGACCATCGGGAAATAGTTGTCCTTGGAGCAGCGCGCCAGCATGAAACCGGCCTCGGCGCTGGGATCGAACGGAAACTCGCGCAGTATGTAACGGGCCTTGCCGGTGTCGATATATTTCGTCTTCAGCTCCGGAAAAGTGGTCTCGGCGAAATGCGCGCAATGCGGGCAGGTCATCGATGCATATTCGACGATAGTGACCTTTGCATCGTGCTTGCCGAGCTGCATGTCGGGCAATGCGCCGGGCTTCAGCAGTGCCGCCATATCGACCGTGCCCTGAGCCTCCGGCGCCGCCGCGGCGGCCGGAGCGGCCGGCTTCGCAGGTTCCGGAGCCGCAGGCTTCACATCCTGCGCCTCGGCTTTCTCGCCCGAGTCGCTGCAGGCGGCAAGCAGCGCCACCGCTGGTATTGCGGCCAGCGAAGTCAAAAGGTTTCTGCGGGACAAGGAACGGATCATACGAATCACCTGGCAATAGTTGGATTTTGCAATGCAAAGTCTACAAAAAGCGAGAGTTGGCGCGAATTAAGGCATTACCGCCCCTATTCCAATCGCCAAATCCGGGCATACCATCACGATAGCGCGAGATCACGGTTTCTTTTGACCGAGAATGGTGGCGCCAAGCCGCTCCAGCGAGGCGCGCAGCCCGCCGTCCTCGATCAAACCAACGGTGCCCGACAGCTTCGCTTTCTCGGCCGCAGTCAGCGGCCGCAAACTGGGTTTCGGCTTGTCCTTGCCCGCCATTACCGGCTTCTGCACGATCCTGATCCGGCCGATCGCATTGAAACCGAGGAAGGCATTGACCCGGTTGATGATCTCGCCGGTCTCGTGCTGCAGATGCAGTGCCGCTACACCCTCGCAGGCAATCACCAGCACCGCCGGTTCGAAAGGATCGTCCTCATGCATGCGGCGCGGCCACTGGATCTTTTCCGGGCGCGAGCGGCCGGCAAGCCGCGGCCCGGCAATTTCTTCCCATGACTGGACCAGTCCGATCGACATACCGGCCCGCTTGCGCAGCACCGGGTCGAGGATCTCGGTTGCGAGATCGCTCACCGGAACGGGATTGCCGAAGGGCCTTTTCCCTGCCATGTGCGTTCTCCAGCTTCAGCACCAATGGATTAGGGCCGACCCTCGATCAATGGCACTGCACGACCAGACCCGCAAGGCCGTATCCGGAGACAATGTCGAGATCGCCTCCCGGCTGCTTGCCTGGTACGACGCGCATCACCGCGACCTGCCCTGGCGCGTTTCGCCGCGCGCGCTGGCGGGCGGGGCGCGGCCCGATCCCTATCTGGTCTGGCTTTCCGAGGTGATGCTGCAGCAAACCACGGTCGAGGCGGTAAAATCCTATTTTCAGGCGTTCATGCAGAAATGGCCAACGGTCCAGGCGCTGGCGGCGGCACCGACCCAAGACGTCATGAAGGCCTGGGCCGGGCTCGGCTATTATTCCCGCGCCCGTAACCTCAAAGCCTGTGCCGATCTCGTCGCGCGGCAAGGCGGCCGCTTTCCGGACAGCGAGTCCGGCTTGAAGGAACTGCCCGGCATCGGCGCCTATACGGCGGCGGCGATCGCAGCGATCGCCTTCGACCGACCAGCCGCGGTCGTCGACGGCAATGTCGAACGGGTCGTCTCACGGCTGTTTTCGATCGCCACGCCGCTGGGCGAAGCCAAGGGCGAGATACGCGGCCAGGTCGAACGCATGGTTCCCCTGACAAGGCCCGGCGACTTCGCGCAGGCGATGATGGACCTGGGCGCGACGATCTGCACGCCGCGCCGGCCCCGCTGCATTCTGTGCCCCGTTCGCGTGGACTGCAGCGCCACGATCTCGGGCGACCCCGAACGCTTTCCGGTCCGCCTGCCCAAGGCCGAAAGACCCTTACGCCGCGGTGCCGCCTTCGTTGCCGTCAGGTGCGACGGCGCCATCCTTCTGCGCAAGCGCGCGGACAAAGGCCTGCTCGGCGGCATGACTGAGGTGCCGACGACCGGCTGGACGGCGCGCATAGACGGCGCCACCACGGAAGCGGCGGCCCCGCTCCCCGGCAACTGGCAGCAGGCCGGACGCATCGGCCATATCTTTACCCATTTTGCGCTTGAACTCGACGTGTTCAAGGCGGAGACCGACGTTGCCGCCCCGGTCGGGCATTTCTGGTCGCTGGCCCATGAAATTTCCGGGGAAGCGCTGCCGAGCGTCATGAAAAAGGTAATCGAAGCGGCGATGCCGGGCGCGACGAAAAAGCAGCGGCCGCGTTGAAAGAGAGAAGAATGACTGAAATCCGCCACATCGTTTTCGACATCGGCAAAGTGCTGATCCACTATGATCCGGACCTGCCCTTCAGTCGCTTGATCCCCGATCCCGACGAACGGAAATGGTTCTTCGACAATGTCTGCACGCATGATTGGAACATCGAGCAGGATCGCGGCCGCAGTTGGGAAGAGGCCGAAGCGCTGGCGATCGCGCAATATCCCGAGCACGCCGAAAATATCCGCAATTTCCGCCGGCACTGGCACGAGATGGTGCCTCACGCCTATGAGGACAGCGTCGCCATCATGATCGGCCTGATCGACAGCGGCCATGACGTGACGATGCTCACCAATTTCGCTGCGGATACGCTCGCCGAGGCCCGCGAGCGCTTCGATTTCCTCAATCGGCCGCGCGGCGTCACCGTTTCCGGCGACATCCGCCAGATCAAGCCGGATCGCGCCATCTATGACCACCACGTCGCCGCGTTCAGCCTCGAACCGTCAGCGACGCTGTTCATCGACGACAGCCAGAAGAACGTCGACGGCGCCAAGGCGGCGGGCTGGCAGTCGGTGCTGTTCACCGATGCAAAGACGCTCAGGGCGGACCTTGAGCGCCTTGGGATCAAAGTGTGATTTGAATCGGTTCCAGGAGTTGGTTGAGCCTTCGCATTAACCGATCTGTCGCAACTCGGAAGCCGTCAGGCGCCCGCCCGCTCCATGCCTAGCCGAGCAATGCGGCGAAGCTCGTCGATCGGGGTCAGGCCGCCGCTGCGCTCATAATGCCAGAAGGTCCATCCGTTGCAGGCGTCCAGCCCCTGCACCTCGGCGCCGATCTTGTGGATCGACCCGGCACTGTCGCCGATCGCCAGCGTGCCGTCGGCGCGCACTTTTGCCGCCCAGCGCTTCTTGGCGTCGTAAAGCGTGGCGCCTGGCGCCACCAGGCCATTGTCGAGAAGCGTGACGAAGGCGACGCGCGGCTCAGCGCGCTTGCCGGTCAGTACCGTCAAATTGGCGCCTTCCAGCGGCCGGACCGCATCGATACGTTCCATGGCGGCATCGATATAGGTTTGTTCGCGCTCGATGCCGACGAAGTGGCGGCCAAGCCGCTTGGCCACAGCCCCGGTGGTTCCTGAACCGAAGAACGGGTCGAGCACGATGTCGCCCGGCCTGGTCGATGCCGTCATGACGCGGGCAAGCAACGCTTCCGGCTTCTGCGTCGGATGCAATTTGTCACCATTGTCGTTCTTCAGGCGCTCGCCGCCGGTGCAGATCGGAAACAGCCAGTCCGAGCGCATCTGGACGTCGTCGTTCGATGCCTTCAGCGCCTCGTAGTTGAAAGTGTAGCCCTTGCCCTTCTGGTCGCGCGATGCCCAGATCATCGTCTCATGCGCGTTCTGGAAACGGCGGCCACGGAAATTGGGCATTGGATTGGTCTTGCGCCAGACGACGTCGTTGAGGATCCAGAAGCCCAGGTCCTGCATCTTTGCCCCGACCCTGAAAATATTGTGGTAGGAGCCGATAACCCAGATCGTGCCGTTGGGCTTCAACACACGGCGCGCCGCCAGCAGCCAGGCGCGGGTGAAGGCGTCGTAGGCCTCAAAACTGTCGAACTGGTCCCAATGGTCGTCGACGGCATCGACCTTGGATTGGTCGGGCCGGTGCAGATCGCCATCGAGCTGCAAATTATAGGGCGGATCGGCGAAGATCACGTCGATCGACTTTTCCGGCAGCCGTTCGAGCGCGGCGACGCAGTCGCCCTTCAGGATCGTATCCAGCCACTCGGATTGCTGGGGAGCATCGGAAAGCTCGTCGAGAAGACGCACGGCAGACATTGTGACACCCAAGGCACGCGTTACTGTTTACTGTCCGTTATGGTTACCGATCAGCGTAAATATTCAGTGAAGCAGCCCGCCGAATTTGCGAAGCCCGGCCTGTTGGTGTATGCCGCGCCGCCTGAGCCGTTTGGACCAAAGGGCCCTCGGCATTCCCCTCATCCCGCTTTCCGGATCACCATGCCCCAGCCAGACCTTGTCATCTTCGATTGCGACGGCGTGCTCGTCGATTCCGAAATCATCGCCGCGCGGATCGATGCCGAGCTGTTGACCTCGGCCGGCTACGAGATATCGGCCGAGGAGATTTCCGAGGTCTATGCCGGGTTGACTTTCAAGGACATCATGATGCGGGTCGAGGAAAAGTCCCGGATCCCGTTCCAGGCCTCGCTGATCGACAAGGAGGAACAGCTGGTCGATCGTCGGCTGCGCAGCGACGTGCGTGCCATCGACGGGGCGCACGAGGCTGTCGCCGCGGTAGCAGTGCCGCGCTGCGTCTGTTCGAATTCGCGTTCGGAGCGAATCGAATTCATGCTGGAGAAGGTGCAGCTTTTGCCGTTCTTTGCCGGCCGTATCTTTTCCTCGCTGGAAACCCCGACCGGGAAATCCAAGCCGGCGCCGGACGTGTTTCGGTTCGCCGCGGAAAAGCTCAAGGCCGATCCTGCGAACACCTTTGTCATCGAGGATTCGGTGCATGGCGTCACCGGCGCCAAGACGGCGGGAATGCGCGTCATCGGCTTCACCGGCGCGGCGCACAGCTATCCCGGCCACGCCGATGCGCTGACCGAGGCCGGCGCGGAAACGGTCATCCGCCGCTGGGCGGAACTGAAAAGCGTGATCGCCGCGCTGTCGGAATGGTCGGCGGACGCCTGAGAGGCCGCCTCCAACCGCCGTGGCGCGAATGCAGCGGCTCAGTTGGTCGCGGCGGCTTTCTTCTTCCTCGGCTTGTCTGTCGCTACTTTCGGAGCGCCCTCGTCATACCCGGCATATGCCTGGTAGTCCTTCGCCGTCGGCTCCGGAACGACGACGTTGGAATCGGTGAAGACGAACTGCGTGGCACTCGAAGGATCGGTAACCTGGACCTGATAGGAGTGAAGCTGCGAATAGAGAACTTCGGTGCCGTGCATCACCGCGATGCGGATCGGCATGGTGATGGTGCCGGGGGTGAACATCGGGCCAGGCACGACCTTGCCGGCGACGGCTATCTTCATCGACAAGGAGCCGTTGGCGCGGCTGCAGTCGCGGGTCACATCGGTGATCGAAGCCTGATAGATGATCTTGGCGGAATCGTCCGGCTGATCGGCGCCAGCCGCGTCCGCTGCCGGCTGGGCGGCTTCCTCGGCGGCAACATCGGTTTTTTTCTTCGGCTTCGGACCGCTCTTGGCGTAGGTATTGAAGAAGGCAGTGCCGTCACGCAACGTCACTTTCGGGCAATAGGCCTGCAGCTGGCTGGAAAGCACCTTGGGATCGGGTGGCGGTGGCGGTGTCGTATCCTTTTTGCCGAAGCCGAGAATTCCATTGTCGCTCGATTGGCAACCTGCGGCGGCAAGCATAAAGCCGGCGAGCGCCAGACCCGCGACAAAACGACCGTTGAATGAATGAAACGCCATGAACTGCACTTCCCTCTCGCAAAGCCGGTGACGTATATCAACCGCGCGGCAAAAATGCGACTGAGCCTGCGCAGAAATCCACCACCTCGCGGCGGGCGAAAATTCCCGGCAGCAATGGAAACGTGACGATGCAATATGTGAGTACCCGCGGGGAAGCGCCCGCGCTTGGATTTTCCGACGCGGTGCTGGCCGGACTGGCGCGCGACGGCGGGCTCTACCTGCCGAGCGCCTGGCCGCATTTTTCCGCAGCCGAGATCCGCGCCATGCGCGGCCTTGCCTATCCCGATCTTGCCATCCGTGTGCTGTCGCCGTTCCTCGGCGGCGAGATCGCGGCGCCGGTGTTCGAACGGCTGGTGCGCGAAGCCTATGCGACCTTCCGCCATGAGGCCGTCTGCCCGCTCGTGCAGACCGGGCCGAACAGCTTCGTGCTCGAGCTGTTCCACGGCCCGACGCTCGCGTTCAAGGACGTGGCGATGCAGCTTCTTGCGCGGCTGATGGACCATGTGCTGGCCGAGCGCGACCAGCGCGCCACCATTGTCGGTGCCACCTCCGGCGACACCGGAGGGGCCGCCATCGATGCCTTTGCCGGGCGCAACCGCACCGACATCTTCGTGCTTTTCCCGTACGGCCGCGTCTCGCCGGTACAGCAGCGGCAGATGACGACCTCGACCGCCGCAAACGTCCATGCGTTGGCGATCGAAGGCAATTTCGACGACTGCCAGGGCCTGGTAAAGGCCATGTTCAACGACCACGGTTTTCGCGACCGGGTATCGCTGTCCGGCGTCAACTCGATCAACTGGGCCCGCATCATGGCCCAGATCGTCTATTATTTCTCGTCCGGCCTGTCGCTCGGCGCGCCCGACAGGCCGGTTTCCTTCACCGTGCCGACCGGCAATTTCGGCGACATCTTCGCCGGCTATGCCGCCAAGAAGATGGGGCTGCCGATCGAACGGCTGATCATCGCCACCAACGACAACGATATTCTGGCGCGCACGCTGGCGACCGGCGAATACCGCATGAAGGGGGTCTTTTCGACCACGTCGCCCTCGATGGACATCCAGGTGTCTTCGAACTTCGAACGCTTGCTGTTCGAAGCGTCCGGCCGCGATGCCTCGACCGTACGGCGCTACATGAACGGGCTCAAGCAGTCCGGCGCCTTCACCATCGAGCCCGGCGAAATCGCCAAGATCCGCTCCGAATTCGACGCCGGCCGCGCCACCATGGACGAGGTCGCCGCCACCATCCGCACCACACTTGCGGCGAGCGGCTATCTGCTCGACCCGCATACGGCCGCGGCCGTGCATGTGGCCGCCGGCAAGGCTGCGGGTGAGGTGCCGATGGTGGTGCTGGGCACTGCGCACCCGGCAAAGTTTCCCGCCGCCGTCGAAGCCGCCAGCGGCGTGTCGCCTGCCCTGCCTGCATGGCTAGGCGGGTTGATGAGCGCCCAGGAAAAATACACGGTACTTCCATCCGACCTGAAAATGGTGGAAGATTATCTCGGCCGCCACACGCGGGCGGCGCGTTAGGGAGTAATTGCCATATGGGTGTTGAGGTAAGCCGTCTGTCGAACGGCCTGACAGTCGCCACCGAAACCCTTCCAAGCCTCGAATCTGTTGCCCTTGGCGCCTGGGTCAAGTCGGGCGCACGC
The DNA here is from genome assembly GCF_040322355.1 of Mesorhizobium sp. M0145. Lineage (NCBI taxonomy): Bacteria > Pseudomonadati > Pseudomonadota > Alphaproteobacteria > Hyphomicrobiales > Phyllobacteriaceae > Mesorhizobium > Mesorhizobium sp. M0145. Next base: position 239,708 of record NZ_JAMYTK010000004.1, read on the forward strand.
AACGAGCGTGACGAAGAGCACGGAATGGCGCACTTGCTCGAGCACATGGCTTTCAAGGGCACCAGGCGGCGAAGCGCCTTCGAGATCGCCTCGGAGATCGAGGACGTCGGCGGCGAGATCAATGCCGCCACCAGCGTCGAGACGACCTCCTATTATGCAAGGGTTCTAAGCGACGACGTGCCGCTGGCCGTCGATATCCTTTCCGACATCCTGCAGGAATCCGAATTCGATCCGCAGGAGTTGGAACGAGAGCAGCATGTGATTCTGCAGGAGATCGGCGCCGCGCACGATACGCCCGACGACGTCGTTTTCGATCACTTTACCGAGACCGCCTTCCGCCACCAGACTATCGGCCGCTCGATTCTTGGCACGCCGGAAACCGTCAAATCCTTCACTTCGAAGCAGCTGCACGACTTCATCGAACGACAGTACGGCGCCGAGAACATGGTGATGGTGGCGGCCGGCGATATCAAGCACGACGATTTCGTGCGGGAGGTCGAAAAGCGTCTCGGCAGCTTCCGCGGCAAGGCCGACGGCACCATCCCGCAATATGCGCAGTATGTCGGCGGCGATTTTCGCGAGGACCGCGACCTGATGGACGCCCAGATCGTGCTGGGTTTCGAGGGCCGCGCCTATCACGTCCGCGATTTCTATGCCTCCCAGGTCCTGTCGATGATCCTGGGCGGCGGCATGTCGTCGCGACTTTTCCAGGAAGTCCGCGAGAAACGTGGCCTGTGCTATTCGGTCTATGCCTTCCACTGGGGTTTTTCCGACACCGGCGTCTTCGGGGTCCATGCGGCGACCGGACAAAGCGATATTGCCGAGCTGGTGCCTGTGATCATCGACGAGCTGCAAAAGGCCGGTGAAAACATCCTGCAGGAGGAGCTTGACCGGGCGCGTGCCCAATACCGCGCCGGGCTGATCATGTCGGCCGAGAGCCCGGCCAGCCGCGCCTCGCAGATCGCCAGGCAGTTGCTTCTGTTCGGCAGGCCGATCGCCAAGGAAGAGCTGATGGAGCGGCTGGCGGCGTTGACTGTCGAGCGGCTGACGGATCTGTCGTCCCGGCTTTTTTCGACCAAGCCGACGCTTACAGCCGTCGGGCCGGTGGGTACGCTCGCGCCCTATGAGGCAATCCTCGATTCGCTTTCGGGCACGCAGACCACTGCCCGTAAGCTTGCCGTCTAAGCCTATTCGAGCGTCGTGTTCGCGCTCCCTTTCTTTCGCCGCGACCTGCCGGCACTGAAGGGCGAGCTTGTCACGCTGCGCGTACCGCTGACCAACGACTATCGCGAGTGGTCGGTGCTGCGCAGTGAAAGCCGCGCTTTTCTTGAGCCGTGGGAGCCGCGATGGACCCCTGACGAACTCGACCGCACGGCGTGGCGGCATCGTATCGGGCGCTACCGCGAGGACTACGCGCAGGGGACGGCGATCGCCTTCTTCATCTTCGAGAAAAGCAGCGGCAAGCTGGCCGGCGGTATCACCCTCGGCAATATCCGCCACGGCGTCGCCCAAAGCGGCCATATCGGCTACTGGATCGGCGAGCGCTTCAGCGGACGCGGCCTGATGACCGATGCCGTCAAAGTGGTGACGCGTTTCGCCTTCGAAACGCTGCGATTGCACCGGATCGAAGCTGCCTGTATTCCCGACAACGCCCGGTCGATCCGCGTGCTTGAAAAAGCCGGATTCCGGCGCGAAGGACTGCTACGATCCTATCTCAGGATCAACGGCATCTGGCAGGACCATTACCTATACGCCCGAATCGCGGACGATCCGCCGGGCGTTGGAACAAAGGACTGATTTTGACGAATTTTCTGCGCAAGGGGTCGCTGCTTGCCTTTATGCTGGCGGCAATCGTCACGCTCTGCGCGGCGTCCTCGGCCTTTGCCATAGAACCGATCAAGATCGCCCGCGACGACGTTGCGCTCGATCTTTCGGGGGCCGTCTTGATCTACCGGAACCAGGGCGAGAATTTTCAGGTGTCGACCGCGCCAGGCCCGGACGGCATCGTGCGGCGCATCGAGGTCGAGGCAAATGATGCGCGCTCGACCGGTGACTGGGCGGTGTTCGCGCTCGCTAATACCACCGACCAGCAGCTCGACAGGCTGATTGTCGCACCGCATTTCCGGCTGGTGAATTCCGGCCTGTTCTGGCCGGATCTCGGCTCGACCCGTATCGCCGCGATCACGCCCAGCGAGGGCTTTGCGCTCGACCGCCAGACCAGCCCCGACGCCGACGTGTTCCGGGTCACGCTGAACCCGGGAACGGTGATTACCTTCATCGCCGAGCTCGCCTCGCCCAAGCTGCCGCAGGTCTATCTGTGGGATCCTGAATCCTACAAGGACTCGGTCAATTCCTACACGCTGTTTCGTGGCATCGTCATCGGCATCGCCGGCCTGCTGGCGCTGTTCCTGACCATCCTTTTCGTCGTCAAGGGGACCTCGATGTTCCCGGCAACGGCGGCCCTAGCCTGGGCGGTGCTTGCCTATATCTGCGTCGATTTCGGCTTTCTCAACAAGATCATAGAGATCTCACCGGGCAATGAGCAGATGTGGCGCGCCGGAACGGAGGTGGCGCTCGCGGCGACCTTCGTGGTGTTCCTGTTTGCCTATCTCAACCTCAACCGGTGGCACGGCCATTTCAGCTACGGCGCACTGGTCTGGATTCTCGGGCTGGTGCTGATCGCCGGTGTCGCCATCATCGATCCGGCGGTTGCCGCCGGCATTGCCAGGCTGTCCTTCGCCGCCACCGCGCTGACCGGGCTCGGCCTGATCATCTTCCTCGGTATCCGCGGTTACGACCGCGCCATCATGCTGGTGCCCAGTTGGGTGATGGTTCTGCTGTGGCTATGCGGATCGTGGATGGCAATCACCGGCATGCTGGACAACGATATCGCTCAGCCGGCGCTGGGCGGTGGGCTGATCCTCATCATCCTGCTGATCGGCTTCACCGTGATGCAGCACGCTTTTGCCGGCGGCGCGCTGCATCAGGGCCTGTTCTCCGACCTTGAGCGGCAGGCGCTGGCGGTTGCCGGATCGGGCGATACTGTGTGGGACTGGGACGTGCTGCGCGACCGCGTCGTCACTCGTCCCGACGTCAGCATTCAGCTCGGTCTTGCCCCCAACAGCCTCGGCGGCCCTGCCCGCAACTGGCTGCCGGTGCTGCATGCCGACGACCGCGACACGTTTCGCACGACACTCGACGTGGTGCTCGAGCACCGGCGCGGCCGGGTGTCGCAAAACTTTCGCCTGCGCGGCGCCGACGGGCACTATCACTGGTTTTCGTTGCGCGCCCGGCCGGTGATCGGCTCGGACGGCGAGGTCATCCGCTGCGTCGGCACCATGGTCGACGTGACGGAGCAGAAGAAATCCGAGGAACGGCTGCTGCATGACGCCGTGCACGACAATCTGACCGGCCTGCCCAACCGCGAGCTGTTCATGAACCGGCTGGAGGCGATCATTTCGATTGCCCGCACCGAAGAGAAGGTGCGCCCGACCGTCTTCGTCATCGACATAGACCGGTTCAAGCAGGTCAATGACGGGCTCGGCATCTCGGCCGGCGATACCATCCTTTTGACTATCGCGCGGCGGCTGCACCGACTGCTCAAGCCGAAGGATTCGCTGTCGCGCTTTGCCGGCGACCAGTTCGCGCTGATGCTTTTGTCGGAGCAGGATCCGGCCCGCATCGCGGCCATTGCCGATGCCATCAAGCACGCCATCAACAACCCGATCACCTTCGCCAAGCGCGAGATCGTGCTGACGGCCTCGATCGGGCTGATCACCTGGACCGCCACGCAGACCTCGGCCGAGGACATGGTCAAGGATGCCGAGCTTGCCATGCATCAGGCCAAGCGCTTCGGCGGCGACCGGATCGAGCCGTTCCGTCCCGCCTTCCGCACCGTCGGCACCGACCGGCTGCAGTTCGAGTCCGATCTGCGCCGCGCCATCGAACGACGCGAATTCACGCTTGCCTACCAGCCGATCGTGCGGCTGGAGGACGGCAGCGTCGCAGGCTTCGAAGCGCTGCTGCGCTGGGACCATCCGCGGCGCGGCATGATCCCGCCGGCGGATTTCATTCCGGTTGCCGAAAACTGCGGCCTGATCGTGCAGCTTGGGCTGTTTGCCATGCAGCAGGCTGCCGAAGACCTGGCGGGATGGCAAAAGCAGATCGGCGATGCGCCGCTGTCGGTCTCGGTCAATCTGTCCAGCCGCCAGCTCATCCGCCGCGACCTGGTCAGCGACGTCCGCTCGGTGATCGCGCGAGCCAACCTGAAACCGCGCTGCTTCCGGCTCGAACTCACCGAATCGCTGGTGATGGACAATCCCGAGCAGACCGCCCATGTGCTGACCAAGTTGAAGCAGCTTGGCATCGGCCTGTCGCTGGATGATTTCGGCACCGGCTATTCATCGCTGGCCTATCTGACGCGCTTTCCGTTCGACACTATCAAGATCGACAAGAGCTTCGTCGACGACGCGACGCCGAAACGTGCGGTGCTGCTCAAATCCATGGTCAACATGGCGCATGAACTCGGCCTGTCGGTTGTCGCCGAAGGCATTTCGGACGAGAGCGATGCGCTGGAGTTGCGGCAGATGGGCTGCGAATACGTGCAGAGCTTCATGTTCGGCGCGCCGATGCCGGGCGACCAGGTGCTGAAGACGCTGAAGGAACAGTATCCGCTCACTCAAGCGTGACAAGTTTCGGGGACGTGATGAGGCTCAGGCGTGACCGGCAGCCAGGCTGAGATGCGCGAGATCGATGCCGATCGAGGCGAGGATCCGGTCATATTTGCGATCGATGTCGGCGTCGAACAGAAGCTCGGCACTTGCCGGGCAAGTCAGCCAGCCATTCTCGACGATCTCGTTTTCAAGCTGGCCTGCACCCCAGCCGGCATAGCCGAGCGCCATCAGAGCCCGCCGGGGTCCGCGGCCGGAGGAGATGGCGCGCAATATGTCGACGGTCGCGGTGAGACAGACATCATCGGACACGGCGAGCGAGGATTCCACCCGGTAGTCGCCCGAATGCAGAACGAAGCCGCGGCTGCGATCCACCGGTCCGCCATTGCGCACGACGAAGTCGCGCGCCGGCGGCGGCAGGCGAATTGCCTCCAGCTCGTTCATGATGCCAAGTTGGACGAGCAGGTCCGGAAACAGCATCTGCTGCGTCTGGTTGATGATCAGCCCCATCGCGCCTTCGTCGCTGTGCGCGCAAATGTAGATGACGGAGCGCGTGAAGCGGTCGTCCTTCATGCCGGGCATGGCAATCAGGAACTGATCGTCGAGAAAGCCGGGTCCTGCGGCCGTCCTTTTATGGCGCAACAAATCCATGGCCACAGCGTAACGCGTTTCCGGGGCGTCGAAAAGATGGGCGGCGCCCGATTTGATCAGGCTCAAAAGCCGAAGGTCACGCAAATATGATGCCGGCGGCGTCATGAAATCATTGCGCGGCCATCAACGGACGATCAAATCATCGCCATGCAAAGCTTGAAAATCCTGCTGCTTGGTGTGGCCATTGGATCGGCGACCGGCTTCCCCGCCTCAGCCTCCTCGTCGGCCTGGTACAACAGCGAAGGCGGCAGGGTGCGGCTGGTAACAAGCGGCAAAGCCGACGAGGCCGGACGTCTCCAGGGCGTCCTCGACATTGCGCTGAAGCCGGGCTGGAAGACCTATTGGCGCGATCCGGGTGATGCGGGCGTGCCGCCACAGATCGACGTCTCGGCCAGCACCAACATTGCCGACGCGACGCTTTCGTTTCCGCCGCCGCAGCGCCATGACGACGGCTATGGCAAATGGGCCGGCTACGACCACCCGGTTTCGTTGCCGGTGACGTTCACGCTTGCCGCGCCCGGCCAGCCGGCCGTCATCGATGCGGACATCTTCCTCGGCATTTGCGAAACCATCTGCATCCCGGTGCAGACAAGGCTGACCGTCGATCCCGGCGCCGATCCCGACAACGCCGAGGATGCGGCACTGGTCAAGGCGGGCCTTGCCACCCTGCCCGCCACGGCAACGCCCGATTTCGGCATAAACGTACTGCCGGGCGACCACGAAACGCTGATTGTCGAAGCGAGCTTTCCGGGCAGCCCCGAGGGCGCCGACTTCTTCGTTGCCGGCGAACGCGACTACATGTTCGGTGCCCCGGCACGCAGCGAAAAGGATGGCAAGCTGATCTTTACGGTGCCGATCCTCGACAGGCCGTCGACAACGCCAACCGATGGCGGCCTGCACTACACACTGACAAGTGCCGCAGGCGCGGTCGAAGGCCTGTTGCCATTCCCGTGATGCCAACGTCTGGACGGTTGCCGGGCGCGCCTTAATTCGCTATCGCAAGGACACTCCCTTCCATTTCCAAGCGAGGACCATCATGACGATCTCCGTTGGCGACAAACTGCCCGATGCGACCTTCAAGACAATGACCGCCGACGGTGCAAGGCCGATCACGACGGGCGAGATATTCTCAGGAAAGAAGGTCGTGCTGTTTGGCGTTCCAGGCGCCTTCACGCCGACCTGCAGCAACAATCATCTGCCCGGCTACCTGGACAATTACGACGCCATCCTGGCGCGCGGCGTCGACACTATCGCCGTTGTCTCGGTCAACGATGTTCACGTCATGGGGGCTTGGGCCCGCTTCAGCGGCGGTGAAGGCAAAATCCTTTATCTTGCCGATGGCAATGGCGATTTCGCCAAATCGGTCGGCCTCGACGCCGACCTCTCCAGCGGCGGCATGGGGCTACGCTCGAAGCGTTTTTCGATGATCGTCGATGACGGCAAGGTCACCGCACTCAATGTCGAGACAAAGCCCGGCGTCGACGAATCCGGTGCGGCTCACATTCTCGGACAGCTTTCCGTCCTGGCGACAGCCTAGGCCAGGCACGGCAAAGGGCGCCTTCGAGCGCTCAACGTCCAAAGGACGCTGACTTTTGCATCGGCGCATGATCCTTCCGAAAGCCGACCCGGTTTTCGGGACCATGCGTCGGCTCTTCGGGACTGCTTGCTTTTGGGGACCTCGATTATGTCTGACATCGTCTGGCGCAGCGTCGCGATCGGCATCGGCGCAACCGCGCTTATGGATGTCTGGGCGATTTTCCTGAGCAAGGCGTTTGCTCAACCGCGGCCGAACTGGGGGCTGGTCGGCCGCTGGGTCTGGCATCTCAGGGAAGGCGAGGTCTTCCATGACGACATTGGCGAGGCCTCGCCCTACCCGCATGAATCAGTACTTGGCTGGGCCTTTCATTATGCTGTCGGCATCGTCTACGGCATCATACTGGTCGTGCTGGCCGGAACGGCCTGGCTCACCGCGCCGACCTTCCTGCCGGCTTTTATGCTCGGTATCGTCACCGTCGGCGCCGGATGGTTTCTGCTGGCGCCCGGCATGGGCGCCGGCTGGGCCGCTTCGAAGCGCCCCAATCCGATGCAGGTCCGCGCCCTCAATCTTGTGTCGCATACGGTGTTTGCCATCGGACTGTTCGGCACCGCCCTGCTGATCCGATAGGTAATTAACCGTCGCGGCGCTGCGTCGGCCTGTCGATCGGCTGCCATCCATGGATAACGCGACGCGCGCTGATATCGTATGCGAAGTAGTTCCCACCGCCCGCTGGCTGATCCGCCTCGCGGCTGATTTCCCGACCGCTCAAAGAGAGCAGCAGGAGCGTTCCGACACCTCCGTGACCTATGAAAGCAACGTCGACGGCGGCGTCGGTGCGTAGCACAGTGTCTACCTCGCTTAGAATACGACGCTGGGCTTCGATAGCTCGCTCCCATCCACGAATGCTGCTGTTTGGATTGGCGAAGAATTGGTCGGCGACCGCCTCGAACTCCGATGGCGGCAGGAAACCGGTTGCCGATCGGTCATTCTCATGCATCCGTTCCCTCACCTCGACTGCAAGGCGGAGATGCCTTCCGAGTATCCCGGCGGTTTCTATCGCCTTGCGTTCACCCGACGACACGATCCGCCGGATCGACCCAACCCACGGCTGATCGAGCATTGCAGATGTTCTCGCTCGCCCGATGTCGGACAGTCCCCACTCCGGCACTGGAACGTTGGCATCGACCTGAACCTGGGGATGCGTGATGTAGTATGCAATCGGCATGATAAGAGCTTTCCTGCCAGAGAGCGGACCCGCAGCCGGAATTCAATAGCTTTGCGTCGAGCGCCGCGCCTTTGTGGCGGCCGGCTGCTTTGACTGTGAACCTGGGTCTGGCGCCGCAGTCTTGACGAGGCCTTTCTTGAATGGCGCCATGCCGAGCCGCGCCAATTCGTCGGCGCGCTCGTTCTCGGGATGGCCGGCATGGCCCTTGACCCAATGCCAGGTGACCTGATGGCGGTTACGCGCCGCGTCGAGCTGCTGCCACAGCTCGGCATTCTTCACCGGCTGCCTGGCGGCCGTCTTCCAGCCGTTGCGCTTCCAGCCGTCGATCCAGCTGAAAATACCGTCCTTGACATAGTTGCTGTCGGTATAAAGATCGACGGCGCAGGGCTCCTTGAGCGCATTAAGCGCCGAGATGGCCGCCAACAGTTCCATACGGTTGTTGGTGGTGGCAGCCTCGCCGCCATGGAGCTCCTTAATTGCGCCGTTGAAGCGCAGGATTGCGCCCCAGCCGCCAGGCCCGGGATTGCCCGAACAGGCACCATCGGTGAAGATTTCAACGCGCTTGGTCATGTCAGTCCATATTCGGAAGGAGAGTTGATCGCCCGGTGGAAGCGCATCCGGCGGATATACTCGGTCGGGTCGCGTTTCATCACCAGCCCGCCGTCCGGGACCGTCAGCCAGTCGTAGAGCCGGGTCAGCATGAAGCGCAGCGCCGAGCCGCGCGCCAGCATCGGCAGCGCAGCTTTCTCGTCACTGCTCAACGGCCGCACGCTTTGGTAGCCGGCAAGCAGCGCCGTGCCCTTGGTCAGATTGAAGGAAAAATCCTTCTCGAAGCACCAGGCGTTCAGGCACGTGGCAACGTCATAGGCGTAGAGGTCGTTGCAGGCGAAATAGAAGTCGATCAGCCCGGACAGTTTCTCGCCGAGGAAGAACACATTGTCCGGGAAAAGATCGGCATGGATGATGCCTCGCGGCAGACCGTTCGGCCAGTTCCGCTCGAAATCGGCGAAATCGGCATCGACCTCGGCAGCCAGTCCCGGCTCGACCTCGTCGGCGCGGGCGCGGGCGGCATTCCACAGCTTGCGCCAGCCATCGATGGCAAGGGCGTTGGGGCGGGTCATCGGAAAATCCGCGCCGGCGAGATGCAGTGCCGCCAGCGCCTTGCCGACCTCGCCGCAATGCGCAGCCGTCGGCCGCCGCAGCGACAGGCCTTCGAGAAAGGTGATGATGACCGCCGGCCGGCCGGCAAGTGTTCCGATCACACCGCCATCATGTGCGGTGACCGGGAGCGGGCACGAAATGCCCTTTCTGGCGAGGTGGGCCATGAGGCCGAGAAAGAACGGCAGGTCAGCCTTTTCGACGCGCTTCTCGTAAAGCGTCAGGATGTAGGAGCCGCTGCTGGTGTGCAGCAGAAAATTCGAGTTTTCGGTACCTTCGGCGATGCCCTTGTAGGACAAGAGGTCGCCGACCGGATAGTTCCTGAGGAATGCGCCGAGCTCGCCCTCGTTGACGTCGGTGTAAACCGCCATCGTTGCTACGCGGCCCCGTTGACGAAGGCCATGTCGGCAGCCGTCAGTTCGACATCGCGCAACACCCGCATCACCGGAAAGTCCTCCGTCTCCGTCGCCGTCACGGCCAGCTCGATGGTCACGTCGAAGCGCTGCCTGAACGCATCGACGATCTCGTCGACGATGATCTCCGGCGCCGAGGCGCCCGCCGACAGGCCGAGCGTCGAAATGCCGGCAATCTCATTCCACGGAATTTCGGAGGCGCGCTGCACAAGAAGCGACATCGAGGCGCCGGCGCGCTCGGCCACTTCGACCAGGCGCCGCGAGTTGGAGGAGTTAGGTGCGCCGACAACCAGGAAGAGATCGGCGCCGGCCGCTGTTTCCTTGACCGCTTCCTGGCGATTGGTGGTGGCATAACAGATCGATTCCGCCGCCGGCGCGTGCAGCTCGGGAAAACGCTGCCGCAGGGCGCGGATAATACCGGCGGTGTCCTCGACCGACAGCGTCGTCTGGGTGACGAAGCCGAGCGCTTGCGGGTCTGCGGGCACGAAGCTTGCGGCGTCGGCCTCGGTCTCGATCAGAGTGACCGCGCCGTCCGGCAACTGGCCCATTGTGCCGATCACCTCCGGATGCCCGGCATGACCGATCAAAAGCACGTGGCGGCCAAGCCGCTGATGGCGCATTGCCTGCTTATGGACCTTCGAGACCAGCGGGCAAGTCGCATCGAGATAGAACAAGTTGCGGGACTGGGCGTCGGCTGGCACCGATTTCGGCACGCCGTGCGCCGAAAAGACGACCGGGCTCTGGCGATGCTCGGGCGGGATCTCGGAGAGCTCCTCGATGAACACCGCGCCGAGGCTTTGCAGCCCTTCGACGACGTAGCGGTTGTGCACGATCTCGTGGCGGACATAGACCGGCGCGCCGTATTTCTTCAGCGCCAGCACGACGATCTGGATGGCACGGTCAACGCCCGCACAGAAACCGCGGGGCTGGCAGAGCCGGATGGTCAGCGGCGGCTTTGTGTGAAGCATGATTGCATCTTACGCTGATTGTAGGCCGGTTGATCGGACTATGACTTCTGAGCTCAAGGCGCGAAATGAGGTGCGCGGCCCTGCCCTGTCAAGGGTAGTGGCGGCGATCATTGGTCTTTCGCCGGGCGGCGGAGCCAGGAGATCAGGACGCCGGCAAGGGCGGCGGCAAGGCCGTACCAGGTTATCGCATATTGCAGATGGCTGTTCGGCAGGTCGATGACGGTGACACCGCCAACTGGCAGCCCGCCGGGGTTGGGCGTGGCGTTCGCATCGATGAAGATCGGCACCAGCGCCGCACCTGTCGGCAGGCCGGCGCTCGAGGCCATCGCGTCACGATCTTTCCAGTAGAAGATATTCTTCTGTGGATCATTGTCGGGAAGCATCATCGAGGGCTTGGCCGGCAGCGGGTTGCGGGCGAGCCCCGTCACCGTCACTTTGCCCGTTACCTGCCCCTGCGGCCGCTTGGCTGGATCCTTGAAATCGTAAGGCACGAAGCCGCGGTTGATCAGCACGAAACGGCCATCGTCGAGCTGTAGCGGCGTGAAGACGTCGAAACCGGACTGGCCTTCCCAGGTGGCGAGGAAATGCCGCTCGTCTTGATGCAGGAAAGTGCCGGTCACTATCACCGGCGTGTAGTCCACGTCGCCGGCGGCAGCAAACCGCTTTTCGAGCTCGGCCAATGGCACAGGCGCCGAATGCGTGCGCTGGTCTATCGTCTGGAGAAGGCCCTCTTTCCAGTGCAGGCGCTGAACCTGCCAGGTGCCGAGCGCCAGCAGGATCAAAAACACGACGATACCCAGGCCGAGCGCCAATGCGCGCTTCGGCCGCGACCGGCCGGCCACCAAACCTGATGCCTCGCTCATTCGCCGCGGTCCAGCTGGCCTTCGGCCGCCTTGTTGCGGTATTGCAGCGTCAGCAGCACGCCCTTGATCAGCCGGAGCGCCGCCAGGCAAAGCACCAGCGTCAGCGGAATCCACAGCAGCAGATGCAGCCAGAGCGGCGGATTGAGCGTCACCTCCATCCACAACGCCAGGCCGACGACGATAAAGCCGATGATCAGGATAACGAACACCGCCGGCCCGTCGCCGGCATCGGCGAAGGAATAATCGAGGCCGCAATTGGAGCAGCGATCACCGACCGTGAGGAACCCGGAGAACAGCTTGCCCTCGCCACAGCGGGGGCAGCGGCCATGCAAGCCGGCCGAGATCGGATCGATTGGTGGCCAGATCGCCTTGTCGTCGCTCATGAGGTCATCCTAGGAGCATTTGCCGCAAAAGATAAGGCGGCCACGTCGCCGCAGCCGCCTTGTCGATTTCCTCAGCTCGATCTCAGTGCGGTTCGATCATCGCGCCGTTCGATGCCCAGACGTAGATCGAGGCAAACAGGAACAGCCACACCACGTCGACGAAGTGCCAATACCAGGCGGCGGCCTCGAAGCCGAAATGCTGCTTGGGCGTGAAGTCGCCCTTCATGGCGCGGATCAGGCAGACCAACAGGAAGATCGTGCCGATGATGACGTGGAAACCATGGAAGCCGGTCGCCATGAAGAAGGTGGCGCCGTAGATCGAATCCCTGAAGCCGAACGGCGCGTGCATGTACTCGTAGGCCTGCACCATGGTGAACAGCATGCCGAGGCCGACGGTCAGCACCAAGCCATTGATCAGGCCCTTGCGGTCGCCGTGGATGAGCGAGTGGTGCGCCCAGGTCACCGTGGTACCTGACAGAAGCAGGATGACGGTGTTGTAGAGCGGCAGATGGAAAGGGTCGAGAACTTCGAGGCCCTTGGGTGGCCAGACGCCGCCGGTGAAGGCGGTACGGGCGTATTGATGGACCTCGCCCGGAAACAGGCTGGCGTCGAAGAAGGCCCAGAACCAGGCGACGAAGAACATCACCTCGGAGGCGATGAACATGATCATGCCGTAGCGCAGATGCAGCGACACGACACGGGTGTGGTGTCCCTCATGCGCCTCCTTGATCGTATCCGACCACCAGGCGAACATCGTGTAGATGACGATCAGCAGGCCGATGAAGAACAGCCATGGATTGGCGACATTGAAACCGAAGATCGGGAAATCGCCGCCCTTGAGGTATTGCATGTAACAGACGCCGCCGAACGCGGTCACCAGCGCCCCGACGGAGCCCAGGAAAGGCCACGGGCTCGGGTCGACAAGGTGGTAGTCATGTTGTGGTTTTGCGTGTGCGTCTGCCATATCAACCCCCGAGGCTTGCTTCGGTATCTGAAATCTTGTTGCGGCGGCCGTCGGCCGGCACCGATGATGCGACCGGCTTGGTCTTGTCGACCGGGAACATCGTGTAGGACAGGGTAATCGTCGTCAGATCCTTCAATTCCGGCGCGTTGACGATGTCGGGATCGACATAGAAGACGACCGGCATGTCCAGTGTCTCCCCCGGCTTCAGTGTCGTGTCGGTGAAGCAGAAACACTCGACCTTGTTGAAGTAAGGTCCGGCCAGTTCAGGCTGCACGTTGAAGGTGGCGCGTCCGGTGATAGGCCGGCTGAATTTGTTCGTCGCGCTGAAATGCGCCTCGGCGGTCTCGCCGATCTTGATGGTGATCGAGCGGGCGACCGGCTGGAATTGCCAGGGAACGCCGGCGGTGTTGGCGTCGAAGCGGATGGTGATGTCGCGATCGAGCACCCGATCGGCATATTGCTGGGTCGCCCGTTTGACGGTGCCGCCGTAGCCTGTCGCCTGGCAGAACATCGCGTAGAGCGGCACCGCGGCGTAGGCCATGCCGATCATGCCGCCGAAGAACGCGATGCAGACGCCGGCGACGACGCGGTTCGTATTCTTCTTCTTAGGATCGGTGACTGTTTGCCTGGTCATGTTCAGCTCACATCGAGCCGGTGGGGCTGTGACCAAATTTCACGATGGTCGCGACGTAGAATATGACGACCAGCGCCGCCAGCGCGAAACCGATTGCGGCCGAGCGATTGCGGCGGGCCTTCTGCTGACGTTCGGTCAGCGTGACCAGTTCAAGCTTCTTTTCGGCCATGCTCATGCTCCACCAATGGTCAGCGCGCGCGCGACGACGCAATCGCCAAGGTAGGCGGCGAAGATGGCGAAGAGATAGAGCAGCGAATAGCCGAACAAGGCCTTGGCCGGCTTCATCGCCCGATCGTCATCGGCCATTTGCAGCACCTTCCACGCATACCAGACGAAGCCGGCGCCGAGCAGCAATGCAACGACGCCATAGGCTGGCGTGGTGAAGCCGAGAACCCAGGGCAGCACGCCAACCGGCGCGAGGACCAGCGCATAGGCAAAGATCTGGCGTCTGGTCGAGGCCTGGCCGGCGACATTCGGCATCATCGGAATGCCTGCCTTGGCGTAGTCCTCCGACTTGAAGAGCGCGAGCGCCCAGAAATGCGGTGGCGTCCACAGGAAAATGATCAGGAACAGCACCAAGCTTTCGAGGCTCACCGATCCGGTTACCGCCGCCCAGCCTATGACCGGCGGAATGGCACCGGCAGCCCCGCCGATGACGATGTTCTGCGGCGTCCAGCGCTTCAGCCACATCGTATAGATGACGGCATAGAAAAAGATCGTGAAGGCCAGAAGCGATGCTGCCAACCAGTTGACCAGCACGCCGAGCGTCATCACCGACAGAACCGACAGCACCAGCCCGAAACTCAATGCCTCGCCTGGCCGGATGCGGCCGGCCGGCACGGGACGGCCGGCGGTGCGCGTCATCACCGCATCGATGTCTGCGTCATACCACATGTTGAGCGCACCGGAGGCGCCGGCGCCGATGGCAATAGCCAGGATCGCGATCACCGCCAGCAGCGGATTGATGGTCACCGGGGCGGCGACCATGCCGACAAACGCGGTGAACACCACCAGCGACATGACGCGCGGCTTCAGCAGGGCGAAGAAATCGCCCGCCGTCGCTTCCGACATGCGGAAGCCTGGCTCGTCAATCAGTCTGTCTTCGGCAAGGGCCATGCGTACTTAAAGTCCATCATTCCGTTGGCCAAAACCGCCGGCCGGCCGGCGGTTCCGTATTAAAGGAGGCAACCGCCTACTTGATCTTCGGCAACTGTTCCCACTGATGGAACGGCGGCGGCGAAGGCAGCTGCCATTCCAGCGTGGTCGCACCCTCGCCCCAAGGATTGGCGCCGGCGACCCGCTTCTTCTGGAACGCCTCGAAGACGCCGAACAGGAAGATGACGACGCCGACAGCCGAGATGTACGAGCCGTAGGACGACACCATATTCCAGCCGGCGAAGGCATCGGGATAGTCGATATAACGACGCGGCATACCGGAAAGCCCGAGGAAGTGCTGCGGGAAAAAGACCAGGTTGACGCCGACGAAAGTGACCCAGAAGTGGGTGTTTGCGATCACCGGCGAGTACATGTAGCCGGTCATTTTCGGGAACCAGTAGTACCAGCCGGCGAAGATCGCGAAGACCGCGCCCAGCGACAGCACGTAGTGGAAGTGCGCGACCACGAAATAGGTGTCGTGCAGCGGGCGGTCGAGGCCGGCATTGGCCAGCTGCACGCCGGTGACGCCGCCAACAGTGAACAGGAAGATGAAGCCGATCGCCCACAGCATTGGGGTCTTGAGCGAAATCGACCCGCCCCACATAGTGGCGATCCACGAGAAGATCTTCACACCCGTCGGCACCGCGATGACCATGGTGGCGAAGACGAAATAGCGCTGGGTGTCGAGCGACAGGCCCGTCGTGTACATGTGGTGGGCCCAGACGATGAAGCCCACCGCGCCGATGGCAACCATCGCATAGGCCATGCCGAGATAGCCAAACACCGGCTTCCTCGAAAAGGTCGAGATGATATGGCTGATGATACCGAAACCCGGCAGGATCAGAATGTAGACCTCCGGATGGCCGAAGAACCAGAACAGGTGCTGGAACAGGATCGGATCGCCGCCGCCGTCCGGGGCGAAGAAGGTGGTGCCGAAATTGCGGTCGGTCAACAGCATCGTGATGCCGCCGGCCAGCACCGGCAACGACAGCAGCAGCAGGAAGGCGGTAATCAGCACCGACCAGGCGAACAGCGGCATCTTGTGCATTGTCATGCCGGGCGCGCGCATGTTGAAGATGGTGGTGATGAAGTTGATGGCGCCAAGAATCGAGGAGGCGCCGGCGATGTGGATTGACAGGATCGCCAGGTCCATGGCCGGTCCGGGCTGGCCCGATGTCGACAGCGGCGGGTAAAGCGTCCAGCCGCCGCCGACGCCGTAGGCGCCGGGCGCACTCGGAACGAAGGCCGAGAAAATCAGCAGGATGAAAGCCGGCGGCAGCAGCCAGAACGAGACGTTGTTCATGCGCGGGAAGGCCATATCCGGCGCGCCGATCATGATCGGCACCATCCAGTTGGCAAAGCCGCCGATCAGCGCCGGCATCACCATGAAGAAGATCATGATCAGCGCATGCGCGGTGGTGAAAGCATTGTACATGCTCTTGCCCCCGTCGATGGCGGCGTCGCCATTCATGCCGTAGACCATCTGCGCCAGGCCAGTGAATATCTGGATGCCCGGCTCCTGCAATTCCATGCGCATGACGACCGACAAGGCGCCACCGATGCAGCCCGCCATGATCGCGAAGATCAGATAAAGCGTACCGATGTCCTTGTGGTTGGTCGAATACACCCACCGGACCCAGCCATGATACGGCTTGTGGTCGTGGTCGTCGTGAGCTGCAGCGTGCGCCATGGTCGGCTCCGTTCCCTGAATCTTTTCTGGTCGCGGCATCAATTGCCGGCGGCCGCTACCTTGTTCGTGCCATCGACCTCGGCCATCAGCGCCTTGTTGGCGCCGGGAAGGTCGGTTTTGGCTGCCGCCAGCCAGGTCTTGTATTGTGCATCGGAGACGACGCGAATGGCGATCGGCATGAAGGCGTGGTCCTTGCCGCAGAGTTCCGAGCACTGGCCGTAATAGAGGCCTTCCTTGTCGGCCTTGAACCAGACCTCGTTGATGCGGCCCGGCACCGCGTCGGTCTTGATGCCGAAGGACGGCATGGCAAAGGCGTGAATGACGTCGGTCGCCGTCACCAGCACGCGGGTCATGGTGCTGACCGGCACCACCATCTCATTGTCGACGGCGAGCAGGCGCGGATACTCGGCGCGATCTTCCTTGCCGGCAGCAGCCCTGTCGGCATCCTGAAGGATCGCGGAATTAAAGGAAAGCGTGTTGTCGACCTGGTATTCGTAGTCCCAGTTCCACTGATTGCCGGTCGCCTTGACGGTCAGCTTGGCTTCTTCCGGCGGCGTGTATTGCGCGGTCAGCAGCTGGAACGAGGGAATGGCGAGACAGAGCAGGATGACCACGGGACCGACAGTCCAGATGACCTCGATCAGCGTGTTGTGGCTGGTGCGCGACGGCGTCGGGTTGACGCTCGCCCGGAACCGCAAAATGCAGTAGGCGATCAGGAAAAGCACCAAGGCGGTGATCACAATGATGAACGCGAAAGAGTAGTTCCCGAACCACTCGATCTGCCGCATAATGTCGGTTGCCGGAGGCTGAAAACTGGTTTCCCAAGGTTGGGGCTGGGCTGCATGAGCGGATGCAGCGGCAAACAACGTGGCGGCGGCACTAGCTACGATTTTGGCGGTTGCCAGGAATTTTCTCATCGCCCTCGTCATCTCCCAGTTCCTCGCGATCGGACCGCAAGAATGTCGAACAATGCCGGGACGGGAATCCCGGACAATTCAAGGCTGGTTCAAACCATACTCTATTTGCCTCCGCAAGAAAGGAGCGCCGGAACCCGTGCGGCATTTTTGCGCGCAAGCGCGGCTGTGGCTTCGTGCGGTGACTGCTTGCCGCGAATCACCGGAGCGGCATCCGGGTAGAATGAGCCGCGCGGCGTGCGGAGCCGTCGCAATTAGGGCGAAATTGGCACTGAAAAGCGCATTGTCGCCTGTGTCGGGGCAGATCGCTGGGGTCTCGTCCTTTACTTGGGTTTAGTGCGGCTTAAAGTGCCGTGATTCGCAATGGAGCCGTCATGAACCCTTGGCTTTCGAGAACCTTGGCGAAGGTCATCTTTGTTGCCGCCGCAATAGCCTTGTCCGGCGCCGGCCTGGCCAATGCCGCGCAGCCAAGCGGCACGGTGAAGTCAACGCATGGGGCGTGGTCGATCATCTGCGATACGCCCGCCGGTGCTACATCCGAACAATGCGTGATGATGCAGAACGTCGTCGCCGAGGACCGTCCGGAAATGGGTCTTTCCGTTGTCGTGCTGCGCACAGCCGACAACAAGGCCGAAATCCTGCGTGTGCTGGCGCCGCTCGGCGTGCTGTTGCCCAACGGCCTCGGCCTCAATGTCGACGGCAAGGATATCGGCCGCGCCTATTTCGTGCGCTGTTTCCAGGACGGCTGCTATGCCGAGGTCATCCTGGAAAAGCCGCTGCTCGACACGCTGAAGACCGGTACGTCCGCCACCTTCATCGTCTTCCAGACGCCGGAAGAGGGCATCGGCATTCCCGTCGACCTCAAGGGTTTCGCCGACGGCTTCGCCGCCCTGCCTTGAGACTGGGTCTTGTAGCATGATCCAGTGATGTTGACCGGCCGAGGTCACGGCAAATCTCATTTCAGATTGTCTGTGCGGGCCTTCGCGCCTACATCGTGGGAAACAATCCTCCTGCGAATGGACCTGCCATGAACAGCCTGATCGGCCAATTTGACATTTCCGACGATCGCATCAAGCAAATCGTTGCCGAGACTATTAACGGCGCCGACGACGGCGAACTGTTTCTCGAATATAGCGAAAGCGAATCGCTGATGTTCGACAATGGCAAGCTGAAGACCGCGAATTTCAACACCGACCAGGGTTTCGGCCTGCGCGCCGTCGCCGGCGAAGCCAGCGGCTACGCCCATTCCAGCGATCTCTCCGAAGCCTCGCTGCTGCGCGCCGCCGATGCCGTTTCGACGGTGAAGAGCGGCTATTCCGGTACGCTTGCCGCAGCGCCTGCCCGCACCAACCGCCATCTCTACGGCGACGGAAACCCTATCCCCTCGCCTTCCTTCGAGGCCAAGGCCAAGCTGCTTCAGGAAATCGATGCATGGCTGCGGGCCGAGGATCCGCGCGTCAGGCAGGTGACGGCGTCGCTCGCCGCCTCCTGGCAGCATGTCGAGATCGTGCGCGCCGACGGCCAGATGGTGCGCGACATCCGTCCGCTGGTCAGGATCAACGTGTCGGTGGTGGTCGGCGACGGCGACCGCCAGGAGAGCGGCTCCTACGGCATGGGAGGCCGCAAGGATTTTGGTGAATTCCTGATCGAGGACAGCTGGCGGCACGCGGCCAAGGAGGCATTGCGGCAAGCGCTGGTCAATCTCGAAGCGGTTCCAGCACCTGCCGGCACTTTCGACATCGTGCTGTCGAGCGGCTGGCCGGGCGTCATGTTGCACGAGGCGGTCGGCCACGGGCTGGAGGGCGATTTCAACCGCAAGAAGACGTCGGCCTTTGCCGGCCTGCTTGGCCAGCAGGTGGCAGCGAAAGGCGTCACCGTCGTTGACGACGGCACCATGCCCGAGCGGCGTGGCTCGCTTACCGTCGATGATGAGGGCACGCCATCGGCCCATAACGTGCTGATCGACGATGGCAAGCTGGTCGGCTACATGCAGGATCGTCAGAACGCCCGGCTAATGGGCATGAAAGCCACCGGCAACGGGCGACGCCAAGGTTATGCGCACGAACCGATGCCGCGCATGACCAACACCTACATGACAGCAGGCGACATGGAGCCGGACGAGATCATCGCCTCGGTCAAGAACGGCATCTATGCCGTGTCGTTCGGTGGCGGCCAGGTAGACATCACTTCGGGCAAGTTCGTGTTCGGCTGCACCGAAGCCTACATGATCGAGAACGGCAAGGTGACGCAACCGATCAAGGGCGCCATGCTGATCGGCAACGGGCCGGATGCCATGCATCGTGTGGCGATGATCGGCAACGACATGAAGCTCGACACCGGCATCGGCATGTGCGGCAAGGCCGGACAGGGCGTGCCGGTCGGCGTCGGCCAGCCGCATCTCAGGATGAACCAGATGACAGTCGGCGGCACCAGGGTTTGATGCCGCTGGCGCGTTCCGGTAACATCGCCTTCTAAATGATGTTCCGAATGCCCGGTGTCTTCGACCATGTCCAAAGCCAAAATCGTCATCCTGACAGGCGCCGGCATTTCCGCGGAATCGGGCGTCGCCACGTTCCGGGATCCCGACGGGGTCTGGGCGAAATACGACCTGCAGGACGTGGCCACGCCGCAAGGTTTTGTGCGCGACCCCGTAAAGGTGCAGGATTTCTACAATATGCGCCGGCGGCAGATGGGCAGCGTCGAGCCGAATGCGGCACACGCCGCGCTGGCCAAGCTCGAGCAGAAATTCCCAGGCGACGTCCTCGTCGTCACGCAGAATATCGACGACCTGCATGAGCGCGCCGGTTCGCGCAAACTGATCCATATGCATGGAGAACTGGGCCATGCCCTTTGCCTGAGCTGCGGGCAAAGCAGCACCTGGGCTGACGACATCGCTGCCCATTCGGCCTGTCCAGCGTGTGGTGCAAAAGGTCAATTGAGGCCTGACGTGGTCTGGTTCGGCGAAATGCCTTACCGCATGGAGGAGATCGGCGAAGCGCTGAGGCGCTGCGACCTGTTCGTGGCCATCGGCACCAGTGGGAGTGTCTACCCGGCAGCAGGTTTCGTGGAGGAGGCACGCGCGGCCGGAGCCCTAACAGCCGAACTCAATCTGAAATGCGCCGGCTGGGCCTCCCGTTTCGACGAGCAGATGGAAGGGCCGGCGACACAAGTGGTGCCCGCCTTCGTCGAGCGCGTCCTTTCAGGCGCAGGCTAGCACCGTCTGGCTATGCAGCCTTGAATTCAGCGCGCGATCAGCATCTTTGTTATGTCGGGAGAGGAACTGTGACCGCTGCCGGAGAAAAGCTAGAAGTCACCAGTTCGACCGACGATCAAGTCGTACTGCCTGTTCCAGTCTTGCCTTTAACGCGGCCAGAGGACGTGTTTGGATCCCTGCCCCACAAAGGCAGGCCGAAGACGTTGGAAGAGATGGAGGCGGGTGTGCTCGCCGCGGCTCGAACTGCCCTAAAGCCATGAAGCCGCTGTTTTCGGCAGGCGATGGTCGGGATCGATGATTTCAAGACCTGGAGCATCGTTTTCGCTCCAGCGCCACAGCGCGACGCATGTGCCGCCGGGCGACATGAAGGACGGGTAGATCACGCCGTGCAGCCCGTCGGCAAGCAAGCGGTCTCTCAGCTGGTGCGTCTCGGGCACAAAGCCTCTATCCAGCATGTCGCGCCATTCGCATCGGTGAATGTCGGCCGTTACACCAAGCTTCGCCAGCGTATCGGCGTCTGTCAGGTCGGCCAGCCGGGCGCCTGATAGTTCCAACTGTGCAATCAGCGCCGGATGCTGGACGAAACCCTGATTGTACTCGGCCCAAGCCGTGGACAGTTCCCGGGCGGCGTAGATCGCCGGCGCGCCAATCGGATTCCAGCGGCCGCCGAAGCGGGCCGCGCCGTCACTCGGCAGATGTGCCCAGCGCGGCACAAAAGCGCGCCACAGGGTCAGCCTGGTTTCAGGCATAGATGCCGGAGCGGACTGCCTCCAGATAGGCAAGCACCTTGTCCGTCTTGCCTTCGCGAACCAGATCGTAGGCGGTCTTTCCGGCCCAACCGGGGATCGGCTGATGCTTGAACCAGATCGCCGCACGATGTTCATCACCGGCCATCTCGCCGGCCATCGCCAGGATACGGACGATGGGACTCAATGCGGCGTCGACCTTGCGCGCACCGGACTTGGCGGCAAGCGTGTTGCGCGCGAGACCGGTCAGCCCCGCCAGTTCTGTCATATTGACCCCTAGCAGTTCAGCGACCCGCCTTGGAGAGAGAAACGGCGCCCGCTCCTCGCCGAAGCGCGATGCCGAAATTTCGAAGGCTGCGGTGCTCATGGCAATTTCCTAGCACAGTTTGAACGACGTGCGCTTAAAATGTGCTTTTTTGGTGCGCGTTTCAAGCCCTGGCTGCTAGCGCCTTCGTCTCGGCTTCTCCAACAGCGCCACGGCCTCGACATGCGGCGACCACAGGAACTGGTCGATCGGCGTCACGCTCTTCAGGGTGTAGCCGCCGTCCATGAGGATGCGTAGGTCCCGCGCCAGCGTTACCGGATTGCAAGATACCGCGGCGACGAGCGGCACGTCGGAGCGCGCGATCTGCTTCGACTGGTCCTCGGCGCCGGCGCGAGGGGGGTCGAAGACAACGCCGTCAAAGGCATTCAACTCCTTGAATGTGAGCGGCCTCCGGAACAGGTCGCGACGTTCGCCGGTCACCCGCTTCAGGCCGCTGGCGAAACGGAATGCCCGGTCAAGCGCCGCGAGTGCTGCCGCATCGCCTTCCACCGCGTGAACCTCCGATCTTGCGGCCAGGCGCAGCGCGAAGCTGCCGCAGCCGGCGAAGAGATCGGCGACCTTTTTGGCGCGCGCGAAATGCTGGCCGACAATGTTGGCCATCGCCTGTTCGGCAGCCTCGGTCGCCTGCAGGAAAGCGCCCGGAGTCACTGCGACGGCGACGCCGCCAAACAGGACGACCGGTTTCTTTGGTTCGATAATGATCTCGCCGTCGACCGACAGCCTGGCTAGCCCCTCGGCGATGACGAAGTTGGAAGCGACGCGGCGCTGGTTCTCGCCGAGCTTGCCGGAATCGTGAACCGCGACATCGAGGCCGGAACCGGTCACCGTCACCGCCATGTGGAACGATTTGGTCGTGGTGCAGATCAGTCCGGCAAGCATCCTCAAACGGTCGAGCGCAGCGACGATCTGCGGCAGCGAGATCGGGCATTCCTCGATCGAGATGATCTCGGATGACAGCGCGCGAACGAAGCCGAACTGCATTCCCGCCTCGCTCCGCCGGGCGGTGAAGACGACGCGGCGGCGCGTGTGCGGCGCGCACGGCACCAGCGCCCCGACATCGCAAGCGATGCCCTTGCTCTTCAGCGCATGCACGACCTTTTCGCGCTTCCACCGGTGATAGGCTTCAGTCTCGAGATGCTGGACGGCGCAGCCGCCGCACGCGCCGAAATGCCGGCACGGCGGATCGACCCGCAACGGCGAAGCCTCAAGGACCGACATCAAGGTGGCGCGATCTTTCTCCCGCGCGGCGGTGACGACCTCTCCCGGCAGCGCGAACGGAATGAAAACCTCGCCGGTTTCTGTCTCGGCGATGCCGTCGCCCTGCGAGCCCAACCTTGCGATCGTGAAACGGGTGCTCATCGCTTCTGGGTCTCGACGTCCTTGATGCCGCCGAGCAGGAACTCGCGGTTGCCGTCGCCGCCCTCTATCGGTGACAGATGAAGCCCCAGCGAGCGCCAGCCGGGAATGGCATCGAGCCAGTCCTGCATCAGGCCGGCAATGCGCGCCGCATCATAGGGGTCCTTCAGCAGGCCGCCCTTGCCGATCGCCTCGCGGCCGGCCTCGAATTGCGGCTTGACCAGAAACACAGCTTTTGCGCTATTCCTGGCCAAGGCAAGCGCCGGCGGCAGCGCCAGTTTCAGCGATATGAAGCTGACATCCGAGACGATGAAATCCGGCACACGGCCGCCGAGATCGGCGGCCGACAGTTCGCGCGCATTCAGGCCTTCAATTACCGTCACGCGCGGATCGCCGGCGATGTTGGAGTGCATCTGGCCGTGCCCGACATCGATCGCCGTGACATGCGCCGCGCCGCGTTCGAGCAGCACCTGCGTGAAGCCGCCGGTCGAGGCGCCGACATCGAGCGCTTCGCTGCCGGTGGGGTCGAGGGCGAAATGGTCGAGACCAGCCTTCAGCTTCAGTGCAGCGCGCGACACGTAACCTTGCGCCGGATCGTCAACGACGATGTTGCACTCAAGCAGAACGGCCTGGCCCGGCTTGAGGGCGACGATGCCATCGACCGTCACGGTGCCGCGCTCGACCGCGTCGCGGGCACGCGAGCGGCTGGCAAACAGGCCGCGCTGGACGAGCAATTCGTCGAGCCGCTGGCGTATGCTGGCTGGCGGAAGGGAAGTCATCGGCCTTCATGGCGAAAGCCAACGATGATGGCAAGGAATTTGGCGATCAGACAAGGCATAGTTGGAAAGGCGGTGAGCGCATCAAGCCGCTGCGCTGTTTGTCGAGCCTCGCACGAGACCCGACGCAATGCTAAGAAAGAGATGCCGTTTAGCCGTCGAAACGTGGAGGAGGAACATGCTGACGGGAACCTGCCACTGCGGCGCAGCCCACTGGACCCTGGAGGGCGATCCCGGTTCGATCACTGCCTGCAATTGCACACTTTGCCGTCGCTACGGCACGCTCTGGGCTTACGACTATGTCGACGAACGCATCCGCCTTGCCGGGCCCGTAAGCGCCTATCGGCGCGTCGGAAAGGCTCATCCTTCGCTTGAGATTCTCTTCTGCCCAACCTGCGCTTGCGTCCTGGCCTGGCGCGGTTTGCATCCCGAGGCGGCTGGGCGCTACCGCATCGCCGTCAATGTGAGGCTTGCGCCGCCCGAGGCCGTCGCCGATCTCCCGATCGACCATTTCGAGGGTCTCGATACATTCGAGGATTTGCCGAGAGATGGTCGCTGTGTGCGGGACATGTGGTTCTAGTTTCTAGAGTCTCTTCGGGATCATGCTTTAGAATATGGTCCGCGAAACCCGCCGTTCGACGGCCGGCGTCAGACCGTCGCTGCTGTCGCCGGACACCTGTGTGCGCGGTCGGTCAGCGGAACTGGACGTCTTCGGCAAGGTATCGGGCACGACGACGAATTGCGGCGCCTGCTTGTAGGAAAAGCCGCCGCGGATTTCGCCGATCTTACCGGCGACGATGCCCATCACCGCCTTTTCGAGTTTGCGGTCGTAGCGCGTTTCGGCTGTAGCCGACAAGACGAAGATGGCCGCAAGCGCGATGCCGCCCAAAAGCGATCTCATTGTTCTGCTTTCCGCTGCCTGGTTGCCTTCTAGCAGGGCGGCGTTGAAAAACGGCCAAAGGACACGGTAAGCAGATCACCAAACGGCAGCGTAAACAGCATCTTACGACCGTCCGCCGGCAATTTTATTCAAGCAGTTGAGAATTTGATTCAGACTGGCATCTTGCAGCCAAGTTGAATCGCGTCGGCGTCGCGGGAATGCGTCTAAAAGCTAGGCGCGCTGGGCCTGCGCGGTATGCCCCAGCGCCACGAACACGGTGCGCACGATGCCGGCGCTGTCCAGCCCGGCATCGGCATACATCTTTTCCGGCTTGGCATGGTCGACAAATGTATCGGGCAGCACCAGCGGGCGCACCTTCAGGCCGCTCTCCAGCAGCCCTTCATGGGCCAGGAACTGCAGCACATGGCTGGCGAAGCCGCCGACCGCGCCCTCTTCCACCGTCACCAGTATCTCGTGCGAACGGGCCAGCCGCCGGATCAGGTCCTCGTCGAGCGGCTTGGCAAAACGGGCATCGGCGACCGTGGTCGAAAGCCCGGCCGCGCCAAGCTCCTCGGCCGCGGCCAGGCAATCCTGCAGCCTGGTGCCGAAGGAAAGCAGCGCAACCTTGGTGCCTTCCCTGACGATCCGGCCCTTGCCGATCTCCAATACCGAGCCGCGTTGCGGCATCTCGACACCAACGCCGTTACCGCGCGGGTAGCGGAAGGCGATCGGGCCGTCATCGTAGCTTGCAGCGGTGCGTACCATGTGGCGCAGCTCGGCCTCATCGGCCGCGGCCATGACGACGAAACCGGGCAGCGTCGCCAGGAAGGTCGTGTCGAAGGCGCCGCAATGGGTGGCACCATCGGCGCCGACGAAGCCGGCGCGATCGATCGGAAAGCGCACCGGCAATTTCTGGATCGCCACGTCGTGGACGACCTGGTCGTAGGCGCGCTGCAGGAAGGTCGAGTAGATCGCCGCGAAAGGCCTGAAGCCTTCCGTGGCAAGGCCGGCGGCGAAGGTCACCGCATGTTGCTCGGCGATGCCGACATCGAAGGTCCTCGCCGGAAACGCTTCGCCGAACAGGTCAAGCCCGGTGCCGTTCGGCATGGCGGCGGTGATGGCGACGATGCGGTCGTCCTCTCGGGCCTCCTGGATCAGGCTTTCGGCAAACACCTTGGTGTAGCTCGGCGCATTGGCGGGCGCCTTGGCCTGGGCGCCGGTGATGACGTCGAATTTGTTGACGCCATGATATTTGTCGGCCGCCGCCTCGGCCGGGGCGTAGCCCTTGCCCTTCTGGGTCACGACGTGGATCAGCACCGGGCCGTCGGCATTGTCGCGGACGTTCTTCAGCACCGGGATCAGGTGCTCGAGGTTGTGACCGTCGATCGGGCCGATGTGGTAGAACCCCATTTCCTCGAACAACGTGCCGCCGGTGACGTAACCGCGCGCATGCTCGACCGCTCGCTTGATGGCGCGATCGGCGCGCTCGCCGAGATACGACGTCAGCTTCTTGCCGAAATCGCGCAAGCCCAGATAGGTCTTGCCCGACGCCAGACGGGCCAGATAGGCGCTCATTGCGCCGGTCGGCGGAGCGATCGACATATCGTTGTCGTTCAAGATGACGATCAGCCGGGCATCGAGTGCGCCGGCATTGTTCATCGCCTCATAGGCCATGCCGGCCGACATGGCGCCGTCGCCGATGACGGCAATGACATTGTTGCGGCCATCGGACAGATCGCGCGCCATCGCCATGCCGAGGCCGGCTGAAATCGAGGTCGAGGAGTGGGCTGCGCCGAACGGATCGTATTCGCTCTCGACGCGACGCGTGAAGCCGGACAGGCCGCCCTCCTGCCGCAGCGTGCGGATGCGGTCGCGGCGGCCGGTCAGGATCTTGTGCGGATAGGCCTGGTGGCCGACGTCCCAGATCAGCCGGTCGTCCGGCGTGTTGAAGACGTAGTGCAGCGCGACGGTCAGTTCGACGACGCCAAGGCCGGCGCCGAGGTGGCCGCCGGTGTGGGAAACGACGTCGATCAGTTCGGCGCGAAGCTCTGACGCCAGCTGCGGCAGGTCGCCTTCGGCAAGCGTGCGCAAATCGGCTGGGACGCGGACCTTGTCGAGAAGCGGCGTATCGGGCTTTGCGTTCACTGTTTGCGAGCCTGGTCAGATTTTCTGTTCATCGTGAAATATGCCGCTGGCCGGCGAATGTAAATGTGGCGGTAACGCGCATCAGCTTTCGGGCAGCGGGATGAACTCTTGCTCGTCTCCAGGAACGATATCGAAGCGGCCTGTCTTCCATTCTTCTTTCGCCTGCTCGATGCGTTCCTTTGAGGACGATACGAAATTCCACCAGATATAGCGTTTCGAACCGAGCGAGGCGCCGCCAAACAGCATGAAATGGGCGCCGCGTTCCGATGAGACAACGATCTCATCGCCGGGCCGGAAAACCAGCAGCCGCTCGGCCGGGAAGCGGTCACCGGATATCGAAACCTCGCCTTCCAGCGTATAGATGGCGCGCTCCTCGGCATCGGCCGGGATTTTCACGCTGGCACCCGGCGCCAGCCTGAGATCGGCATAAAGCGTGTCCGAAGCGGTGGCGACCGGGGAGCGCAGTCCGGAAAACGCACCGATGATCACACGGCCGCTAACGCCCTCCGCATCGATTTCGGGCAGGCGCAGGGCCGCGGTGTTCTCGAAGACCGGCGCGACCTCTTCCTTGCCGTCCGGCAGCGCCAGCCATGTCTGCAGGCCGGAAACCGACATCGGCGCGCCGCGCAGTTCTTCCGGCGTCCGCTCCGAATGGACGATGCCACGGCCGGCGGTCATCAAATTCACGTCCCCGGGCTGGATTACCATCTCGGTGCCGAGCGAATCGCGGTGCCTGATCTTGCCATCGAACAGGTAAGTCACCGTAGACAGGCCGATATGTGGGTGCGGACGCACGTCGAGCGCCTGGCCCGCTCGCAGTACGGCTGGACCCATGCGGTCGAAGAAGATGAAGGGTCCGACCAGCCGGCGCCTGGCCGTCGGCAAGGCGCGGCGAACCTGAAATCCGCCAATATCCTTGGCGTTCGGAATGACCATCAGCTCGATCTGATCGCTGGCGAAGGCATCGCCCATCTGCGGATCGTTTCCGGGAAAGAAGCTCACGCGGTCCCCTCAGGCGAAGCGAAGTGCAGATTTGGCCTTCGCCTTGGCCGCCACCTCTTCGCGATTGCGCGGATGCTGCGTCGTCTCGAGGCTGTCGAGCAATTCGCGCGCCGAGGCGGCAATGGCCTCGACGGCATGGTCGAACGCATGCTGGTTCTGTTTCGACGGCCGCGTCGTTCCGCTCAGCTTGCGGACGAACTGAAGCGCGGCGTCGCGGACCTCGTCATTGGTTGCCGGCGGATCGAAATTGAACAGGGTTTTGATGTTTCTGCACATCGCTCGCAATCTCCTCTCGTCCTGGAGCCGTTTCAAACGGGATGAGTTTTACCCTCAATCGTGATGATGTCCAAAGCCGGTAAGCAAAATTGTCGTTCGACGCCGCGCCTCAATCCGCGTCCAACTGCTCTGTCCCCACGGGCTTGCCGTCACGCGACAGCCTGATTTTCTCGACCTTGTCCTCGGCCGCCTTCAGCAGCCGGTCGCAATGCGCCTTCAGCGCCTCGCCGCGCTCGTAGATGCGGATCGACTGGTCGAGCGGAACGTCGCCGCGCTCCAGATCGTCGACGATCCTCTCCAGCGCCTCGAGCG
The DNA here is from genome assembly GCF_040322355.1 of Mesorhizobium sp. M0145. Taxonomy (NCBI): domain Bacteria; kingdom Pseudomonadati; phylum Pseudomonadota; class Alphaproteobacteria; order Hyphomicrobiales; family Phyllobacteriaceae; genus Mesorhizobium; species Mesorhizobium sp. M0145. The sequence continues at coordinate 267,965 of NZ_JAMYTK010000004.1, forward strand.
CCTGCTCGAAGCTCATCGCCTTGACGTCCTCGTTGGTCTCACCAGCCATCATCTATCCCTTCATCAGCCGCCCGACATGGGCGGCGACTGAAAATGCCAATCCCTGCAGATCGTAGCCGCCCTCGAGCACGCTGACGAGCCGGTTGCGGCTACGGCGCCCGGCTCGTTCGAGCAACTGGCCGGTCGCCCAGTCGAAATCATCCTCGGTCAGGTTGATCTCGGCCAGCGGATCGCGGTGGTGGGCATCGAAACCGGCGGAGATGATGATGAGGTCGGGCGCAAAATTGTCGAGCGCCGGCAGGATGCGTGACAGAAAGGCGTCGCGGAAACTATCGCTGCCGCTCTGCGGCGCCAGCGGCGCGTTGACGATGTTGCCGGCGCCGGTTTCGCTCACGGCCCCGGTTCCCGGGTAAAGCGGCATCTGGTGTGTCGAGCAATAGAGCACTGATGGATCGTCCCAGAAAATGTCCTGCGTGCCGTTGCCGTGATGCACATCCCAGTCGACGACGGCGACGCGGTCGGCGCCATGGTTCTTCTGCGCGTAGCGTGCCGCGATCGCGGCGGTGTTGAACAGGCAAAAACCCATGGAGGTGGTCTTTTCGGCATGATGGCCGGGCGGCCGTGCGGCGACGAAGACGTTTTCGGCACGGCCGGTGAAGACGTCGTCGACCGCGGCGTTGGCTGCGCCGATCGCGGTCACGGCCGCCTGCCAGCTCTTCGGGCTGGCGGTGGTGTCGGCGTCGATACGGGCGATGCCGGTGTCCGGAATCGCTGCGCGGACACGTTCGACGAATTCGGGCGGATGCGCGTAGAGGATGGTTGCCTCGTCGCCTTCGGGCGCCTGGACGCGATCGAGCGCCGCGAAGGCCTCGTCGTCAAGCACACGCTCTATGGCGCGCAAACGGTCCGGCCGCTCCGGATGACCGGGCGGTGTTATGTGCTCGAGGAAAATCGGGTGGGTGTAAAGTCTCGTGACCATGCCCCGATATAGGCGCGCCTCGCCGCTTTGGCCATGTTTTCGCGCGCTGGTGAGGCGATGTTCAACAGGGTTTAGGCAATCGGCGTCGGCTGAGCCCACCGCGAGCCGCCTGGGATCGGCGAAAAGAACGACCTCAGGCCGGTGATCGGTCAATCTGGGGCTGCTTCGCTGACGATCGATCAGGCTTAGGCAGCTTGCCGGTGCGATTGAGCAGCCCTTCCAGAAGAACCTTGAATGCCTTCACTGCCTTCTTCGACGTCGCTTCGGGATCGTTCGAATTTGCGATCCACTGCGCCGCATGCAGCGAGGCGCCGCTGACCAGCCTTGCCGCGGCTTCGGGATCGACGGCGAGAATTGTCCCCTCGTCGCTCAGTCTTTGCAGGCTCTCTGTCATCGAGCGGATGCATGTGCTCTGGCTTGGCCATTGCGATGGATCGCCGAGCACCGCCGGCCCGTCGCGAAGCACGATACGCTGGATCTCCGGCTCCAGCGCCATCTCGATATAAGCGGTGCATTCGTCGACAAAGCCCTGCCAGAGATTGTCCGGCTTGGCCGAAACGACCTTCAGCCGGGCCGACATTTCGGCATCGATCTCGGCAATGACCGCCTGGAGTAGGCCCTTCTTGTCGCCGAAGTGATGATAGAGCGCACCGCGCGTCAGCCCGGCCGATGCCGTGAAATCGTCCATCGAGGCTTCGGCATAGCCGAGCGTGCCGAAGGCCTGGCGCGCCGCCCCGATCAGCTTGGCGCGGGTTTCGGCAATCATCTCCTTGCGTGGTCTATGCATGCTCTGGCCCTATTAACATACGTCTCGTATGCCAATTGACATACGCCGCGTATGATCTATTTAAACTCATACGCCACGTATGTAATCGCCGAACCGGCCGTTGTCGAGGAGCCAGACCATGCAAAATCCCTATTCCCAGATCTTTCGCGCGCCCGGCGCCAAGGGCTTCGCCGCGGCCGGCTTCGTTGCCCGGCTGCCGATCGCCATGGCTCCGATCGGGATCGTCGCAATGCTGTCGCAGACCGATGGCGAGTACTGGCTGGCCGGCGCCGTCTCCGCGACATATGCGCTGGCCAACGCTTTCGTCGCCCCGCAGGTATCACGGCTGGTGGACCGCCTCGGCCAGACGCGGATTGTGGTGCCGACCACTGTGATTTCCACGCTCGCTTTCGCAATCCTGATTGCGGCGGCCAATCAGCATTGGCCGATATGGACGCTATTCGTCTCGGCGCTGCTCGCCGCCGTCATGCCCAGCATCCCGGCAATGGTGCGCGCACGCTGGACCGAGATTTTTCGCAACCGCCCCGAGCTGAACACGGCGTTCGCCTTCGAGTCGGCGGCGGACGAACTGGTGTACATCGCCGGCGCATCGCTGTCGGTAGGGCTGAGCGTCGCGCTTTTCCCGGAAGCGGGAGTGCTCGCGAGCACATTGTTCCTCGCCTTCGGTTCGACGGCCTTCATCCTGCAGCGCTCGACCGAACCGCGAGCCCGACCGGTGGAACATGGTTCAGGCGGCTCGGCAATCCGCCTGCGGCCGGTCCAGATCATCACCTTGGCCCTGATCTTCATCGGCGCGACCTTCGCCACCACGGAGGTGAGCACGGTGGCGATCACCAAGGAGCTTGGCCAGCCAGGGGCCGCCAGCTTCGTCATCGGCGTCTACGCGCTCGGATCGTTCGTCGTCGGCATCATCATTGGCGCCCTGAACCTGAAACTGCCGCTGCAACTTCAGCTTGGCATCGCAATCGCCATCATTGCGCTTACCACGCTGCCGCTGCTCGTCGCCGACACAGTACCGCTGCTGGCACTGGCCGTCTTCGTCAGCGGCGCGGCGATCTCGCCGACCTTCATCACGGCATTTGGCCTGATCGAACGGCGCGTGCCCGAGGCGGTGCTGACCGAAGGCGTGACCTGGGTGATGACCGGCATCGGCATCGGCATGGCGCTCGGCTCGTTCGCCGCCGGCTGGGTGGTGGACGCTTTCGGCGCGCAGAACGGGTTCTGGGTATCGGTGGCATCGGGCACAATCGCGCTGGTCATCGTGCTCGCCGGCCAGCGCAGCCTTGCCGCGCCGAACTGCGACATGGCTGCATGCGACGCAGCCGCGGTCGCTGCGGAATAGTTTCCGGTGCGTCCGGCCCGAGCCGGGGCCGGGCGCATACCAGCACCGTGAGAATGGCCTAAAGAATCTCGGTCTTGGCGATGTGGATGCCAAAGCCTTCGAGGCCGACATAATGGCGCTCGCGCGAGGCGATCAGGTTTATCGAGGAAATGCCGAGATCCTTGAGGATTTGCGCGCCGAGGCCGATCTCGCGCCATTCGTTTTCGCGGCGACGAGCCTCTTCGTGATCCTCGCGGTCGCCGGCAGCCGGGCGCTTGCGCTCCTGATGGGCGACGCCGACCGAGCCTTCGCGCAGATAGACGATGACGCCGCGCTGGCGCTCGCCCATCGCCTTCATGATGGCGTCCAGCCGGTGGCTGGTGCCGAAGACGTCGCTGACCACGTCCTCGGAATGAAGGCGCACCGGCACCTCGACGCCGTCGCGGATATCGCCGAAGACGACCGCCACGTGATGCATGGAATCCCAGGGCAGCGTGTAGGTGAAGACCTGCGCCTTGCCGCCCGGCGTCTCGATGTCCGAACAGGCGACGCGCTCGACCAGCGTTTCCTTGCGTTGCCGGTAGGCGATTAGGTCGGCAACCGAAATCTGCTTCAACCCGTGCGTTTCCGCGAAGGCCTGCACCTGCGGGCCACGCATGACAGTGCCGTCATCATTGACCAGCTCGGAAATGACGCCGACCGGCGGCAGGCCGGCGAGCTTGCAGAGGTCGACAGCGGCTTCGGTATGGCCCGAACGCATCAGCACGCCGCCTTCGCGCGCGATCAGCGGAAAGATGTGGCCGGGGCGCACGAAATCGGACGCGCCGACATTGCCATTGGCGAGATTGCGCACCGTCAGCGTGCGGTCGTCCGCCGAAATGCCGGTCGTGGTGCCGTGCTTGAAATCGACGCTGACGGTGAAGGCGGTGGTGTGGGCGGAATCATTGTCGGCCACCATCGGCGACAGGTTGAGCCGCTTTGCTTCCTCGCGCGGCATCGGCGTGCAGACGATGCCCGACGTGTTGCGAACGATGAACGCCATCTTTTCCGGCGTGCAATGGACGGCGGCTACGATCAGGTCGCCCTCGTTCTCGCGCCCGTCATCGTCCATGACGACGACGATCTCGCCGCGCTCGAAGGCGCGCAGGGCTTCGACGATTTTCTTCTGGTCGTAAGGCATAAGTGCTCGCTTCGCTCGCAGGGAATACGGGAGTAGGGCAGTACGGGAGTAGGGGAAAGGAAAAAATGCTGTCGTGGGAGTTGCGTAACCTACTCCCCTACTCCCCTACTCCCTTCCCGTTTGTCCCCGATGACGCAGATAATGATCGGCAATGGCGCAGGCAACCATCGCCTCGCCGATCGGCACGGCGCGGATGCCGACGCATGGATCGTGGCGGCCCTTGGTCATGATCTCGACGTCGTTGCCGTCCTTGTCGATCGACTTTCGCGGCGTCAAGATCGACGAGGTCGGCTTGACGGCGAAACGCGCGACGATCGCCTGGCCGGTCGAGATGCCGCCGAGGATGCCGCCGGCATTGTTGGACAGGAAGACCGGCTTGCCGTCATTGCCCATGCGCATCTCATCGGCATTCTCCTCGCCGGTGATGCGGGCGGCCTCGAAACCGTTGCCGATCTCGACGCCCTTGACGGCGTTGATCGACATCAGGCCGGCGGCGATGTCCTGGTCGAGCTTGGCATAGATCGGCGCGCCAAGCCCCGCCGGCACGCCGTCGGCGACGATCTCGATGACCGCACCGACCGAGGAGCCCGCCTTGCGAATGCCGTCCAGATATTTGGTGAAAACGGCGACGGACGCCGGATCGGGAGTGAAGAATGGGTTTTCGGCGTCGCCGACGAAATTCCAGTTCCAATTGGCGCGATCAATCGATTTATCGCCCATCGACACCAGCGCGCCGCGCACCACCATGCCGGGCACGACCTTGCGGGCAAGCGCTCCGGCCGCCACCCGCGCCGCCGTCTCACGCGCCGAGGAGCGGCCGCCGCCGCGGTAATCGCGCAGGCCGTATTTGACCTCGTAAGTGTAATCGGCATGGCCCGGCCGGAACTGACGGGCTATGTCGCCATAATCCTTGGAGCGCTGGTCGACATTGTCGATCAGCATCGACACCGGCGTGCCGGTGGTGATCATCGTCTCACCGTCCTCATCGAGGATGAAGCCGGACAGGACCTTCACCTCATCCGGTTCGCGACGCTGCGTCACAAAACGTGACTGGCCGGGGCGGCGCTTGTCGAGTTCGGCCTGGATCTCGTCGCGAGTGAAGCGGATGCCTGGCGGACAGCCGTCGACGACGCAGCCCAGCGCCGGCCCGTGGCTTTCGCCCCAGGTGGTGACGCGGAAAAGATGGCCGAACGTGTTGTGCGACATGGAACCAGCCCTGCCGGCGTCGGAGCCGGCTCAGCGCATGACCCCGAAAATCGGAGCGATTTTCGGAAAGGATCATGCACAAAATCAAAAGTGCTACAGCGTCCTTTGCGCGTCCAGGAGGACGCGCGGCGCTGTCGCCTGCCTTCTATTGGCGTTTTCCACAGTGGTCAAACTGTGATCCCGCGGATTTAGTTTTGACACATTCGATTGGTTTCTGCTCAGTTCCGTTCCGTTGGACCGAGCCGCTGTACCGGCAATGATTAAAGAGGACGATGATGCGTATCCTGATTGGCGCTGTTGCCGCCACGCTGTTGATTTCCACCGCCGCCTTCGCCGGCCAGACCGAAGGCCTGATCAAGAAGGTCGACAAGGATGCGCTGACGCTGACGCTGGACGACGGCAAGTCCTACAAGCTGAACGCCGAAACCGACCTCGATGCGCTGAAGCCAGGCATGGACATCGTCCTCGCCTACGACGTGACGAATGGCGAGAACGTCGTCACCGACATGGAACTGCCGGACACCGGATCGACGGAATAGGGCGCGTCGATATTCAGCTGAGGCCGGCCCGACCTGATCTCAACATAGGCTACGTCATCGGTCTCAAAGCCACTCCAGGCGCCGGCCGTCCAGCCTGAGCACGCGGTCCTGCGGCACTTCCATGCTGACCGCATCTTGTTCGGACATCCCCAGCACGAAGCGGAACAGCGCGCGCATGACGCCACCATGGGTCACGCAGACCGTCTGGCGATCGAGCGCGTCGAACCACGGCTTCACCCGTTCGAGCAGCATCTGATAGCTTTCGGCGCCTTCGCCGGGCGGCTGGAAGTTCCATTTATCGAGGCGTCGGTGCCTGGTCGAACCGGGATCGTTCGCCTCGAGTTCGGCAAAGGTGAAACCCTGCCAGTCGCCAAAGCTCAATTCTACGAGCAGCGGCTCGGTACGATAGGCGTGCGGATCGAGCTTCATCGCCGCGCGCAGGCGCTCCATCGTCTCGCGCGTGCGCCGCATCGGGCTGGCGACAAATTCGAAATCTTCGGGCTTGTCGATGAGTTCGGCCAGCCTGCGCCCGTTGCGGCTAGCCTGCTCGCGGCCAAGCTCGTTGAGGTCGGTATCGGCCTGCCCCTGCAGCCGGGCCTCGGCGTTCCACGCCGTCTGGCCGTGGCGCACGATATAGACGAGCGGGTACATCGGGTCTTCCGGAAGAGGTCAGACGGTGGCGTCAGTCTTTGACGGTCGAAATATCCGGCGCGTCGACCGCCTTCATGCCGACGACATGATAGCCGGAATCGACATGATGGATCTCGCCGGTGACGCCGCGCGAAAGGTCGGACAGGAAATAGACGCCGGAATCGCCGACCTCCTCCTGCGTGACCGTCTGCTTCAACGGCGAATTGTATTCGTTCCACTTCAGGATATAGCGGAAATCGCCGATGCCGGATGCGGCAAGCGTCTTGATCGGGCCGGCGGAGATCGCGTTGACACGGATCTTCTTGGCGCCGAGATCGACGGCCAGATAGCGCACGCTGGCTTCGAGTGCCGCCTTGGCAACACCCATGACGTTGTAGTGCGGCATCACCTTTTCCGCGCCGTAATAGGTCAGCGTCAGCAGCGACCCACCATCGGTCATCAGCGCCTCGGCACGTTTGGCGATGGTGGTGAAGGAATAGACCGAAATATCCATTGTACGCAGGAAATTGTCGCGCGTCGTCTCGACATAGCGGCCGGTCAGCTCGTCCTTGTCGGAAAAGGCGATGGCGTGGACGAGGAAATCGAGCTTGCCCCAATGGCTGGCGATATCGGCGAACACCGCATCGAGGCTGGCCGGGTCGGTCACATCGCAATGGCCGGCGACATGCGCGCCCAGTTCCGCGGCAAGCGGCTCGACGCGTTTCTTGAACGCCTCGCCCTGATAGGTCAGCGCGATCTCGGCGCCGTGGTCGACACAGGCCTTGGCGATGCCGTAAGCGATCGAGCGATTGTTGGCGATGCCAAGGATAAGGCCGCGCTTGCCGGCCATAAGGCCCCGTCCACCCGCCATGTCAGCGCTCTCCGCAAGGTTCTCTACTTTGTGGAGTGCCTATCGCACAGCCACAGTGCCCCTTCAAGCGTTCAAAGCGGACAGTTCGGGGGACAAAGCGGTTGCTCAACAGCGCCGCGCGTCCTTTGGGCGCGCAAAGGACGCTGTAGCGCCTTGACCTTGCGGTCGTGGGCCAGTGGAAAAATCCGACACTGGTGTCGGTGTGGCACGGCGGAAGATGACCCTTTGGCGGAAGTTTCGTTGGCCAGCGGCCGAAGTCACGCTCATGACCCCGAGCCGACTTCCATACTTTGGGCCGTTGGCGACCGCTTTGCGCCTCATCTCGGCCATTCAAGTTAGCTCGGCCATTGCCTTAAACCGGACATTATAGGCGACCGCGCTGGGAGGCCGGCATTCGAAACCCTTCACAATAGCCGTGATTCCGGAAGCTTCTTAGAAGCGGCCACTTAAGATTAGGCGTCCGCCTATTGCAGTCCGATGCGTCCCGTAGCCGACGCGGATAAGAAGCTAAACCGCGCTGGAGATCACATCGAAGCCAGTCGACCTCCGCCTGGACAACGGCTCCCGATAAACAGTCCACGCACCGCCGGTATCCCGGCAGCGCCTGGGAAAATTTCAGCCATTGCTCGGTCAGGAAGACGCAGGTGTTCCGTCAGCACGCCCTTTATGATCGATCGTACGTCCGTCGTAGCAGCCAAGTCTGTTCCGCCATGAAGCAGGTCTCGAGCAAGACCGGGCCAGCGATTGCCTACTCGCCCGCCGGCAACGGCGCCACCCATTAACAAGGTGACACTCGCGACGCCGTGATCAGTGCCGCCGTCGGTGTTGGGCACCACGGAACGGCCGAACTCCGTGACCACCAGCACCGCCGTCCTGTTCCAGGCAGGCCCGGACGCTTGGGCAAATGCAATGAGGCCCCGCGCCAGCCCATTCAAACTCCGCGCCAGCCTTCCGAAGTCCGCTCCCTGCGCCACATGCGTGTCGAAGCCGGCCACCTCGAGCATCGCGATCCGCGGTCCGCCCGTAGCTGACAGGGCAAGCGCCGCGCTCCTGGCCGCGTCGCCGAAGCGAGCCGCGTCGCATGCGGCATGTTGTTCCAGCAGGCTTTCGCTGCCTTTTGCGCCGGACGGCCAAGTGCCCTCGGCGTAGAGGCGGACGAGTTCGAGCCGAGGATTGGCCAGCGCAAGATGGGCCAGCATGTCCATCGATCGATCGGCCGGTCTGCCCCGCCACACCGCCTTCTGCCGGCCCGACAGTACAGAAGAAGCCCGGTCGAGCCATCCGGCGCTGCCGCCGTCGATATCGCCGTCGAACAGCGCCGCCTGGGCGGCCGCGTGGGACCGGCCCACATCCGGAATGGCGGTCGCGGGCACGATGAGCAACTCGCCGCACGAGTAGTGGGGCAGGAGAGACCCGAGCGCCGGATGAAGCGCGAAGAGCCCGTCGAGCTTGAGCATCTCGGCGACGCCAGAGTTCGGGAAAGGCACGAGGGGCCCGCGCGCCGAGGCAAAATGCGGATCGCCGTAGGGCGGCACGGCAGCTAGTGCATCGAGTCCGCCACGCACGTGGACGAGCAGAAGGCGAGGATCTTCGTCCACAAGCGAGGCACCGGCCAGACGCACGCTACCGAACGCGGACGCCAAGGCCAAACCTTGCAGCGCTGCCCTTCGGGTCAGTTGCATTTAGGCTCGTCCGAACTTGGGTTCACCGGCGTACCCGCGGTCATATACCCTAGCAGATCCGTATTCGGGCTAAGACTTCCCGTTGTCAGAGCCTTGTTAGTCGGCTGCGCGTTGCGAACCAAAAGGCCGGCAAGTGCCGGGGCTGCGAAAGATGTGCCCGAACAGATGTTCCTCCGGAGCTTGCCGTTCTTTCGGCTCTTCCACAGTGACAGGACATTGACGCCCGGTTCGGCATAGGACGCGCCGAACGCCCCCCCGCGCCATAGCGTGTCGCACCAGGCGTTGCTGATGCCTTGGCATTTCCCAGGAGTTGCCACCTGAATATATTCGCTGTTGGAAGCCGAAGCGCTGTATATCGCTCCCACCTTGTTTCCTGTCGTCACAGGCGAAAAATAAGTCGCCGCATTGGCCGGGAAATAAGACTGTACCCAAGGGCCCTCTTCGTCTTCCCGGGGGTTGCCCGCAGCTACCACAACGCGCACCTGACGGTCGGCGATCTGATAAAGAAGGGCGTCGAGAAATTTAAGATCTTGCAACGTGCTTCCGCGTCTGGTGCTCTCCAGATATAATGCACCCCAACTCAAGTTCAGAATATCCCCAGCGACCGCGTTGTCCCGAACATGGCGAAGCGCGAGAAGAGGCGGGCCGAAAATTTCGGTCTTCAGCTTACTGAAGGCCTTTACGATCTTGAGCGGGGCGTCGGGGCTGACACCAACCAGACCTATATACTGGTCGCCCTGCTTGACACGCTTTCCGCCGATAACTGCTGCCACCATCGTCCCGTGCCCTACTGTGTCGTCGAGGCTCGACACGGTCTGGCATGGGCTGCTCGTGCAATCGATGGCTTCCTGAACCTTGAGGAGCCCGGCGGTGACAACGCTCCAATCCACTCCGCTGTCGATGATCCATACGGTGGGCGATCCTGAAGCCACCGGCTGTGGTGACCCGACGACCCTGCAGACGCTGGGAGGGACAACATCCGCAGTCGGCGAGATGCCCAGGAGTTCCGGCCCCTCGCAGGTGGCACCATCGAACAGGTTCACCACGAAAGGATCCGGCTCCTCATATCCCCTGGAGCGCAGCTCTTCGATCTCGCTCTCGGAAAAGGTCCCCGTCACGATGCTGATACCGATATCCGGCATGTCCACCGCTTCCAGCTTGCCCTTGCCTGCGATGAACTTGTTTAGCGCGCCGATATCCTTGCGTAACTCCGCCGCCCTGGCGATGTCGACGATGAAAGTCTTTTCGATGTCACCGCTGTCGGTGAAGCCCTCCTCGCCTGACGCTTCCGGTCTCGCTGTTCCGACAACGGCGAGGAGACAGCCGAGCAACAGCACACGAAGTTGAGCAAGTATCATTCGTACACCCTCCGGCTGTCGTTACTGATACCGCGAGGATCAGAATGCTCCCAATACGGCTTTCTGTCCATGAAAACATCGAGTCGATGCGAGCATGCCGCCTGCGCATTGCTTGCGACAGATGCAAAATGCGTTTAGGCTATTTGCATTGACCTCGGAGGGGAGCCTCGGCGATGCCCAGGGCAGAATTGAAGCCAGGTCGGCAAGTCCAAGAGATCGGCGCAGCGATCGTAGGGGCCTGGCTCAAGCTTTTGCCGGCCTCGTCACGTATCTTGTCCATGGATTCAACAGATCCCCTAACAATTACCATTGATCGGCAGATTTTCGCCGTCGGTGATACTATCAGACTTCGGCCGGAAGCAGGCCGTGCTATCGGCAACATCAGGGTCCGGACCGCCGCCGCCGGAACAGCGCCACATTCGCAGACACTAACGATAGAAGATCTGAATGGGCAGCCCATAAAATACGAGGATGACCCTCTCGACGGGGGCGACGCGATCCCGGATGCTGCCGCCTATGCGGACCTGAAGCGTGATCTCAAAATGGTGCTGGAAGACATCGTGGAAACGGGAGTGTCTGTCGAAGTTCACGTGGACGAACCGAACTTGATCAATGTGGTGGTGCCCCAGGTGCCGAGGGGGGTCCTGACCCGCAGCGATCTGATCGATTATCTCCACGACTACCACAAATACGCCCAGGGCAGGCACTACCATGACGAGCTCGCCACGGCCGTGCTCTTCGGCTGCAGATAGTCGCCAGTCCCTACTCGGGCAATCCCGCTTCCCGCATGCCGTTGAGCAGCGTGTTACGGTCACCCTCCAGCTTGTAAGGTTCCTTGGTGGCGAACCGCCGCCCGGAGAACTCCGGTGCGCCACGCAGAACCAGATACGTGTAGCTCTTCGCCTCTTCGTTTCGGCCAAGCAGGGCGTTCGCTGCAGCCAGATAGACCTTAACCCAGGTCGGCATGGTGGACGAGCGGCCCAGATCGACGACTGCCTTATCCGGACGGTGGGCAATGAAATGGGCAAGACCGCGGAACGGCCAATACCATGAAGGCTCGTATAGGGGATCGAGCACTCGCGCCCGTTCGAACCAGTCCAAGGCACTTTGGGGCTCGCCGGCAAATGTTTGATAAGTCCCTTGATAGGAGACCTGCTCGGGATCGTGCGGATTGAGTTCGAGCGCGCGTGTGTATAGCTGAGATGCGACGTCGAAATCACGACGGTGGAGGAGCACCCAGCCCAGTATGTTCAGGCAGACTGGATCATTGGGGGAAAGCGCCACCGCTTTTTTGGCGATGTCATAAGCCTCGGCAAGCACCGCATCCGACGGCCCCATGTCGCGAAACCATTCAAGCTGCTTATAGTGGGCGAGCTTGGCGTACGCGCGCCCGTAGGATGGATCGAGCTCGATCGCTCGCTGATACCACTGTCGAGCCTCCATTTCGGCCGCGATGTCGCCCAGGGGCAGGGCATTGCCCCGGAGCACGCACTCATAGGCCGCGAGATTGGCAGGTGGTTTACGCCGCGCCTTCTCGGCGCCTGCGGCCGTAAGACGGCCGATAACGGTCCCGACGATCTTCCCGATCAGTTCGTCCTGGACATCGAAGATGTCCTGCTCGTCCCCGTCGTAGCGCTCGGCCCACAAGCACTCACCCGAGGTTGCGTCGACCAGCTCGCATGTAATGCGCATTCGCCGGCCCATGCGGCGGATCCCGCCTTCGATGACGAAATCCACGCCGTTATCCGCGACCAGGTCCACATCCTTGAGCCGCGTCGACGTATAATGGGACGCAACCGTAAGCTGAGTAAAGCGCGTCAGTTCCGTGACGATGTCTTCGGTGAAGCCGCCACTGAAATAGGGTTGGACGTCGCCCGCGCTCTTGAACGGGCGAACGAGGATGGAGGGCTTGCTCGGACCAGCCACCTGCGCAGTCGATGCAGGTGGCAGCCCTTTGGGCTTTTGGAACAACGAGTATACGGGAATCGGGCGTGGAATGTTCTTGAGATGCTGTTCGCCGCAATATTCAAACGGAAGATTAAATTTGTCGCGAACTTCGTCGTGTACCTTTCCGGAAAGGCAGATACCGCCCGGGCTGGCGAACTGTTCCAGGCGCGCGGCTATGTTGACGGTATCTCCAAACACATCGCCATCGGTATCGACAATAATATCACCGAAGTTGATCCCAATCCGGAGAAAAATTTCCTGGCTGGCCTTCCCCGAAGACTGGCCGACAAGCAGTTCCTGGACTTCCACTGCTGACTGCACGGCTCCGAAAGCGCTTGGAAACTCGGCGAGCATCCCGTCTCCGGTCGTTCTCACAACCCGTCCCCGGTGCTGCGTGATCCTAGGCTCTATTTCGTCCTGCATGAGATGTTTGACGAGCGCGAAGGTGCGCTCTTCGTCGCGGGCCATCAGCGACGAGTAACCGACCATGTCAGCAGCCAGGATAGCCGTCAGACGTCGCTGAAGATTGCTGTCGCCCGCGTTCATTCTCTCCCTCGGCGGGTTATATTATGTTCGACGTCGGCTTGACGATATCAAAGCGTCTCGCAGGAGTTTGCATCATACTCCAGTGCGTGTCAGCGTGCGAATGAGCAATTGGTGCCGATACTGTAGAGGATTGAACATGTGAGGGCCGTGCTTGGGTGAAGGGTCCATAATGCCGGAGCGGCGGGCGTCCGAGGCAGGGGCCGGCGGGTCAAGCCTGGTTTACGGCCCCATCGTGATCACCGATCCCACGCTCAGATGCCCGATCACGGTCGCGGTCGGCCCCGTCCGAGGGGCCAGACCTTCTCGTTTTGTGTCAGGGTGGGGCAACACCACCCAGGAGGCGGCAACCGCCTGCGGGTATGAGGCCGATGAAACCTATTTCGCCCAGATGATCCCTCATGAGCGACTCTCACGCGCCCGCGCCGGCGAATTGCGCGGGCGCGTGATCGAGCCGCCTGCACTCACACTTTTCAGTGATGCGCAGTATTGCGAGCGGCTGCATTGGAACAAAAACGTCGATGATAGCCGCGCGGTCCCGATCCGCTGGCGCAGGTCGCAGCCGCTGGACTGGATCCGGAGCGATCCGCGCTTCAGCACGAGCGAGGCCTGGGTGCCTGCGGGATTGTGCTTTCTCGGGTATCCCAACGATGAGTCATCAGGTCTGCCCCCGGCGGACTCCAATGGTCTTGCGAGGGGATCGAGCATAGAGGACGCGGTCGTGCGCGGCTTCTGCGAAGTCGTGGAGCGCGATGCAACAGCCATATGGTGGTACAATCGGCTGGTTCTGCCTCGGATAGACCTGACTTCGCTGTCGGATGGACTGGCGTCCCAGTACGCCGATTGGCTGCTGACGCAGAACCGCGAATTGCGGCTTCTGCTCCTGACGCTTGACCTGCCCATCCCCATTGTCGCTGCAATTTCTCATCACGTGGGCGGTGACGCGATTGCGTTCGGATTCGCGGCCGGACGATCCATGTCGGAGGCGGCCCGGCGCGCGGTGGGGGAACTTGCAGAATGTGAGGCGAACCTTACCCTGCTCAAACGGAACGCCGATACGTCCGGCACGGCGGCCTTCACCCCCGGCGCGCTGCACCTCTATCGGTGGCACATGGACGAGAACATTCATCGCCTTCCTCACCTTTCCGGCAATTCAGCAGTTCAGGCCTCGTCGGCCGAGTTGCGACTGGATTGGAACTATTGCCTCGACATCTGCCACGAGCAGGAACTTGAGATCTTCGCGGTCAACCTGACGCACAACGCCGAATCGCCTGTTGCACGAGTGTTTGTACCTGGACTTCGTCCTACCAAGCCCCGGTTGGGCGGCGGCAGGCTCTATGATGTTCCTGTGCGCCTAGGTTTGAAGCCATCAGTTTCCCAGGCCATCAACGAGGTTCCCTTTCCATTGTGATCCGGATGGTCGCGGGCATGCCCACCCCGGAGTGCCCGCTTTACACACACGGCATTAAGCGCTGGCCTTTCGACCGTCAGGCCTTTCGACGGCGCATCAGCGCCTCGAGCTCGGCGTCGCCGCCTTCCGGCAGCATCAGCCGCACATGCGCGTAGAGATCGCCGTGACCGCCGGCCTTTTCCGGTAGGCCCCTGCCCTTCAGCCGCAGAACCTTGTCCGAGCTCGACCAAGGGGGAACATTGACCGCAATCCTGCCGGTCGGAGTCTCGACCGCCACCTTGGCGCCATGCACCGCATCGGCCAGTTCCACCGGCAGGTCGACATGCAGGTCGCGGCCCTCGACGCGGTAGCGCGGGTGCCGGCGGAAACGGATTTTAACCAGCGCATCGCCCGGCTGCCCCGGTCCTTGCTCACCCTGGCCTTTCAACCGGATGGTCTGACCGTCCTCGACATAGGCCGGCAACTTGACCGCCATCTTGCGGCCGTCGGGGAACATCGCCGTCACCTTCTCCGCGGTGGCGGCTTCCTCGATGGTGACGTCCAGCGTCACGTTGAGATCGGCGGCGGTCGGGGCCTGACGGCGGCCGCCGGTGCCGGCGCCGCGCTGCTGGGTGAAAGCATCGCCGAAGATCTGGCTGAAGATGTCGCTGTTGCCGTCGAACGGATCGCCGCCGGGACGGCCCGTGCGGAATTCGAAATGCGCGCCGCCCGGCCCTTGCTGCCGGCGGAAACCGGCGAAAGGATCGGCGCCGCCAGCCGCGCCTTCGAAACCCTGGAAACGCTGTTTGCCATCGGCGTCGATCTCGCCGCGATCGAATGCCGCCCGGTTCTTCTCGTCGCCGACGATCTCGTAAGCCTGGTTGGCGGCGGCAAAACGGTCCTTCGCCTTGGGATCATCCGGATTCTGGTCCGGATGATACTTCTTGGCGAGCTTCCGGTATGCGGATTTTATGTCCTTGGCCGATGCGTTCTTGGCAACGCCCAGCACCTCATAGGGGTCGCGCATGCTTACTGCCCTGGAGAAGGAGTGAGTCCATAATCGCCTCCTATATGCGCTCGCATAGGAAGGAATTCCAGTGGCTTACCACCATGTCGCCGGCGGAAAATCAGAGCGCCTTTAAGTCCTGTATGCGCCAGATGCTGCCGCCGGCCAGGCATATTTCGCCTTTGAACAGCGCGACGCCGTCGAAGCTTTCGCGCGATGCGGTGAAGCGACGACATGTCTCGCCGTTAGCCCTGAATTCCGCCAGCTCGGTGATGGAGCCGCGCGAGCCGGTGTCGGCATTCGCCCACGGAACGGCCTGCCCGGCCAGTTGCTCGACGTCGGCGGAGGACACGGCATTGCGGATCGTGGCCTGGTCGGAGGCGCGGTCCTGATCGAGCGGCGTGACTGAGGCCGGCGTGCTCGAGGTCAGTATCGAGCGGTCGACCTCCGCCTGCTCCAGGCTGAAGCCGCCGCCGCCACAGGCGGCAAGCGGCAGGACGATTATCACGATCATGGCTTTGGCGCTGGCCGAAGCAATAACGCTCCATTGCCCACTGTCAAAAGCTTGCGCGATACGCGACAATCGGCAATCTCCCCAGCCGGCGACAAATTTGGGAAAACTATGAGCGAAACCGGGTTAACAAGCGGTGACTTTACCGAGGCGGCGGAGCCGTTCCGGCTCTTTGCGGCGTGGCTCGACGACGCGACGAAGAGCGAGATCAACGACCCCAACAGCGTGGCGCTAGCGACCGTTGATGCCGAAGGCATGCCGAATGTGCGTATGGTGCTGCTCAAGGGCTTCGACGAGGGCGGCTTTGTCTTCTACACGAACTTCGAGAGCGCCAAGGGCCGTGAGATCCTTGGCAGCATGAAAGCGGCGATGTGCTTCCACTGGAAATCGCTGCGCCGGCAGGTGCGGGCGCGCGGCCCGGTGGAGATCGTCACCGACGCCGAAGCCGACGCCTACTACGCGACGCGTCCGCGCGGCAGCCGCATCGGCGCCTGGGCGTCCAAACAGTCGCGGCCGCTGGAGAGCCGCTTCGCGCTGGAAAAAGCGGTCGCCGAATACACGGCGCGCCATGCGATCGGCGACATCCCGCGGCCAAAACACTGGTCGGGCTTCCGCATCGTGCCGCAGACCATCGAGTTCTGGCACGACCGTCCGTTCCGGCTACACGACCGTGTCGTGTTTTCGCGCAACGCCGAGGGCGGTTGGGACAAGGTGAGGCTTTATCCGTAGGGCACGACGGTGGAGCGCCGATCTCCCCCCTTATGGGGGAGATGCCCGGCAGGGCAGAGGGGGGCGCTTCGCGCCAATCTGTCAATTGATCGAAATCGCGCCCTTGCGCCCGTTCTCAGTGGCTCGCAGGCTGAACCAAAGGGTAGCGCTCTACGGCGCCCCCTATGTCCTGCCGGACATCTCCCCCACAAGGGGGGAGATCGGCAGCTTCCGCACCGGCGCCCATTTTTTCAGCCCTTCTTCCTGGTCATGAAGGCGGCCAAGGCCGGGCCGCTTCTGCCGGATTTCCAATTCCCACTATCACGATCTCGTGTGCGTGAAACGTTCCAGCTTGCCGGAACGAACCAGGGAAGGGCTCAACGCGCCGCTGGCGCAAATTCAGGAGGAAGCAATGCATTCACTCAGGTTGGTCACGATGGCCGGTCTTGCCTGCCTTTTCGCTTCGCAGGCCTTTGCGGAGGATGCGATGGGGACAATGACGGTGATGAAGGGTGGGGAGGTTATGGCGATCATGCCCGATGGGCATATGGGCACCATGATGCCCGACGCGAAGATGAGCGCCGAAATGATGAAAATGGCGAAACCGATCAAGCATTGCATGATGTTGATGACCGACGCCAAAGGCAAGACATTCATGATCGACACGTCTTCGGCAAAGGCCCAGGCCGAATGTAAAAAAATGGCGATGTGACAAAGAGATCATGGCCAGAAAACCCGCCGGTTGCTGCCGGCGGGTCCACGATGCGAGACAAGGCCAGAAGGTCTAGGCCTTCTTCCTGGTCATGAAGGCCGTCAAGGCTGCTCGGGCCTCGTCGGATTTGAGCCGCTCGCGGAAATGCTGGCTTTCCTGGCCGATGCGCTCGACAAGGGCGTCGCGCGAGCCGCGCATCAGGTCGCGCGCGATCTTCAGCGCTTGCGGCGGCTTGGCGGCGATCTGGCCCGCCGCCGCCAATACCGATGCTTCGAGTTCCCCCTCCTCGACCACCTCGTAGATCAGCCCGGCGCCCTTCGCCCTCTCGGCCGAAAAGCCCTCGCCGAGGCCAAGCAGCGCGAAGGCGCCTTGGCGGCCGAGGATCTGCGGCGCGAGCAGGCTCGAACCGGCCTCCGGCACAAGGCCGAGATCGACGAAGGGCGTCCGGAATATTGTGCGCGGCGTGGCGAAGGTCAGGTCGCAATGCAGGTTGAGCGTGGTGCCGATACCGACCGCAATGCCGTCGACGCCGGAAACCATCGGCTTTTCCACCTTGGCCAGCGCCATCAGGAAATCCCAGACTTCGGTACCGCTTTCGCCGCCCGAGGCGACGACCATGAAATCGGCAAGATCGTTGCCGGACGAGAAGGCACCGGGCACGCCGAGAAAGACATTGACGCGGATCGCCGGATCGGCGTCGCCGCCGGCAAGAGCCGCCGACATCGTCGCGTACATGGCGCGGGTCAGGGCGTTCTTCTTGTCCGGACGGTTGATGCGGATGATCTGGATGGCGCCCTGGCGTTCGACGAGGATGTGGTCTGTCACGGATTGGTCCTTTGTGAATTTCGGGCCTTTGTGAATTTCGGCGCGTGCGAACGTCAGGCTGAAATCAGCGTCTTGCCGGCAACGGCAAGGCTGTCGGCGCCGCCGACGACGCGCTCCTTCAGCGCGCCCACTTCGCCAAGCAGGTTCTCGGCGAAGAACCGGCAAAGCGCGATGCGGTTTTGGTCGGCAAGCGCGCCGCGCGCCAGATAGGCCCCGCCCGCGGCAAGCGAGATCAGCCTGAGATAAGGTGTGGCGCCGGCCAGAGCCTCGTCCGAACGGCCTTCGGGCTGCAGGTCTTGCAGGAAACGAGTTGCCTGGGAGAGCTCGTCGAGCGCCTGGTCGAGGCGATCGGCGGTGCGGCCGAAGCCTTCAAGGTTCGACGCTCGCACCGCATCGGCGACGGCCTTGAGCTCGGCGATGTAGCCATGCACATGCCGGCCGCCGCCGAGCGGCAGCTTGCGTGTCACCAGATCGATCGCCTGGATGCCATTGGTGCCTTCGTAAATGGGCGCGATGCGCGCGTCGCGATAAAGTGCTGCGGCGCCTGTCTCCTCGATGAACCCCATGCCGCCATGCACCTGCAGCCCAAGCGAGGCGACCTCGACGCCAACATCGGTCGAAAAGGCCTTGGCCAGCGGCGTCAACAGATTGGCGCGCTCCTGCCAGTGCTTTGCATCTTCGCTCTGTGACGCGAGATCGATGGCGTGGGCGCAGGAATAGCAGATGGCACGGGCAATCTGGGTCAGCGCCTTCATGGTCAGAAGACTGCGCTGGATGTCGGGGTGATGCACGATCGGCGCCATGCCGGCACCGCGGCAGCTTCCCGCTTTGCCTTGCCGGCGGTCGTTTGCATACGCGAGCGCCTTCTGCGTCGCCGCCTCGGCGACCGCGACGCCCTGCATGCCGACGGCAAGGCGCGCATTGTTCATCATGGTGAACATGCAGGCGAGGCCCTTGTTCTCCTCGCCGACCAGCCAGCCGATCGCGCCGGGCCTGCTGCCTTCGAAGCCATCGCCATAAATCATCGTGCAGGTCGGCGAAGCGTGGATGCCCAGTTTGTGCTCCAGCCCGGAGCAGAAGACGTCGTTGCGCCTGCCCAGCGCGCCATCGTCTCCGACGAGGAATTTCGGCACCAGGAACAAAGACAGGCCGCGCGTGCCGGCCGGCGCGTCCGGCAGCCGCGCCAGCACCAGATGGATGATGTTGTCGGTGAAATCGTGCTCGCCATAGGTGATGAATATCTTTTGCCCGAAGATGCGGTAGGTGCCGTCGCCGGCCGGTTCGGCGCGGGTTCGCAAGGCATTCAGGTCCGAGCCTGCCTGCGGCTCGGTCAGGTTCATGGTGCCCATCCATTCGCCGGAGACCAGTTTTTCCAGATATTTGACCTTGAGTGCCTTCGAGCCATGCTTGTCGAGTGCTTCGACCGCGGCCATGGTCAGCGTCGGGGCGATGCCGAACGCCATCGAGGCGGAGTTCCACATTTCGAGCGCGGCGACGCCGAGCATGGCCGGCAGCGCCTGGCCGCCATACGCTTCCGGCGCGGACAGCGCATTCCAGCCGCCGCCGATCCAGCGGCGATAAAGTTCCTTCCAGCCGGGCGGGGTAGTGACGGCAGCGCCGTTGAGCACCGCGCCGTGCTGGTCGCCGACCGTGTAGAGCGGCGCCACCTCCTCGCTGGCGAAGCGGCCGGCCTCGGCCAGAATGGCGTCGACAAGGTCCTCGCCGAGTTCGCCAAAATTGCCTGCATCGAGCGCCGGCTTCAAGCCGGCGACATGCTTCAGGGTGAAGGCGATCTCCTCGACCGGTGCCCGATACATGGCGTTCGCTCCTCCTCAGCCCGGCCCTCCCCAGTCTGGCCCTCCCCAGTCTGGCAGGTCTACTTAAGACCTGTGCCGATGCAAAATCATCTGCTTTCGGAGTTCCCTGTCCATCTTCTTTTTACGTAAACGTCAAACTTTGTCACGCGGATTTTGCAATTGCTGGCTCGTATGCAAAATTACTTCGAGCCGGACGACGCACTTGTTTTGTACGGTTATTTCCCGTACAAGGCAGCATCAGGGATGACGATAATGCCAAACCAACAGACCCGCACCGCCCGTCTCGAAGCCCGTATTTCGCCGGATATGCTGGACGTGGTGAAACGTGCCGCCGAAATCCAGGGCCGCAGCGTCAGCGACTTCGTGGTCGCCGCCGCTCAAGAGGCGGCGCAGCGTACTATCGAGAACACCACCATCCTGCGTATTTCCGTCGAGGATCAGCGCGCCATGATGGAGGCGATTCTCAATCCGCCCGAGCCCAATGAAGCACTGCGCAAGGCCGCCGACGCCCACAAACGGCTTGTCGTCGAATCCCGGTGAATTTCACCATCATCATCGAACCGCTCGGCGGATCGCATGATCGCAAGGCGTTCAGCTGCGGGGTGTCGGCGCTCGACCGCTATATACGGGAGCAAGCCAGCCAGGATGTCAAACGCCGAGTCGGCAACTGCTTCGTTGCCGTGGATCACGATGTCGGCGCGATCGCCGGATATTACACTTTGGCGGCGTCGAGCATACCGATCGCGTCCTTGCCTGACGAACAGACAAAACATCTGCCACGCTACCCGGTTCTGCCCGCGATATTGGTCGGCAGGCTGGCCGTCGATGCCCGATACCAGCGGCGGCGGGTCGGGTCGGCGCTGATCGTGGATGCGCTGCGACGCAGCGTTAGCGCTGCCCCAGCAGCCTTCGCGTTGATTGTCGATGCCAAGGATGACCAGGCGGTCGCGTATTATCGCAAGCATGGCTTCACCCCATTTCAGAGCCGCCCGCTATCACTGTTCCTGCCCATAGCAACAGCGTTGAAACTATTTGGCTAATAATCGCAACCATCGCCTTGCTCTTGAGGAGCACCAAGGGTCGTTTCGCCAGCGCTCCAACTCGCCCCTTCGGCACCCGAAGCATTTCCTTAACCATGGCGGTTCAGGATTTGGCTTTGGCCAGCAAGGATCTGCTGTTTGAAAACGCCGGCGCGCCCCCTTGTCCGCTCAGCGCTTCTCCTTGTCGCGGCCGCGATGACCCTGATGCTGACGCCGGCAAAGGCCTCGGATTTCTCCGAACCGTGGAAGGATGCCGACCGGGCGCTGGTCGTCGACGCCTACGAATACAATTCCATCGACTGGACCAGGCTTGCCACCGACAAGCGTCTTGTCGGCTTCATCAACAAGGCATCCGACGGAATGCCGCCACCCTATTTCTGTTTCGGCGACGAGACCGAGGTGCGGCTGTGCAAGACGCTTTGGAAGCGCCATGCGGTGGCGCGTGAGTTGTTCCAGACGCGCAAGGTTGTGGCCAAGGCGCTTGGCTTGAAATGGGGCGCCTATCACCTCGCCCGCCCCGGCAACCCGGTCGGCCAGGCCAATCATTTCATCGAGTTCGCCGAACTCGGGCCGGACGACCTGCTTGCCCTCGACATCGAGGACGACGATCCGACGCAGTGGATGTCGCTGGACGACGCCGAAGAATTCGTCCGCCAGGTGCATCGGCGGCTCGGCCGCTTTCCAGTGCTCTACACCAATGGAACGACCGCCCGGCACATCGCCGACAACAGATACAAATACCAGCTGCTGTCGCGGCTGCCGCTGTGGTATGCGCGCTACAAGCCCGACATCGACGTGCATTTTCCGATGGGCAACTGGCAGGGTTATGCGCTCTGGCAGTTTTCGGCGCGAGCAAATTGCGGCCGGTTCCGCTGCCCTTACAGGGTCGCGGGCACACCCAACGATATCGACGTCAGCGTCGCGCCGATGAACGCCACGGTATTGCGCGCGCAGTGGCCGTTCGGCGGCCTGATCGACGTGCAGCCGGATTATCTCACCTCGATACCGGTGCCGCTCTCACGCGAAGCCGGGCTCGCCGGCGGCACCATCGCTTACGCTAGCGTGACGCCAGCAAGCTTCGAGGAGATGGTCGCGGTATTCAGGGCGCGCCTGGCCAGGTTCAGCAGCGGCTTTCAAATGCCTGCGGCGAAGGCGGCGCCGGGCCTTCCGCGCGGGATTGCCGAATATGTCGCCTGGACGCGAAACGAAAAGCGTGCGGCATCGGTGCCAGGATTTGTCTCCACCGCCGACGCGGTCAGCAGCGTCTCGACTGAATTCGACCACGGCTTGCGCTGAGGCCGAAGGCCGCCCGAAGCATCAGTTCGCCTGCTCGCGCGCCACCGCCAGCCAGCCAATGTCGCGGCGGCAAAAGCCTTGCGGCCAGTCGATCCGGTCGAGCGCGGCGTAGGCCTTCTTCTGCGCCTCGCCGACGGTGCGGCCGGTCGCCGTGATGTTGAGCACGCGGCCGCCATTGGCGACGAGTGCGCCGCCGTTGATGGCGGTGCCGGCGTGAAAGATCTCGACGCCGTCGCCTGCCGCCGCCTCGACGCCGCGAATGACCGAGCCCTTTTCCGGCGTGCCGGGATAACCCCTGGCTGCCATCACCACGGTGAGCGCCGCCTCGTCGCGCCAGCGCACTGAAGTATGCGCCAGCTGGCCGTCAGCGGCTGCGTTGAGCAGGACCAGGAGATCGTCCTTCAGCCGCATCATCAGCACCTGGCATTCCGGGTCGCCGAAACGGGTGTTGTATTCGATCAGCTTCGGCCCGCTGTCAGTGATCATCAGCCCGGCGAACAGCACGCCGGAAAACGGTGCGCCTGTTTCAGCCATGCCGCGCATGGTCGGCTCGACGATCTCGCGCATGGTGCGGTCGATCATCTCCGGCGTCATCACCGGGGCCGGCGAATAGGCGCCCATGCCGCCGGTGTTCGGGCCGGTGTCGCCGTCACTGAGGCGCTTATGGTCCTGCGCGGTACCGAAGGGCAGCGCGGTGGTGCCGTCGCACAGGCAGAAGAAACTTGCTTCTTCACCGACGAGAAACTCCTCGACCACCACTTCCGCCCCGGCCTGGCCGAAGGAGCCGTCGAAACAGGCCTCGAGCGCGGCCAGCGCCTGGTCAAGCGTCATGGCGACGGTGACGCCCTTGCCGGCAGCGAGGCCGTCGGCCTTGATGACGATCGGCGCACCCGTCTTCTCGACATAGGCCTTGGCCGAAGCCAGATCGCCGAAGCGGCCATAGGCGGCGGTCGGGATGCCGTATCTGGCGCAGAGATCCTTGGTGAAACCCTTTGATCCTTCCAGCCGTGCCGCCGCTTTTGACGGGCCGAAGACGCGGATGCCCTCGGCCCGCAGGTCGTTGGCAATGCCGGCGACCAGCGGCCCTTCCGGCCCGACCACGACGAGGTCTATTTCATTCTCGCGGCAAAACCGGACCACCGCTGCGTGATCCGCAATATCGACCCTCACCAGTTCGGCTTCGTGGCCGATGCCCGGATTGCCGGGCGCCGCGTAGAGTTTGGTCAGCAGCGGCGACGCCGCGATCTTCCAGGCCAGCGCATGCTCTCGTCCGCCGGAGCCGATCAGCAAAACACGCATGCCCAGATTCCTCGTCATTCCAAGACCAGGACTGCGCTATTGCGCCGCGCGCGACGGGTCAAGACATTTGGCTGCCGAAGCGCCGATTGCGCGTGGCGAGCGTGCGGGGGCTGCTTGACGCTTGACGGCATTCGCCTCTGCTGCCACTCCAGCAAAATGGAAACCGTCCAGTCGAAAGCGGCCCAGGGCCGCGTCGCCGATGCGCCGAGCGGCCACTGGGTCTATCGCGCGCTGCCGCGGGGGGTGTGGCCCTATGCGCAGCTTGCCCGGTGGGACCGGCCGATCGGCTGGCAATTGCTGCTATGGCCATGCTGGTGGTCGGCTGCACTTGCCGCGAGCGCCTATCCGCGTCCGACGGATCCGCTGCTCTCGCTGCTGCCGTCGCCGTGGCATCTGCTATTGTTTTTTCTCGGCGCGTTCGCCATGCGCGGTGTCGGCTGCACCTACAATGATTTGGTCGACGAGAACATCGACAACCAGGTGGAACGCACGCGCTCGCGGCCGCTGCCGGCCGGCAAGGTCACGCGCCGGCAGGCCTGGATGTTTGTTGTCCTGCAGGCACTGGGCGGCCTCGCCGTACTTTTGCAGTTCAACAGCTTCGCCATCTCGCTCGGCATCGGCTCACTGGTCATCGTCGCCGTCTACCCGTTCATGAAGCGGTACACCAATTGGCCGCAACTCGTTCTTGGCCTTGCCTTTTCCTGGGGTGCGCTCATGGGATGGGCGGTCGAGTTCGGCGATCTCGATGGGCCGCCAATCATGCTCTATATCGGCTCGATCCTGTGGGTGATCGGCTACGACACGATCTATGCGCATCAGGACAAGGAAGACGACGCCATCGTCGGCGTGCGCTCGACGGCGCGCCTGTTCGGCGACAACACCAAGGCCTGGCTGACCGGACTTTATGGCGGAGCGCTGGTCTGCTTCGCCATCGCCTTTGCCTCGGCACAGGCACCGGTACCGGCGCTCGCCGGGCTGATCGCCGCCGGCGCCCATATGGCGCGGCAGATCGCCGTGCTCGACATCGACGACCCGGACCAGTGCCTGAGGCTGTTCAGATCGAACAACCAGGTCGGCTGGCTGATCTTCCTCGGCCTGATCGGCGGCGCGGCTTGGGTGACGCTGAAGCCGCTGGTTTAGCGGCCTGTTCCCTTCTCCCCCCTGTGGGAGAAGGTGGATTGGCGCGTAGCGCCAAAACGGTTGAGGGGTGTTGGACGGAATGAGGCGTCGGCGTTCCCTGGAACACCCCTCATCCGACCGAGCTTCGCTCGGCCACCTTCTTCCACAAGGGGAGAAGGAAGAGGCGCTCAGGCCTATTCCCGCGAAATAAGCTCCTCGCCGCCGATCACCAGCCTGAGGCCGAGGTCGCCGGCACGGCGGCGGGCGAGGAAGCGCGGGCGGCGCATGGTCGAGACGCGGCCCTTCCGGCGGTCCTGCGCCGGCAGCGCCTTGATGGCGGCGCCGAGCGATTCTTCCAGCGTGCGGGCAATGCCGTCGGCCTCGATCAGCAGCATCGGCAGGCGGTAGGCATCGGCCCAGGCGCGCCAGTCGGCGGCGACATCGTCGAGATCGTCGGCCACCAGCAGCGGCACCGACAGCATCGGGTCGTTGTGCAGAAGCTCAAGCGTCACTGTGACATTGCCATCCGGATCCTCCATGGCGCGGGCGGCGACGCCGCGAAACGCGTTGGCGGGCAGAGCGATGATCGCCGGCACGCCGCTCATCTCCAGCGTGCGGCGGATAACCGCGCCGCGCTGGTCGATGGTGAAGGTAACGTCGCCATAGTCGTCGCGCGTGGCGTAGCTCACCACTTGCGGCAGGCGGAATGGGTCGAGGCGCATATTGCGCCCGGCCCAGACTGGCTTCAGTCCAGTGTTCATATCGTGCCTTTCCTGTTTCTCCTGAGAGCCGGTGTTTCCGGTTCTCCGGGCCGGTTTTCCCAGCCTCGTTTGTGGAGAAACATTAGCGCGGGCTTCTTATCCTCGCGCTTAAGAAAGTCGGTTAAATTTTGCTGATCCGGGGCGGATGGTTATCGGAATGCGAACCGGCGCAGGCCGGCGAAAGGATCAGATAACCTTACCCGGATTCATGATACCGGCCGGGTCGAAGGCAGCCTTCACCCTGCGCATCAGCTCGATCGCCATTGGCGGCGCCGTCGCGATCAATTCGTCCCGCTTCAAC
This sequence comes from Mesorhizobium sp. M0145, assembly GCF_040322355.1. Lineage (NCBI taxonomy): Bacteria > Pseudomonadati > Pseudomonadota > Alphaproteobacteria > Hyphomicrobiales > Phyllobacteriaceae > Mesorhizobium > Mesorhizobium sp. M0145. Next base: position 293,793 of record NZ_JAMYTK010000004.1, read on the forward strand.
TGGCCGATGCCGTGCTCGGCCGAGATCGAGCCATGAAACGCGCGCACGACGTCGTGCACGGCCTTGTTCATGACGTGGTAAAGGCCGAGAAACGCCTCGTCATCGCCGTCGACCGGCCGGGAGATGTTATAGTGCAGGTTGCCGTCGCCCATGTGGCCGAAGCAGACGACGCGCGCGCCGGGACTGACCGATTGCACGGCGCCGGCGGCCTTTTCAATGAAGGGCGGGATTGACGCCACCGGCACCGAGATGTCGTGCTTGATCGAGGCACCTTCCGGTTTCTGCGCCTCGGGCAGTACCTCGCGGAAATTCCAGAACGCATCGCCCTGGGCCATGCTTGCCGCGATCACCGCATCGCCGACGATCCCTTGCTCGAGGCCTGCCTCCAGCACCTCCTCGATCAGGGCCCTGGCATCCTCGGCCGAACGGCCCGACGAGATCTGCATCAGCACATACCACGGCCAATCGCCGGCCAGCGGCCGCACCACGCCTTGCGCGTGGGCAAGCGTGAAGTCGTAGGGCCTCTGGCCAATCAGCTCGAAGGCGGTGAGCGCTGCCCCTGCACGGTCCATCGCGAGGCTGAACAGCGACAGTGCCGCCTCCGGCGATGACAGGCCGGCAAACGCCACCTCGCGCCCCTTGGGCTTGGGGAACAGCTTGAGCACGGCGGCGGTGATGATGCCGAGCGTACCCTCGGCGCCGACGAACAGGTTCTTCAAATCGTAGCCGGTATTGTCCTTTTTCAGCTTGCGCAGATCGTCGAACACTTCACCGGTCGGCAGCACCACTTCGACGCCGAGGCAGAGCTCGCGCGCATTGCCGTAGGCAAGCACGCCGGTGCCGCCGGCGTTGGACGAGAGATTGCCGCCGATCTGGCAGGAGCCTTGCGCGGCAAGCGACAGCGGAAACAGCCGGTCGGCGGCATCGGCCGCTTCCTGCAGCGTCTGCAGGATGACGCCGGTTTCGACCGTGACCGTGTTGGACAGCGTATCGATTTCGCGGATGCGGTTCAGCCGCGACAGCGACAGCACGATCTCGCGGCCGGATGCGTCCGGCACCTGGGCGCCGACCAGCCCGGTGTTGCCGCTTTGCGGCACGATGGGCGTGCCGGTTTCGGTCGCCAGCCGCATGATGCTGCTGACCTCCTCGACGTTCCCCGGCCTCAGCACCAAAGCCGTCCTGCCGTGCCAAAGTCCGCGCCGCTCGGTGAGGTAAGGCGCGATGTCCTGCTGGTCGCGCAGCGCATATTTGTCGCCGACGATTGCCGCAAAGCGCGCGACGACGGCGGGGTCGAGATCGGGGGAAATGTCGTTCATGGGTCGAAACTATGGTGCTCAATCCATCTTGTCACGCGGGGCGATCTTGTCACGCGGGGCGGCGGCGCGCGAAAGCCGGTCGTTGATCGCCTCGCCCAGCCCTTCGAACGGGATCGGCTCGACGGCGATGGTTTTGGCGCCGCTGCCATCGAGATCCTGCAGATGGGCGAAGAGATTGCTTGCCGCCTCGCGCAGGTCGCCGGTCTCCGACAAGTTGCGCAGGGCGGCTGCATCGCGCCAGCCTTCGGCACGGCGGCGGCCGAAGGCCAGCAAGGCTTCGCCCGGTGCGACCTCCGCAGCATTGAGCCGCACCGCCGCACCCGGCGCATAGTGCGAGGCGAGCATGCCGGGCGCCTCGATGCCCGAAGCGCCGCGCAGCAACTTTGTCCCGGCCACTGCTTCGATCTCTTCGGCGGCAATGCCGCCCGGCCGCAGCAGCCGCAGCTTTCCAGCTTCGACTTTGACAATGGTCGATTCCAGCCCGACCGGCGTCGCGCCGCCGTCGACCACAAGCTTGATCCGGGGACCGAGATCGGCGGCCACGGCCTCGGCCGTCGTGGCGCTGATCCTGCCCGAGGAATTGGCGCTGGGCGCCGCCAGCGCACGGCCGAACCTGGCGATCAGCTCGCCGCCAAAGCCTTTCGGCATGCGCAGCGCGATCGTTTCCAGGCCGGCGGTGACCAGCGGATGAATGCCGTTGCCGGGCCGTTGCGGCAGCACCAGCGTCAGCGGCCCCGGCCAGAATGCCTGCGCCAATCTTTCCGACAGCGGGTCGAACAGCGCGATGCGCTCGGCCATCGCCGCGTCGGCTATATGGGCGATCAGCGGGTTGAAGCGAGGGCGGCCCTTGGCTTCGAAGATACGAGCCACGGCAACGCCATTGGTCGCGTCGCCGGCCAGCCCATAGACGGTCTCGGTCGGGATGGCGACGACATCGCCGCTCTCGAGCAGCGCCAACGCCCTTTCCATCGCCTCGCCGACGGCACGAATTTCAGCCACTGTCGTCACCTCACGGATGCGGGTGCCTAATACGCTGACGCCGACGGAGCAAGTCCGGGCGTAGGCCAATCGCAAATCACTAAAATGCTCTGTTTCCCCGCAAGCCGGCATCAACTGCCCTCGGCTACGGTGCCGTCTTGTTGGGCAAGGGAATTATCATGCTTTCGATGCGTATCCTTGGAGCGCTTGGTCTGGCGTTTATGGCCGGCACGGCACAGGCCTCGTCGCTCGTTTTTCTCGGGCAAACAACGGCGACGCCTTCGGTTGTAAGTGCCAGCGCGCTCGAACGGGCGAAAACACCGTCGATCGTCGCGCTCGGCGACAAGTTGCCTGACGTCAATGAAAACGTCACCGATGAAAAGGTCGCGGCGATCCCGAGCCAGCCGAGTCATGGCTTCGACGGAAGCCCGATGATCATCCGCGGCGGTATTGTCGGCGATGCCTTTGCAACGCCCGCGCCCAAAGCCGCGCCGGCCACCGCTGCCGCGCCCGCCGCGGACAGCAAAGCCGACCCAAAGGTCGCCAGCAAAACCCCTGGGCCGGCAGCGCCGCAGCCTGCGCCGCTAGCAGCTCCCGACCAGCCCAAATAGCGCCTGAAGCAGCGCCGGAAGCCAGGGCCGCGCGAGAGCGCTTTTTTTCGCGGATGTCAGCCGGCTATCTTGGAGAAATCCGCGACCCGGTCAGTCGCCGCGCGGATGCGGGCGAGCAACGCCAGGCGATTGGCGCGCACCGCCTGGTCCTCATCGTTTACGAGGACTTTCTCAAAGAATGAATCAACCGGCTCGCGCAACACACTAAGCGCCAGCATGGCGGCGGAAAAGTCTTCGTTTTGAATTGCTTCGCCGGCTTGCCTCTCAGCCTGATTCACCGCCGCGAACAAGGTTTTTTCGGCGTCCTCCCGGAACAGAGCCGGCTCAACGCTGCTTGCGATCGCTGTCCCCTTCTTCTCCTCGGCAGCCACGATGTTGGCCGCGCGCTTGGTGCCGGCAAGCAGGTTCTTGCCGTCCTCGGTGTCGAGGAAGGAGCCGAGTGCTTCGACGCGGCGGACGATCTGCAGGAGATCGTCGTTCTGGCCAATCTCCCCCCTTGAGGGGGAGATGCCCGGCAGGGCAGAGGGGGGTGCCTCGCGCCGAGAGGCCGGCGGGACAGCGCCCCCCTCTGTCGGCTTCGCCGACATCTCCCCCTCTAGGGGGGAGATTGGGCGCGAACCTGCCGCGAGTACGGCGTCGATCAGGTCGTGCCGGGCGCCCTGGTCGCGGAGATAGACTTTTAGGCGATCGTGGAAGAAGGCGAGGAGGTCGCGGGCGCGATCAATCTCCCAATCCTGAGGCGGTACATCGGCGTCGCTAAACATCAGTTGAGAGGCGCGTTCGGATAGGCTGGTCAGTTGGCTCAACAAGCCTTTTCCGGACAGTTCTTCCATTGCTCGCATGGGTGCAAGCCGAGCCTCGGCTTTGCCGGCCTCCTTTTGAAGCAGTTGCGCCATTAGATGACGCCCTGAACGGATGAACTGCATAGCAATCTCCAATCGGACCTCATTCTCGACCAAAATCCTGACCACCCCCAGCGCCGCCCTCCGCAGCGCATAGGGATCTTTCGATCCGGTCGGCTTTTCATCAATGGCCCAAAACCCGACCAGCGTGTCGAGCTTGTCGGCAAGCGCCACGGCCACCGACACCGGATCGGTCGGCACGCGATCGGACGGGCCCTGCGGCTTGTAGTGCTCCTCGATGGCGGCGGCGACGGAGGGGTGCTCGCCCTGCAGCAGCGCGTATTTGCGGCCCATGGCGCCTTGCAGTTCCGGGAACTCGCCGACCACCTCGGTGGTGAGGTCGGCCTTGGCGAGCACGGCGGCGCGGCGCGCCAGCGCAGTAATCTCCCCCCTCGAGGGGGAGATGTCGCCGAAGGCGACAGAGGGGGTCGGCACGTCCTGACGCGGCTTCCTATTTTGGACAGAGGACGCCGGCGCTTCACGCGAAGCGACCCCCTCTGGCCTGCCGGCCATCTCCCCCTCAAGGGGGGAGATCGACTGCGCCACGATTGGCGCCAGTTCTTCGGCCAGCCTGGCAATCCGCTCCACCCGCTCGCCTTGCGTGCCGAGCTTGGCATGAAACGTTACATTGAGGTGGTCGAGGCGGGCCATGCGCTGGTCGAGCGGCTTTTTGAGATCAAGCCCGAACTTTTGCGCTGATGCCTGGAGCTGGTCGAGATCCGGCAGATCGCCCTGGTCGGTCTTCCAGAAATAGAGCGCGTCGGACAGGCGGGCACGCACCACCTTGCCGTTGCCATGGGCAATCTCCTTGCCGCCATCCTTGGCCTCGATGTTGGCGGTCAGGATGAAACGATTGGAGAGCGGCGATTGGCTGATCTCCCCCCTTGAGGGGGAGATGGCCGGTAGGCCAGAGGGGGTCGGCACGACCTGACGCGACTCCCTATCGCGGACAGGAGATGCTGGCGCTTCACGCGAGGCGACCCCCTCTGTCGCCTGCGGCGACATCTCCCCCTCGAGGGGGGAGATTTGGCGCGTCGTCACAAAACACTTCTGGTTGGCGCGGATGGTGAGCCTGATCACCTCGGCCGGAATGGCCAGAAAATCCTGCTCGAATTCGCCCATCAGCACGACAGGCCATTCGACCAGGCCCGACACTTCCTCCAGCAGCCCCTCGTCCTCGACGAGATCGAGCCCGCTGGCGAAGGCGAGATTCCTGGCATCGGCAAGGATGATCTCTTTGCGTCTGTCGGCATCGAGCACGACCTTGGCCGCCTCCAGCTTGGCGACATAATCGTCGAAGCGGCGCACCGTGATGGTGCCCGGCGCATGAAAACGGTGACCGTAGGTGACATTGCCGGAGCGGATGCCGTCGATCTCGAAATCGACGACCACCGGCTCCTCGGTTTCTGGGCCGAAGGTGCACAGGATCGATTGCAGCGGCCGCACCCAGCGCAGCGAGCCGGGCTTGGCCGAAGCCGGCCCCCAGCGCATCGATTTCGGCCAGGGGAAGTTGCGGATGATGCCCGGCACCAGCTCGGCGATGATCTGCTCCGCCGGCCTGCCCGGCCTGGAAATATGGGCGACGTAGAAGTCGCCCTTCTTCGGATCGGAATGAACATGCGCCTCGGCAATCGAGGCAAGGCCGGCCTTGCGCAGAAAACCTTGCACCGCCGGCTCGGGCGCCTTGGTCGAGGGCCCCTTGATCTCCTCGCTGATGTCCTTCGAGCGCGCGGTCAGGCCGCGAATGTCGAGCGTCAACCGGCGCGGCGTCCAATATTCGCGCGCCGCCTCATAGATCAGCCCGGCGTCGACCAGACCGTCGGTCAACAGCTTTTTCAGGTCGCCGGCCGCCTTGCGCTGCATGCGAGCGGGGATTTCCTCGGAACGAAGTTCTAGAAGCAGGTCAGGCATTGAAAGAGCTCACGCGACAAGAAACAGCCGCCGCTTCGCGGCGTCCTCCCCCATCGAGGCGAAGGTAAGCGGGGCATAGCAACTCGGTCGGCTGCTGTCACCCTTCCCAGCAAGATCGGGCCAGCACGATCAAGGCGTCCAACAGCGAATTCCGAAAAAATTCAGCCGCCTGTCGGACACGCGCCGGTCCGCCCGTCCTTGGATCAAAGATTTCCCTGAACCGAACGCAGCGCTGAAGCGACCAACGCTCAGGCAGAGAGCTATTGGCTGAACGAGCATGAAAACGGCATCGACATTCCTGCAGATCCTCGCGCTCAGCGCCTGTTTTACAGCGCAGGTGCATGGCACGTTCTCGATGCCCGGCGTCAGACAAGCGTTGCGGACAATAGCCGGTGCAAGCGGCCAGGGCGCATTGCCAATCAGCGCCCCTGCCGAAACCGCCTGGAGCTAAGCCGCCATTCCGCCCGCCTGCGTCAGCAGAAACGCCTCGCCGCAGGCCTTGGCCAGATTGCGAACGCGCAAGATGTAACTCTGGCGCTCGGTGACCGAAATGACGCCGCGTGCGTCGAGCAGATTGAAGACGTGGCTGGCCTTGATGCACTGGTCGTAGGCCGGGAAGACCATGCGGTGATATCCCTCCCCCTTGAGGGGAGAGTGGCCAGACAAGGTCTGGCCGGGAGGGGTCGCTCGTGCAGTGCTCGACGCCTGACCTGCGGTGCCTTCTGAGGCGCCCCCCTCTGCCCGCTTCGCGGGCGTCTCCCCCTCAAGGGGGGAGATGGGCGCGCCGGCTTCGAGCAGCGCCTTGCACTCGGCTTCGGCGTCTTCGAAATGGCGCAGCAACATCGCGGTGTTGGCAAATTCGAAATTGTGGCGCGAATATTCCTGCTCGGCCTGCAGGAAGACGTCGCCATAGGTCACCTTGTCGGCGCCTTCGCGGCCGTTGAAGTTGAGGTCGTAGACATTGTCGACGCCCTGCACATACATGGCCAGCCGTTCCAGCCCGTAAGTGAGCTCGCCCGCCACCGGTGCGCATTCGATGCCGCAGACCTGCTGGAAATAGGTGAACTGCGACACCTCCATGCCGTCGCACCAGCACTCCCAGCCCAGCCCCCAGGCGCCCAGCGTCGGGCTTTCCCAGTCGTCCTCGACGAAGCGGATGTCATGCAGCAGCGGATCGATGCCGATCGCGGCCAGCGAGCCGAGGTAAAGCTCCTGCAGATTGGGTGGATTGGGCTTCAGGATCACCTGGTATTGGTAATAGTGCTGCAGCCGGTTCGGGTTCTCGCCATAGCGGCCGTCCTTGGGGCGGCGCGAGGGCTGGACATAGGCCGCGTTCCAGCGTTTTGGGCCGAGCGCGCGCAATGTCGTTGCCGGATGGAATGTGCCGGCGCCGACTTCCATGTCGTAAGGCTGGAGGACGACGCAGCCATAGTCCGCCCAGTAATTATGCAACGTCAGGATCAGCCCCTGGAACGAGCGGCTGGGGTGCATGTGGGCAGGGATATCAACGGTCACGGCGGCCTCCGGCGGGGATGCGGCACCTCGTAGATGCCCGACCTCCGAGCGTCAAGGCGACAGGTTACCCCTTCGGGCAATCACTTCAGACCAGTTATCGATCTCGGCGCCGCCCCTCATCTGCCTGCCGGCATCTTCTCCCCGTATAGTGACGGAGAGAAGGGGCTGGCCGCGACCTCGGTACTCATTCTGCAACGCTGGAGATTGGCGAAATCCTTTGCGAAGGCGTCCTTCTCCCCGTCACCATACGGGGAGAAGTGCCCGGCAGGGCGATGAGGGGCGGCGCAAACCTGCAGCGATTGATCACCCCTTCGGCGCGGGCGCCGGCACGGGCTTTACGTTCGGGGTTTCCTGCGCCGTGTTGGATTCGATCGGCGGCAGGCCTTTCATCAGCTTTTGCTGCAAGGCGGCAAGCACGTCCGGGTCCGGCTTCAGGTCGCGGGCCTGGTTCCACTGGAAGGTGGCTTCCAGCTTGCGGCCGACGCGCCAGTAGACGTCGCCGAGGTGATCGTTGAGCACCGGATCCTCCGGCTTCAACGAAACGGCGCGTTCCATTTCGCGCACCGCATCGTCGAACTGGCCAAGGCGGTAATAGGCCCAGCCCAGCGAATCGACGATGTAGCCGTCGCTCGGCCTCAGGTCGACGGCCTTCTGGATCATCGCGAGGCCTTCCTTGAGGTTCATGCTCTTGTCGACCCAGGAATAGCCGAGATAGTTCAGAACCTGCGGCTGGTCGGGGTAGAGCTCCAGCGCCTTGCGGAAATTCGGCTCGGCCTTCGGCCATTCCTTCAGTCGCTCATAGGCGATGCCGCGCTGGTAGAAAATGTTCCAGTTGGCGGCGGTCGGCGCCTTCAGCACCTCGACCGCCTTGTCGTAAAGATTGGCGGCGGAGCGGAAATCCTCCTTCGAGGAATAGACGCCGCCGAGCGCCAGATAGGCGCGCATGTCGTCGGGATGCGCATCGACGATGGCCTTGAGGTGAGTGATCGCCTCGTCGTTGCGGTCGAGATCGGCAAGGTTGAGGCCAAGCTGCAGGTCCGAAAGCTCCTTCAGCGGCGAGCCAGCGGGAATGCGGCGATAGAGCGCGATGGCGCCCTCGCCATCTTTCAACTGCTCGGCAACGGCGGCAAGCTGAACGAGCGCCGCGTCGTTGTCGGGCCGCAGCGCCAGGGCATATTGCAGATAAAGCCGCACGAACGGCTCGCCGCCGCCGCGGTTGAGCGCGGTGGCGAGATCGAGCAGGATTTCCGAGGCGCCGTCCGACGGACCGGCAACGAAGGGCTCGATCTTTTCGCCCTTGTTGATCTTGTCGCGAAGGGCCGCAATCTCGACCTTGCCGGGGGCGAACGCCTCGGCCTTGTCGAGCACCGACAGCGCCTTGGCCTTGTCGCCTTTGCGGGCGAGGAAAGAGGCGTAGGCCTGCGCGTTGCGCATCCATGTTTCGGGGGCCGCACCGCCTGCCGCCGTGTCCTGCACGGTGGCGGTGTAGAGCGCATCCGCCCTGTCGGGCAGGCCGGAGGCGTCGGCAATCAAGGCGCGGTGGAAGGACTTGAACAGGCTGAACCAGTCGGGGCCCTGCAGCTTGTCGATGGAAGCCATGGCCTCGCCGGCGTCTCCCGCACCCTGCTTGGCCCAGCCGGTCATGACGCCGGAGATCAGCCGGTCGAGATCGGATTCGAGCGACAGCTTGAGCCAGTATTCGGCCTTGGAGAAATCCTTCTTGTGGAAGGAATCGATGGCCAGCGCCAGGCGCGAGAAGCGCTCGACATCGGGAACCGCCTTGAGCTTGTCGGCATAGACCAGGGATTCGTCGAAGCGCCCCTGCGCGATCAGCGACAGCATCAGACTCTGCTGCAGTCCCGTATCGTTCGGATCGAACGCAAGCGCCTGCTTGTAATAGGAAATGGCGCTGTCGAGGTCGTTGTCGCCGTCGGCAATCCTGGCGGCGAGATAGGCCCCCGAGAAGGATGTGATCCTGACCGGCTCGGCGGTCTGTTTGGCATGCGCCGGCAAAGCCGAAATCGCCATGCCCGTCGCGATTGCCAGCCCCGTCAGCCAGCGCGCATATCCTTGCCGCATCATATCCCTTTCAGCCAAACGCCATCTCCGCGTCAGCGGGATCGCCGTAGACTCGATCTTTACAGGTAAAGCATGGCCTTTTTGGGGTCGTGCTTCAACCCGGCCCGAATTCACAATCGGGTCAAGCAATTAATAAACCATGCCGAAAGAGGTCGCACGACCGCATTGCGACACTCCGGCAATGGGAAACCGGCGTCACGGCCCTGAAAACTCAGGGCGCTTGCGAAAGGCTTGCGTCGAGCGCCTGCATGGCGACGGTGACAAGATCGTGCAGCCGCTTTTTCGGCACGCCGTCGCGTGCCTGGACCGAAAGGCCGTGCATCAGCGTGGCGTAATAGTCACCCAGCGTCTCGGCATCGGTATCCGGCTTCAATTCGCCATCGCGCACGGCCTTTTTCAATCGCTCGACGATCGACGCGGTACGCGCCAGCCGATGCTCCGCCAGCCATTGCAGCACGGCGTCGTTTTCGACGGCGCAATTGGTCGCGGCCGTCACCACCATGCAGCCCTGCGGCCGCCCGGGCCGCGTATAGATTTCGACGGCGTCGCGAAGCATGCGCTCGATGACGCGCCGGACATTTGGTTCTTCCTGCAGCGCGCGCGTGGCGAAGCCGCCCTCATTGGCCTCGTAAAGCGCCACTGCTTCGCGAAACAGATCCTCCTTCGAGCCGAAGGCGGCATAGATGCGCGCCGATGCGAGGCCAAGCGCCGATACGAGATCGGCCATCGAAGTGCCCTCGTAGCCGCGCCTCCAGAAAGCGTCGCGGGCTTTCTCCAGCGCCTGGTCGCGGTCGAATTGCCTTGGCCTGCCTGCCATGGCGGTCTCCAATTTTTGTCGATCAACAAATAATCCGCTTGACTTCGGATTGCAAATCTCAATTCTTTGTCGATCATTAAATAATTGTCGACAAGGAGTCCGGCATGAGTTCACTCGACCAAGGCGCGCCGCTCGGGGCGATAACGCAGGGAGCAAGCAGGGCGAAACATGGCGCAACGCTGGCGCTCCTCGCCTTCGCGCAGCTCATCATCTCGCTCGACCTCAACATCGTCTTCGTGGCGCTGCCGGAGATCGGCGCCGGCCTCGGATTTTCAGGCCAGACCCTGCAGTGGGTGGTCAGCGCCTACACCGTGTTCACCGGCGGCTTCCTGCTGTTCGGCGGCCGGGCGGCCGACCTGATCGGCCAGCGCCGCGTCTTCATCTTCGCGCTCTGGCTCTACGCGCTCTCATCTCTGATCGGCGGCCTCGCCTGGTCGCCGGAAATCATCATCGCGGCCCGCGCCGTACAAGGCATCGGCGCCGCGTTCCTGTTTCCGGCGACGCTGTCGCTGATCAACCGCCTGTTCGCCGAGGGACCGGAACGCAACCGGGCGCTCGCCGTCTGGGGCGGCGCGGGCGCCAGCGGCCTGACGCTCGGTTCGCTTGCCGGCGGGTTTCTGACCAGCGCCTTCGGCTGGCCGTCGGTCTTCTACGTCAACGTGCTGTTGGCCGGGATCGCCATCATCGCGGCTTTCGCCATCATCCCGCGCGATCGCAAGTGGCACGAGCAGCGCAGCTTCGATCTGCCGGGCGCCCTGACCGTCACCGCCGGCGCGACGCTGCTTGTCTTCACCCTGGTTCAAGGGCCCGAATATGGCTGGGGCTCTGGCGCAATCATCGCCAGCGCGGCACTGGCGGCATTCTTCCTGATCGCCTTCACCGTGATCGAGGCCAACAGCGCCGATCCGCTGATGCCGCTGCGCCTGTTCCACAACCGCAGCCTCATCGCCGGCATGACGATCACCTTCCTCTACATGGTCACTTTCGGCGCGCGCTGCCCTACTTCCTCACCGTGCTGCTGCAGAACGTGCACGGCTTCACTGCCTTGCAGACAGGCCTCGCCTTTCTCGTGCCGTCGGTCGCCATCGCCACCGGCACGCAAGCCGGCGAGCGTCTGGCAACGCGCTTTTCGACGCGCAGCACCCTGGTCGGCGGCATGATCGTCGGCGCGGTCGGCACAGCATGGATGGTATCAGGCGCGACTGCAGACAGCAGCTATCTGGCCCTCGTACCCGGCCTGATCGTCTCCGGCGTCGGACAAGGCATCGTCTGGACCGCAATGTGGATTGCCGCCGCTTCCGGCGTTGCCCATGACCAGCAAGGCGTCGCCTCGGGGATGGCTTCGACGACGCTCAATGTCGGCAACGCCATCGGCATGGCCGTGCTGATTGCGATTGCGAACAGCCAAATCGGCGAATTGTCCGGCAATGCGTTGAAAATTGCCGTCGCCGACGGCATCCAGGTTGCCTTCTGGCTCGCGGCGGCGGGCATCGTCGTCAGTCTGCTGGCAGCAATGGTGCTTCCGGCAAAGGCGCGATGAGAACAGGCGCGGGGCGCCGATGCCTCTCAATTCACCCGGCTGATGCAGAAATCGATGACGTCGATCAGCGCCGATTTCTGCGGCGTCGCCTCGAGCGGCGCCAGCGCGTCGCGGGCGATCTCGCCGAAATGGCGGGCGCGCCCGATGGTGTCGGCAATTGCGCCGTGGCGGAGCATCAGGCCGATGGCCTTCTCCAGCCCGGCATCGTCGGCGGCATTGTCCTCGATGGCGCGTTTCCAGAAGCTGCGCTCGGCCTTGGTGCCGCGCCGATAGGCGAGGATCACCGGCAGCGTGACCTTGCCCTCGCGGAAATCGTCGCCGACATTCTTGCCGAGGTCCTTGCTGGTGCCGCCGTAATCCAGCGCGTCATCGATCAGCTGGAAGGCAAGGCCGAGATTCATGCCGTAGGAGCGGAGTGCTGCGCGATCATTGCGCGTCGCCTGAGCGATGACGGGGCCGACCTCGGCGGCGGCCGAAAACAGCGCCGCGGTCTTGGCCTTGATCACCGCGAAATGCTCGTCCTCGGTCGTCTCGAGGTTTTTGGCGGCGGCAAGCTGCATCACCTCGCCTTCGGCGATGACCGAAGCGGCGCTGGACAGGATATCGAGCGCTTCAAGCGAGCCGACATCGACCATCATGCGGAAGGCCTGGCCGAGCAGGAAATCGCCGACCAGAACACTGGCCTGGTTGCCCCAGATCATGCGTGCCGTCTTCTTGCCGCGCCGCATGCCGCTTTCATCGACAACATCGTCGTGGAGAAGTGTCGCGGTATGCATGAATTCGACCGATGTGGCGAGCTTGACATGGCCGTCGCCGGAATAGCCGAACATCTGGGCGGCGGCGAGCGTCAGCATCGGCCGCAGCCGTTTGCCGCCGGACGAGATCAGATGGTTGGCTATCTCCGGAATCATCTCGACATCGGAGCCGGCCTTCGACAGGATCAATTTGTTGACGCGCCCCATGTCGGCCGCGGTCAGGTCGATGAGGTCCTTTATCGAGGCGGCTTCGCGCTTCCCGTTTTCAATGTTGAGAACGACACCCACGGCAAAACTCCCAACCTCGATATGCACGACGGCAACATGGTCCCTGGACAGACTCTAGGGTGTCACCCACCGGCGCGGCAAGAGGCGAATTGGCGCGCCGGCTCTGGTACATGATCACGCCTACGTTTACATCAACGCCGCAAACTGCGAGTTTCATCCGATGATAGAGCTCATCCGCACCAACGACGCCGTCATCATTTCGTTTGTCGAATCGCTGATGCGCGATGCCGGCATCGGCTGTTTCGTCGCCGACCAGAATATGAGCGTCCTCGACGGCTCGATCGGCATCCTGCCCCGCCGTGTCATGGTGGACGCCGACAAGGCCGATGCGGCGCGGCGCATCCTGACGGATGCCGGCATCGCCAACGAGATCCGCCAAAAATAATGTCCGCGTCGCCCGCTGCCCTTGTCCCGGACATGCCGGCTCATACGGTCGACGCCTTTCATCGCGGTCGCTTCTGGCTGGTGCAGCCGAGAAAGGCGGGCCACCGCGCCGGCATGGATGCGATGATGCTGGCGGCTGCCGTGCCGTCCTCGTTCGCCGGGCGGCTTGCTGATTTTGGCGCGGGTGCCGGTGCCGCCGGCCTGGCGGTCCTGTCGCGCTGCCCCGGTGCCGCGGCCGTGCTCGTCGAGCGTTCCCCGGAAATGGCGGCCTTCGCCACCACCACGCTTGCCCATCCCGGCAATGCGCATCTCAGCGACCGCGCCTCGGTGCTTGTCGCCGATGTCGCGCTGTCGGGCCGGGCGCGAGCGGCCGCCGGCCTCGAGGACAACAGCTTCGATTTCGTCGTCATGAACCCGCCGTTCAATGCCGCCGAGGATCGCGCGACGCCCGATCCGCTGAGAAAGGCCGCGCATGTCTCGGAGGATGGATTGTTCGACAGCTGGGTCCGCAGCGCGGCCGCGGTGGTCAGGCCGGGCGGCGGGCTGGCCGTCATCGCCAGGCCGGAACAGCTCGGCGCCATCCTCGATGCCATTGCCGGCCGCTTCGGCGACGCCGAGATGCTGGCCGTCCACCCTCGCCCCGAGGCGGCAGCGATCCGCATCGTCGTCCGGGCAATTCTCGGCGCACGCGGCAAACTGTCGATCCGGCCGCCGCTGATGCTGCATGCCTATTCAGGCAATGGCCCCTCGGAACGGGCGGAGCTGATCAATAACGGGCTGGCGTCGCTGTTCGGAGACTGATCCATTTTGATTGCCGGGGTGACGGCATTGCCGTTGGCCGGCGAATTCCTACATGCCTCAAGCATATCGACCGGAGACAGCCCCCTCGTGAAACGCCTTTTCAACCGCCTGCTGCCGAAGTCCTGGCGCTCCACCGTCGTCACCATTCCGGTCATCCGGCTGCACGGCACGATCATGCCCGGCGGCGGCCAGTTCCGGCCGAGCTTGTCGCTCGCTTCCACCGCCGGCCTTCTCGAAAAGCTGTTTTCCTTCGACGCGCCGGCGGTCGCCATCTCGATCAATTCGCCAGGTGGCTCGCCGGTGCAGTCGCGGCTGATCTTCAGGCGCATCCGCGACCTGGCGAGCGAGAAGAACAAGAAAGTCCTGGTTTTCGTCGAGGACGTGGCGGCATCGGGTGGCTACATGATCGCGGTCGCCGGCGACGAGATCTTTGCCGACCCGTCCTCCATCGTCGGCTCGATCGGCGTGGTGTCGGCCTCGTTCGGCTTTCCGGAGCTGTTGAAGAAGATCGGTGTCGAGCGCCGCGTCCACACCGCCGGCCAGAACAAGGCGGTGCTCGACCCGTTCAAGCCGGAAAAGAAGGAAGACGTCGAGCGCCTGAAGGCGCTGCAGCTCGAGGTCCACGAGACCTTCATCGACCTCGTCAAGGACAGGCGCGGCAGCAAGCTCAAGGACGATCCCGACCTGTTCACTGGCCTGTTCTGGACGGCCAAAAAAGGGCTAGAGCTCGGGCTGGTCGATGCGCTCGGCGACATGCGCAGCGTGCTGAAGAGCCGTTTCGGGCCGAAAACCCAGCTCAAGCTGATCACCGCGCCGCGCGGCCTGTTCGGCCGCTTCGGCCTGTTCGGCTCGAGCTTTTCGGCGCCCGATATCGCCGCCGCCGCGGCAAGCGGCGTCATCGATGCGGCGGAAGAGCGCGCGCTGTGGGCGCGCTTCGGGCTTTGAAAAGCTGGTGAAAGCGTCTAGCATAAATCATCAACCGACCCGACCGGCCGCCTTGCCGGCCTTGCGAGGGAGGAGTTTGACATGCCGCAGATCATTTTCTTCGCCGTCGTCGGCATTGCCGCCTATTTCGGCTACCGCTCCTTCGTCAGGGAAGCCGAGCGTGTGACCGCCAAGGTGCGGCGTACCGAAAAGCAGGCCGCCAACGGTACAATGGGAACATTGGTCAAGGACCCGAAGACCGGCGAATACCGTCTGGCCAAGGATTGACCGTCGTCCCCCTCGCGGCCGAGCCAGTGAACGCCGAGGCCAGCATCCGGGCGTCGCATGCGCACGCCAAGATAAATCTCGCGCTGCACGTCACCGGCCAGCGCGCCGACGGTTATCACACGATCGAAAGCCTGGCTGTGTTCACGCGCTTCGGCGATCGCATCGAGACGGAACTTGCCGACAGCGATGGGTTTTCCGTGTCTGGCAAATACGCCTCCGCGGTGCCGGTCGACGACAATAATCTGGTGGTGAGAGCGCGCGATGCACTGCGGCGCGAGGCCGGTCCCCAGCACGCACCGGCTGTCGCCATCAGGCTCGAAAAGAACCTGCCGGTCGCGTCCGGTGTCGGCGGCGGGTCGAGCGATGCGGCGGCTGTGCTGCGCGCCCTGGTCCAGACCTGGGGACTTGATGTCGGCGATGCCGAACTGGCGCGGATCGGCCTGTCGCTCGGCGCCGACGTGCCGATGTGCCTCGCTGCCAAGCCGCTGATAGCCCGCGGCGTCGGCGACGAGCTGACGCTCGTGCCGGGTTTCCCGGCGCTGGGTCTGGTGCTCGTCAATCCCGGCACTGCCGTCTCGACGGCCGACGTGTTCGAGGCGCTTGGCCGCCGCGACAATGCGGGGCTGCCGCCGCTGCCGCACAGCCTCGACTTCCACAGCATCCGCAACTGGCTGGAGATCACCCGCAACGATCTCGAGCCTGCGGCGCGTGCAATCCAGCCCGCCATCGGCAAGGCGCTTTCCGTGCTGAACAAGGCCGGAGCCGGTTTTGCCAGGATGTCCGGCTCCGGCGCCACCTGCTTCGGGCTGTTCGAGACCGGCAATGTGGCCAAGCGCGCGGCCGTCGATATCCGCGGCCGCCATCCCGACTGGTTTGTCGCCGCGACGCGAAGCGTGACATCGGAGGTTGATGCCCATGGCCAGGATTGACGAGAGCCGCCCCTTCGTTCCCGTGCACATCGCAGTACTGACCGTTTCCGATACGCGCAGCCTCGCCGACGACAAATCCGGGCAGACGCTGGCCGACCGCATTGCCGAGGCC
The DNA here is from genome assembly GCF_040322355.1 of Mesorhizobium sp. M0145. NCBI lineage: Bacteria > Pseudomonadati > Pseudomonadota > Alphaproteobacteria > Hyphomicrobiales > Phyllobacteriaceae > Mesorhizobium > Mesorhizobium sp. M0145. The sequence continues at coordinate 309,943 of NZ_JAMYTK010000004.1, forward strand.
GGCCATGTCCTGGCCGCCCGCGACATCGTCACCGACGACCGCGACAAGATCCGCGACAAGGTCCTGGGTTGGTCAAGGGACGAAGCGATCGATGTCGTCATCACCACCGGCGGCACCGGCTTCACCGGCCGCGACGTGACGCCGGAAGCGCTGGAGCCGATCTTCGAAAAGCGCATGGACGGCTTTTCCGAAGTGTTCCACCGCATCTCCTACGACAAGATCGGCACTTCGACGATCCAGAGCCGAGCAACCGGCGGCGTCGTCAACGCCACCTTCGTTTTCGTGCTGCCGGGCTCGCCCGGCGCCTGCAAGGACGCCTGGGACGGCATCTTGAAGCCGCAGCTCGACTATCGGCACATGCCCTGCAACTTCGTCGAGATCATGCCGCGGCTGGACGAGCATTTGCGGCGCGGCTGAGACGAACCGAGGTATCAGCCAAGCGACCTCGGTTTAGCGAATGACCGGCTCGCCGTGAAAACGCCGGCGCGACGGCGGCGACACGCCGAAGCCAACCTCCATCATCAGCCGCGGCGTGCGCGTCGGCACGGTGCCCATATGGAAGCCGAACGGATCCTCGACAAAGCCGAGGCCGGCCGGCCCGGTCAGCGTGACCGGGCTCTGCTCGCCGTAGACGCCCAGCACCTCTTCCGCCGAATGGCCGACCAGCAGCGTCAGCTGATGCTTCAGGATGCGGCGGTTATGGGAGCCGCGGACATAGACATGCGGCCCAGTGTCGGCGTCGACCGGCACCAGGTAGAAAAAGAACTTCAGCATGCGCCAGTCGTCGAGGTCGAAATGGTATTTGCCGAGCGAGGCCATGTTCTTGTCGGCGTCCGAGACGCCACCGGTCGGAAAGCTCCACCAGACACGGGTGGTGATCAGCTTGGCCTGACTGCCGAGATAGTGCGCCGCGATGTCGAGAAGCAGCGGATCGCGCTGCACGGCGACCGCCGCGCTGCAGTCGAGGACCCGCTCGAAATAATGGCCGCTGAGCAGCGGACGGCCGAAATGCTTTTCGGCATCGGCGTGTTTTTCGGGCAGGAATTCCAGCCGGCGGTCGAAATTGCCGAAGCATGGCGTGCGCTCGGCGAAGCGGGCGATCTCCTCATGGATGGCGGCCGGCAGCATCAGGCCCGAATAGAGCCCCTCCGTCCGCAGCGCGCCGACGACGGCATCGCGGTCGACGCCGGCGAACATCGTTTCACCGACGTTGCGCGCCGGCCGAACAGGCTTTGCACCGCGCCAGTGCAGCCGCCGCGCCGGCATGGTGCGGGCCAGCATGAACATCGGCAGCCATGCCGGATTCTCGCGAAGGTCGGAAAGATAGGTCGGGATGCGGGCGGCGATGCGGCGCAGCGTGCCGCCGTTGCGCGCGATCGCCTCGAGGCTTGCAGCGCCGGACTTGTCAGGGCTTGAAAGGGTCATCGGGGTCCTCAAAATGTCGAGGGAACAGCATCGACGTTAGTCGTCGCCGCTCCGGCACACCCCAAACCCTATTCGCCCATATCGCTGGGAATGGTAACCCCCGGCCAGATTTTGTGCAATGCACAATAAACCACGACCCGCCAGAAAATTTGCTTGGGCGTTCCCCGAACCGGCACGGTAAGCCGTCACTTCCGCGGCGCGACCCAGATCTCGGCGTGGAGCCTTCTGGTCGCCAGGCCGCGGGCGATCGCTTCCGCGCTGCGGGCATTCTTCGACAGCGCGGCGGCCTGTCGCTTGCTGATCACCAAGCCTTCGGCGAGAGCGCGATTTCCGGCAAAGACCCGTGACAGGAACGGCGCGCGGCTGCCGCGTGCCCGCGAAAATCGCGCCGCCATGGTTTGCCTCGCCGTATGAGCGACGACCTCGTCGATCCAGCCCTCCCCCAGCCGCGCGCCCGGTTCCAGCAAAAGCAGCCAATCGCCCTTGGCCTGCCTGATGCCGGCGGCGATGCCGCCGCTGACATAGTGGCAGCCGGCATGTTCGGCGACGCGGTGCGTCTGATCGGTCGAGCCGGTATCGCAGACGAGAACGTCGCGCACCACGCCTTCGACCGCGCCGCCGATCAGCGAGGCGAGCGTGCGGGCAAGGCCCTCCTCGTCATTCAGGGTTTCGATCAGGACGCTGAGCATGTTTAGCCGAATAGCGGAAAGCGGTGGGCAGCGCCAGTTTTTGCGGCGCGCCGCGAGAAAGTTCTTGCTTTGTTCTCGTCAATGCGATAGGAATACATTCATGAGCAGAGCGATTCGACAGCGGGCGGACAGTCCCTGGGAAAGGGCCAAAATGGAACAGATCGTGCGTGCCGATATTGCAGCCTTCGGCGCTGGCAGGGCCGAGATGGCGAATGCGATGATCGAGCAGAGCGGCATGCGCGTCCGTCCCGACCGCAATCGCGGCAGGTCGGCGGGCATCAATCCGTCCGGCCGTTTCGAGCCGGTCAGCCGGCACGTGTTCGACGACGGCTGGAATTCGCTGGAGGAGCTGCCGCCCTTCAAGACCGAGGTACAGGTCGAGAAGCCGCGCACCATCATCACCCGCAACGAATCGCCCGACATCTCCTTCGACCGCTCGATCAACCCCTATCGTGGCTGCGAACATGGCTGCGTCTATTGTTTCGCGCGGCCGACGCACAGCTTCATGGGGCTGTCGCCGGGGCTGGATTTCGAATCGAAGCTGTTTGCCAAGCCGGATGCGGCGCGGCTGCTCGACAAGGAATTGTCCAGGGATAATTACCAGCCGCGCACCATCGCCATCGGCACCAACACCGATCCCTATCAGCCGATCGAGAAGCAATACCGGATCATGCGCGAGATCCTCGAAGTGCTGGAGGCGCGCGGGCACCCGGTCGGCATCGTCACCAAATCGGCGCTGGTGACGCGTGACATCGACATTCTGTCGCGCATGGCCGAACGCGGGCTGGCCAAGGTGGCATTGTCGGTGACGACGCTCGACCGCATGCTGGCGCGCACCATGGAGCCACGCGCGTCGACGCCGACCAAGCGGCTGGAGGCGATCAGGCAGCTTTCGGACGCCGGCATTCCGGCCTCGGTGATGGTCGCGCCGATCATCCCCGGACTGACCGACCCGGAAATGGAGCGCATCCTCGATTCGGCACAGGCAGCGGGCGCACGCGAGGCCGGCTATGTGCTGCTGCGCCTGCCGCTGGAGGTCGCGCCAATCTTCAAGGACTGGCTGCTGCGCCACTATCCCGACCGCTATCGCCACGTCATGTCGCTGATCCGGTCGATGCGCGACGGCAAGGACTACGATTCGGAATGGGGCAAGCGCATGAAAGGCTCCGGCCCGTATGCCTGGCAGATTGGCCGGCGCTTCGAGATCGCCGCCAAACGGCTCGGCCTCAATGCCGAGCGGCGCTCGCTGAGGACCGACCAGTTCGTCCCCGCTGCCAAGGCAACCGAGCAGCTGATGCTGCTGTGACAAAGCGTCTCGCGCCAGCCGCTTGAAGCGGCCGCAGCAGGCGAAAAATCCCGTCCGGCCTGTCCTGTCCCCGGGCTTGCAGACGGTAGCCCCCTCCTGGTCCGGTGCCCCGCCCGACCCGGAGGGGACTTGCGGAGAATCGGAGCCGATGCGAACCTCGCCGCACCATGGCTCGCCCGCGTTCCGATTCTCCGCTTCTCTTCGAAATCGTCGAGAAACCCGACTTCTCGTTCGAGACGAGGGCGATGGCCGAAGGCCTGTGGCCGGTGGCGGGGATGGACGAGGCCGGCCGCGGCCCGCTCGCCGGGCCGGTGGTGGCGGCAGCGGTGGTGCTCGATCCCGCCAACATCCCCGACGGCCTCGACGATTCCAAGCGGCTGACGCATTTGCAGCGTGAGGCGCTGTTCCTGAAAATCCTCGGCTCCGCGCTCGCCGTAACGATGGCGTCGGTCAGCGCCGAAGGCATCGATGCCAGCAACATCCTCAAGGCCAGCCTGGAGGCGATGCGCCGTGCCGTGGCCGGCCTGTCAATCCGGCCGAAGCTGGCGCTGGCCGACGGCCGCGACGTGCCGCCCGGCCTGCCCTGCGAGGGCAAAGCACTGATCAAGGGCGACCAGCGCTCGCAGTCGATCGCCGCAGCCTCGATCGTCGCCAAGGTGATCCGCGACCGCATGATGTGCGGCTGCGGCAGCCATCATGCGCGTTACGGCTTCGAACTGCATATGGGCTACGCCACTGTGCGCCATCGCACGGCGATCGATCTGCACGGGCCGGTGGCGCGGCTGCACCGCGCCTCCTTCGCGCCGTTCCGGTTCGGCGGCACCGAGGTGCTGGAGGAAGAGGGTTTTTCGGGTTTGGATTGAGCGATTCGGCTAGGTGTGATCTCCCCCCTCGAGGGGGAGATGTCGCCAAAGGCGACAGAGGGGGTCGGTACGTCCTGGCGCGACGCCATGCGGGACGAAAGAGAAGGCTGGCGCTTCACGCGCGGCGACCCCCTCTGGCCTGCCGGCCATCTCCCCCTCGAGGGGGGAGATTACGCGCTCAGCCGCTTTCGCCCACAGAAAAAGCCGCCAGGTTTCCCAGGCGGCTTTCGATGACTTGTCGATGTAGCCGTTCAGTTCAGCTTCGACTTCAAATCGTGCAGCGAGGCGTTGAACAGGTCGGCGCCGGCCTTGGCGTCGATCTTGCCGGCCAGCAGCGCGCGCGCGGCCTCTACCGCGATATCGACGGCGCTGGCACGCACTTCGCCGATTGCTTCGCGCTCGGCCTGGCCGATCTTCTGCTCGGCCAAAGCGGTACGCCGGGCGACATAGTCCTCGGTCTTCTTGTGCGCCTCGGCGGCAAGCATGTCGGCTTCACGCTTGGCGGCGGCAACGATGGCCGCGGCCTCCTGCTCGGCTTCCTTGCGCTTGCGCTGGTATTGGCCAAGCAGCTGCTGGGCTTCTTCGCGCAACCGGCGCGCTTCCTCGAGCTCGCTGCTGATCTTGTCGGCACGCGCATCGAGCGCCTTGGCGATCATGCCCGGCACCTTGATGTAGATGGCGATGCCGAGGAAGATTACGAGGGCAACCGTTGCCCAAAGCGTCGCGAGAGATGTGGCGTCCATGATGCGCTCCTCACCCGGCCACGGATTTGACCGCGGCCGCGATTTCGGCCTTGCTGGCCTTGCCGCCGACAAGCGCCTCGACGATGGCCGAAGCGGTGTCCTCGGCGATCGTGCCGACTTCCTTCATGGCATTGGCCTTGATGGAAGATATGCGCGCCTCGGCCTCGCCAAGCTTCTGGTCAAGCGCTGCCTCGATCGTCTTGCGGGCAGCTTCGGCTTCCGCCTTGGCCGCATCGTTGGCCTGCTGACCGATCGCATTGGCCTTGCCCTTGGCTTCCGCCAATTCCTGCTCATAGGCGGCAACGGCGGCATCGGCCTCGCCTTTCAGCCGGGCAGCATGATCGAGATCCTGCGTGATGCGGTCGTTGCGCACGTCGATGATGCCGCCAACGCGCGGCATCACCACCCGTTTCAAGAAGAGATAAAACAGCCCGAAGGTGATTGCCAGCCACAGCAGCTGTGACGGGTACGTCGCCGGATTGAATGGCGGAAACGTGCCGTGCGCCTCGGCGGGCACGCCGGTCCCAGCGCTGCCGCCTTCGACGGCGGGCGCGGTCTCTTGCGCAAAGGCAGATGTCACGAACATGGACTATCCCCGAAATTCAGGCCCGCCGCAGCATCGCGGCCGGCCTGTTCAATTCTTCAATGTTCAGCCGAACAGAGCGAGAAGCGCGATGAGAAGCGAGAAAATACCCAGCGCTTCGGTCACGGCGAAGCCGAAAATCAGGCGGCCGAACTGGCCGTCGGCGGCCGACGGGTTGCGCAGCGCGCCCGCCAGATAGCTGCCGAAAATGTTGCCGAGGCCAATGCCCGCGCCGCCCATGCCGAGGCATGCGATGCCGGCGCCGATGTACTTTGCTGCTTCTGCGTCCATTTGTTCAACTCCTTTGGATCTAAAATTCCGTTGCGATTCCATCCGGCGGCAATGCCGGAAATCCAATTAGTGCGAGGGATGCAATGCGTCGTTCAGATACATGCAGGTCAGCACGGCAAAGACGTAGGCCTGCAAGAGCGCTACGAGCAACTCCAGAGCCGTCAACGCCACGGCCATCGCCAGCGGCAGGATCGAACCTGCGATACCAAGCGTGCCGAGTGCGCTCAGGCTGACGACAAATCCCGAAAACACTTTCAGCGTGATGTGGCCGGCGAGCATGTTAGCGAACAGACGAACCGAGAGGCTGACCGGCCGCGAGACGAAGGAAATCACCTCGATCGGAACGACCAGCAACATCATGACGATCGGCACGCCTTTCGGTACGAACAGCTTCAGGAAGCCAAGGCCATGTTTCATGAAGCCGTAGACGATCACGGTTCCGATCACCAGCGCCGCAAGGCCGAAAGTGACGATGATGTGGCTGGTGACGGTGAAGAAATACGGGAACAGGCCAAGCAGGTTGGCGACAAGCACGAACATGAACAGCGAGAACACGAAGGGGAAGAACTTCATGCCTTGCGTGCCCGCGGCGTCCCTCAGCATATTGCCGACAAATTCATAGGCCATTTCCGAGACCGACTGAAGGCGGCCCGGGACGAGGCTGCGGCTCGACGTGCTGAGGTAGAGAAACGCCGATGCGACAGCAACCGTCGCAAGCATGAACAGAGCCGAATTGGTGAAAGACAGGTCGTAGCCGCCGATGTGAATCGGAATGATCGGATGGATCTGGAATTGGTGGATCGGATCGACCTTGTCAGCAGCCACTTTAAATCCCCATCAAAGCCGCAGACGGCTTCAGTATCCTGTTCAATGCGCCGGCATGCGGCGCCTCAATTCATTCTTTCGGATCGCGCGGCTTGTCGCCCGTTCCGAATTCCGACACAAGCCCGGCTGAACGCAGGACATTGAGCACGCCGGCGCCAAAACCCAGCAGCAGCCCGACTATCAGACCCCATGGCGATGTCCCCGCCACGCGATCGATAAACCAGCCGAGAGCCGCACCGACCACTATCCCGGCGATGAACTCGCTGGACAGCTTGAGCGCCTGGCCGTACCCGGCCGCACTGCCCGCTTTCGCGTCGTCTTTCCCCTCGAGCCGGTCCGGCCGCCTTGCCGCAAGCGATGCTTCAAGGTCGCGCCGGCGGCGCTCAAGATCCTCGTCGCGGATATCGGCTTCATGCTGCTTGCCGCGGCCGGTTTTTCCGGTTCCGTCTGGCCCATTCTTGTCGGCCACGCAACCCCCCTGCCCGGTCAGACCGTCACCGTCCGTCCGCTTCTTAAAGTCGCCGGCAACATAGTTAGAGGGTCCGCGCCCGTCAAGTCACGGGCGGACGTTCAAGCTCAAGTATTTTTTCGTTATAAATCAGTTACTTGCCTGGGTGCGACATCGTGCCCGACACAGTCTCTGGCGGGCCGTGGCCGAATCCCCGCGGCGATGGGTCTTCGATCGGCCGCTCTCGTGGGAAAGATGCAAGGGCTGCCCGAGCGCTCAGCTCCAGCCGCCGCCATAGGTGCGGTAGAAGATGTGCAGGCCGATCCTGGTCATTTTCTTCATCGTCCGCGCCCAGCCCGGATGGACGTAGTTGGCATAATAATGGGTCGACGAGCCGACTTCCGGAATGAAGATCTTGCCGGCTGTGACGGCCATGGCGACATCCTGTGCAGTCTGGTAGGCAGCGGGGTTGTCGATGCGCTTCTTCCTGCCGTCGCAGGCGAAGGAAAACTGGCAGCGGTTGAACCAATTGTCGTTCTGGTAGACGACGCCGCAGATCGAGTTCGGATAGGCGGGGTTGCGGACGCGGTTGAGGATGACCTGGGCAACGGCGGCCTGGCCGCGCACGGTCTCGCCGCGCGCCTCGAAATAGATGCCGTTGGCGAGACAGGCCTGCTCCGGTTTGGAAAAGACGCTCGCCGGCAGCGGCGTCTGCATCCAAAAATGATCGCCCTTGCTCAGCGGCGGAATGAACCGGCCATCGTTCGGGTCCTCGTCCTGCAGCAAGGCCTCGAAGGGCGACGCCTGTGCATAATCGGGAGCGGACGAGGCGTAGGCGGTCGCCAGCACGTCGGGATGATCGTTGTTGACCAGCGCGGCAAGCATCGCCGGCACGCCGGGATCCGGCTTCTTGTCGACGCGCGTGTGGAAGGCGGCGGCGATCTGGATTTCCTTGCCTTTGATCTCGGGCTTGGCGAAGGCCATCCTCAGGCCGCTGTCCATGCTTGGGCGGAGCAGCGAGGAGGTGCGCTCGAAGATAGAGCCGGCGTTGAAGTTCTTCGGCGGCGAGACGGGCGAGACCTGGATGATGCGGCCCTTCTTGTCGGCACGCGTGATGCGGTTCTCGTCCGGCGTCGTGCCGGCGATGCCGCCCTTGCCGCGAAACGAGACGGCGCCGACGCCCGGCAACTGGACACCGGAGCCGGAGAGCGAGCCGGTGCTGCTGGAATCGAGGAAGGGCATTTCGGCGGCGTGAACGGAGCCTGCGACGGATTTCTCGACATAGGCGTTCCAGCGGACGCTCGGCGCCTCCAGGCCGGAGACCAGGCTGGTCATGTCCTGATAGGCAGCGACCGTCGGAAAGCCGATCCAGATGCCAAGGCCAATAATGAACGGAGACAGGAAGGAACGCTTTTTCTCACCGGCGGCGGCGACAAGCCGCGTCAAAATACGTCGATGCACGGAACTCTCCAGAAACGCAACGGACCCCACTGGAGAGCTACAATGATGCATTAACCTTGATGGGGCGTTAACAGCTTAGAACGTTGTTTTCCCATCTCGTGTCGAAGTCAGGCGCTTTTGCGGCCGTCGCTTGACGGAAGAAAGATCGGCCAGGCGATCAGCGCGCAAATAGCCGCACCCAGCCAGACGCCTGCCCACGAGCAGAGCACGAGAAGCCCGGGAATGGCGATCGGCACCAGGAAGAAGGCGATGAAGACCAGGCTGTTGGCAAGGCCGAGCGCCGTTCCGGCCTGGCTGGCGCCGGCCAGCGTCGCAAGCTCGGTGTAGGCAACGCCGTGCCAGGAGGAGACGCAGATACCGGCCACGACCAGCATCGCGACCATCGCCGGCGACAGCATCGGCGCTTGGCCTGACAAGAATTGGGCCGCCAACAAGACGAGCGCGGCAAGCACGGTGAAGGCGACCACGCTCAACAGGCTGCACAGACGCAGGAACGACCGGCGGTTGCCGTGACGGTCGGTGTAGCGGCCGCTCCAGACGCGCATGACCATGGCGCCGACCTGCACGGCAGCCAGGCTAGCGCTGACCACGGCTGTTCCCATGCCGGCGAAATCATGCAGAAACACGGAAGCAAAGGTGAGCACCGCCACCTGCGGAAAGCAAAGCAGGCCGATGGCTGTTGCGATGCGCCAGACGGCCGGGTTGCGCAGCGGCGCCGGGCCGGCCGACAATGCCATGCTGCCCGAATTGGCATCGTCATGCGCCGGCGGCTGATGCAGCCAGCGCCAGGCGAGCGAGGTCGAGACCGCGGATGCAGCCGCCAGAAGTCCGAAGACTGCCGTGAAGCCATGGGCTGAAGCGAGCGATGGCAGCACGAGCGCGCCAAGCCCGCCGCCAAGCGGCACCGCCGTCTGCCTGATGCTCATGGCAAAGCCGCGCTCGCCTTCGCCGAACCAGGCCATGATGGCGCGGCCGCTGGAGCCGTTGACGCTGCCGCCGAGCAATCCGGTGACCAGCAGGGCAGCGGCGAGAAGCGCGATGCCGGGAATATGGGCCGGTGACGGCACGACCAGCGCGGCCATGACAAGCAGCCATAGCGCGGTTGCGCCGAGCCCGGTCAGCAGCACGCGGCGGTCGCCCCAGCGATCGGTCAGCAGCCCCCGCGGCAATTCGCTCAGCGCCACGCCCAGGCCGAGAAGGCCAAGCACCAGGCCGAGTTCGCCATTGGAGAGATGGTAGCCCGAGCGCAGGAACACCGCCGTCGCCGGAATGCCGGAGAAGGTCGCGGAAAAGCAGGCATTGGCGGCGACGCCGATGCCCAGCACCTTCCAGCGATGATTGGCTCGAAGTGCCGCCGCCTCTGACGGGGTGGTAACGGCGGCCGTGCGAAGCGGTTTGCATTCTGCTCGTGTGGCGACAGCGGACATGGTTCAGCTCCTGCATGGGTCGGCTGCATTCGGTCTTGACGCGCTCTCTCTACCGCCATAGCTTCGTACTGAATATCAGGAAGTTTTTGACATAATGTCCCGAATATCAGGATTATTGGCATGCGACGCGTGACATTCGATCTCGACGTCCTGCGCAGCTTCGTCACCGGCATGGAGCTGGGCAGCTTCGCCAAGGCCGCCGACCGGCTCGGCCGCTCGACCTCGGCAATCAGTGCGCAATTGAAGAAGCTGGAGGAGCAGGCGGCGACGCCGATCTTCCGCAAATCTGGGCGTGGCCTGGCGCTGACGGACGCGGGCGAGACCATGCTCGGCTACGCGCGGCGGCTGATCGAGCTCAATGACGAGGCCGCCTCCGCCATCCACGATGTCGAGCTGGAGGGTTGGGTGCGGCTTGGGCTACAGGAGGATTTCGGCGAGGCGGTGCTGCCGGAGGTGCTCGGGCGCTTCGCCCGCGCCCATCCCAAGGTCAAGATCGAGGCCAGGATCGCACGCAGCCATGAGCTTGCCGAACGGATCATTTCGGGCAGCCTCGATATCGCGCTTGCCTGGCACAATGGCGCGACGCTGCCCTGCAGCCGGCATGTCGCCGACGTCCAGATGCGCTGGATCGGCCCGGCAAAACAGATCGAGACCAGCCTGCGCGATGGCGAGGCGTTGCCGCTGGTGGCGCTCGAAGCGCCGTGCCTGCTGCGCAGTGTGGCGACCGAAACGCTCGACCGCGCCGGCCTGGCATGGCGGATGGCCTTCTCCAGCCCGAGCCTTGGCGGCATCTGGGCAGCCGTCGCCGCCGGGCTCGGACTGACGATCCGCACCGATATCGGCCTGCCGGCCACCGTCAGGGCGATGACGCCGGAGATCGCCGGGCTGCCCGCCTTGCCCAAGATGGCGCTGTTCCTGCATCGCAAGGAGGCCGAGCCCGACCCCGTGGCAGCGCGGCTTGGCGACATCCTGCTGCAGGCAGCGCTTGAAGCCTTGCCGCAGACGCAACCGGCGCCCGTTCTGCGCAACGTAGCGTAAAGGCAGAGGCTCAGTGGCGCTTCTTTGCCTTGCCGGCGAAAGGATTGTCCGAGGTGCGCAAGGCGATGCGGATCGGCACGCCGGGCATGTCGAAAGCCTCGCGCAGGCTGTTCGAGAGATAGCGGACGTAGGATTGCGGCATCGCATCCGGCCGTGAGCAGGAGACGACGAAGCCCGGCGGCCGCGTCTTGGCCTGCGTGACATATTTGATCTTCAGCCGACGCCCGGCGACAGCGGGCGGCGGATGATGCGCCAGGATGCCTTCCAGCCAGCGGTTGAGCTTGCCGGTCGACACACGGCTGTTCCAAACTCGATGCGTCCTGATGACAGCGTCCATCAGCTTGTCGAGGCCACGCCCGGTCTCGGCCGACACCGGCACCGCCTGCATGCCGCGCGCTTGCGGCAGCAGCCGCTCGGTTTTTTCGCGCAGCTCGGCCAGCAACTCCTGGGGATGATCGACAAGGTCCCATTTGTTGAAGGCGATCACCGGGGCACGGCCCTCGCGGATGATCAGGTCGGCGATCTGCAGATCCTGCTTCTCGAAGGGAATGGTGGCGTCGAGCACGATGATGACGATCTCGGCAAAGCGGATGGCGCGCAAGCCGTCCTGCACCGACATCACTTCGAGCTTTTCGTGGATCCTGGCCTTGCGGCGCATGCCGGCGGTGTCGAACAATTTTAAGCGGCGGCCATGCCAGTCCCAGTCGACCGAGATGGAATCGCGAGTGATGCCGGCCTCAGGACCGGTCAACAGCCGCTCTTCGCCGATCAGTGCGTTGATCAGCGTCGACTTGCCGGCGTTGGGGCGGCCGACGACGGCGATGCGCATCGGCTTGGTGTCGTCATAGCCCGGCTCGGCGTCCGGGTCGGTGATGTCCTCGCCGATCAGCACCTCGCTGGCGGCGACCTCATCCTCGCCGGCCTCTTCGTCCTCGCCGAAGGCGCGCGCCTCGCCAAGTGCTGCGATCACCGCGTCGCGCAAATCGGGCAGGCCCTGGCCGTGTTCGGCCGAGACCGGGATCGGTTCGCCAAGGCCGAGCTCCCAGGCCTCCAGCATGCCGCCCTGGGCGCCGCGCGCCTCAGCCTTGTTGGCAACGACGACAACCGGCTTGCCGGACTTGCGCACGATCTCGGCGAACGTCTTGTCGTCGGGCATCAGCCCGGACTTGGCATCGATCGTAAAAAAGATCAGGTCGGCCTCGCGGATGGCGATCTCGGTCTGGGCGCGCATGCGGCCGGGCAGCGTCGAGGCAGCCGCATCCTCGAAGCCGGCGGTGTCGATGACGTCGAAATGCAGGTCGTAGAGCTTTGCGGCATGGACGCGGCGATCGCGAGTGACGCCGGGCGTATCATCGACAAGCGCCAGCTTCCTTCCCACCAGCCGATTGAAAAGGGTCGATTTGCCGACGTTAGGCCGGCCGATGATGGCGACTTTGAAGGTCATGGACTATCACGACACGCCGCCCGAGCCGCGGATCAGCTCGGACATCAAAGTCGCCCGCTCGCGCGTGTTGCGCGGGGCGCCGTCATCCGCGGCGATCTGGTCGAACAGCTTCAATGCATCGGCCGCCTTGCCTTCCTTCCAGGCGGCAAGGCCAAGCGCCTCGCGCGCCGTATGGCGCAGCGTGTTGGTGTCGGCGGTGAGCGCCTCGACGCGGCTGGAGACATCGGCGAAAGAGCCGTGGTCGACCAGAAGCAGCGCTGCCCTGAGACGAGCCATGTCGCGAATGCCGGAGGGGATCTTGGTGTCGGCGGCGACCTCGTCGAAATCCTTGACGGCGGCGTCGACGTCGCCCTTGTCCGCCTTGACGGTTGCCGCGCGCATGCGGGCGAGCAGCGGATAGGCGCCGTAGCCGTCCTTCTCCAACGCCTCCAGAGCGGCAAGCGCCTCGTCGTTCTTCCCGTCATTGGCAAGCTTGAGCGCCTGCGAAAAAGCATCGCCCGAGCGGTTGGCGCGAGTTTCGTCCCAATAGCGGTAGCCGACGACAGCGGCAGTGCCGAGCACCACCAGCACAGCCAGCACAAGCAAGGCGGGACCGAAACGATCCCACAGCGCATGCGCCTGGTCGCGACGAATCTCTTCGTTGACTTCGCGGATAAAACTGTCGTCCGACATGGATCAAAACCATTCATGCCCCGGCCGGGGCGGTTGATGAGCCCGCGTTTTAGCGAAATTTTGCCGGCATGGAAGGGGTTCGGCAGGAAAATCGCCTATTCACGAGGCAGTCGCGGCCAACGGCGGCCGTACAGGTCGATCCTACCCGTGCCATATTTCACCGGTAGGCGTCGCTTCTACATTCCTTGATCCGGTCAGATGCCTTTGCCCCGTTTGTCCCGCGTTATTGCGTTTTCCATTGCCGTGTTTGCTGCCGGCGCGGCTTGCGCCGACCCGCCGGCGGCGCCGGCAAAGCCGAAACAGGTCGTGATCATCTCATTCGACAGCGCCCGCGACATTTCGCAGTGGCAGCGCAGCCGGGCGCTGGCCGCGCGCACAGGTGCGCACTTCACCTATTTTGTCTCCTGCGTGTTCCTGCTGTCGCCCGAGACGCGCAAGGAATACACCGCACCCGGCAAGACAGCCGGCAAATCAAACATCGGCTTTGCCGCCTCCAAACAGGAAATCGCCGAGCGCCTCGAGCAGATCAACCTTGCGGCGTCGGAAGGCCACGACATCGGCAGCCATGGCTGTGGGCACTTCGACGGCAAGGACTGGAGCAAGGCCGACTGGCTGAGCGAGTTCGGCTCGTTCAAGCACATTCTCCAAAACGCCTATTCGATCAACGGCATCGCTCCCGAACCGAAGGGCTGGCGCGATTTCGCCCGCAAATCGGTGGTCGGCTTCCGCGCGCCTTATCTGTCGGCAAACAAGGCGCTCTACGAGGCGCTGCCCGCGGCCGGTTTCCTGCTCGACGCAAGCGGCGTCTCGCGTGGGCCGGTCGAGCCGCCAACCGTCAACGGCATCACGCGCTTTTCGCTGCCGCAGATCCCGGAAGGGCCGAACTCAAGGCGTGTGATCGCCATGGACTACAATCTCTATGTCAGGCATTCCGGCGGCTTCGAGCGGCCGAGCATGGCAGAAGAGTTTGCCGACCGGACCTATAAGGCCTTTCGCGCCGCCTTCGACGCGCAATACCAGGGCAAGCGCATTCCGCTTGAGCTCGGCTTCCATTTCACGCTGATGAACGACGGCGCCTACTGGAACGCGCTGGAACGCTTTGCCGGCGAGGTCTGCACCAGGTCCGATGTCGAGTGCATCAGTTTTCGCGACTACGTTTCGCGGCGAGGCGAAAGACAGGCAGCGGTGGGCGGCTGAGCCGCAAGTGATCGCCGCTGCCCCATCTCAGCTTGCCGGCTGATCCTCCGGACGCAAGCCGGCTTGCTCACGTTCGAGATAACGCTGGTCGATTTCCGGCAGCGGCTCGCCTTCGAGCGTGGCCTCGAAGGCGCGCAAGCGTTTGTAGATCGAGATCAGTTCCACGACCGTCGGCCAGGCATTGACCAGATACTGAAATGAAGATCGGACCTGCTCAAAGGAGTTGAGAATCTGGTTCAGAGCGCCGAGCTTGATCTTTCCCGCGACCATCGTAGGGACAAGAACAATATATGGAAATATATTGTCGATCTGTAGATAGAATATTCTAGCGACGTTAAAATATAAGTAGTGGAAGTATTTACGAAAATAGATGCTTCTTACACTTCTAAAAAGGTCAGCGACAGTTGGCGGTTGGGCGCGATCTGCATCGTCCTCACCATAGACCAATTCTTTGCGGTAGGCTGCCTCGACACGTTGGGTGCGGAATTCGAGACCCGGCAGTTTGATTCCTACCGCAGCTAAGAAAGTAGTTCCGAAGGCCGACCAAAGGATTGCTACAACGACCAGGGAGTAAGGCACCGTGCCGACAATCGGCAGTTCCGTGACGTTTTCAGAGAGATGCAGCAGCACGGGAAGGAACGCTATCAGTGTCATGATGGACCCGACTAAGCTTACGCCCAGATCCTCCATCGTGCTGGAGAAGCGCATCGTGTCTTCTTGAACACGCTGGGACGCACCTTCGATGCGCCTCAATCTTTCCCAGTTGGTCATGTAGTATTCGTTCATTGCGGTGCGCCAACGAAATATCCAATGACTTACAAAAAAC
Source organism: Mesorhizobium sp. M0145 (assembly GCF_040322355.1). Classification (NCBI taxonomy): domain Bacteria; kingdom Pseudomonadati; phylum Pseudomonadota; class Alphaproteobacteria; order Hyphomicrobiales; family Phyllobacteriaceae; genus Mesorhizobium; species Mesorhizobium sp. M0145. The sequence goes on from NZ_JAMYTK010000004.1 coordinate 325,181, forward strand.
CGGTTGAGGGCGCCAACGGTCACAGCCAGAAGCGCAATCCACATGATTGTCAGCAGTTGGATATAGAAGTCCCACGGCGTCGTAGAGTACGGTGTGCCTAAAGCCTTCTGAATAAGATCGTAGAAAGGGCCATACCAGTCATTGAAGGCGACATTTACCTGCACCTGGTAATAGATCACAAAGAGAATCAGTGAGGTGCCAAGGATCGACCAATTCCGCCATGGATGAGGTCGGTACCAGGCCCAAAAGCCGTAGAAGATGAGGACGACAGCCGCAAAATATATATAGAACCAGAGAAATGGCTTCGACCAAAAGAGCGACACGCCAATGATCTTGTCGACGCCGGCGGCCATCGGGGGCAGTCCAAACACTGCTCCAAGTTGCTCTCCTCCAAAAAACCAAAACAGAACGGCCGCGAGGCTCCAGACGGCGACCGAACTGAAGAACAGCTTCGGCTGCGGAAAAAACGATACGAACACTGTGGCGAAATCCTCGGTCGATGCGCAAATCAGCGGGTTCAGCGGGCATAAAGTCACACATTAGCGGGAAAGAAAATGCCCGTGCCCAACGCCCGGCGCCGAGCAAGACCATAATCATGGCGATTTTGGCGCAGCCGACCAGGCGATCGCACCCGAGGCGAGCAGGACGGCGGCGGCCACGATCGAGGCAAGGAAAAAGTTACCCGAGGCCTGCGCAAGCAGACCGGCGACGATCGGGCCAATGATCTGGCCGAGGCCGAAGGCGGCCGTCATCACCGCCAGCATCCGGCGTGGTGCTTGCGGGGCAAGCTGCCGTCCGGCCTGGAGGCCAAGCGCGGTTATGGCGATGAAGGTGCCGCCGACAAGAAGGCCGCCGAGCAGCGGCCCGGTGCGCCCGCCCATGACGACACTGGCGCTGACGCCGACCACCTCGACCAGGCACCCCAGGGCGTAGGTGGCATAGAGCCCGATTTTAGCCGTAAGCTTCTGCCACAGCCAGACCGATGGGAAACCGGCAAGTCCGGTGACCATCCAGACCACGGCCTCGAAGACGCGGCCGCCGCCGCCCTGGCGGACGATGGCGACCAGGAACGTTGCCGTGACGATGTAGCCGAAGCCGAACAGGCCGTAGGCGACGATGATCTTCACCAGCGACCGGTCTTTCGGCAGTGCCGGCTCGCTCTCGGTGGTGCTGTTCGCGGCCGAGGTGCCGCCGGCCAGCAAGGCGACGACGGCAAAGCCGCAGGCCGAAATCACCGCGGACCACAGCCAGCCCGCCGCCCAGCCGGCATGTTCGGTGACGAGGACTGCCAACAGCGCCGAGGACGCCGCGATGCCGAGGCCGACACCGCCGAAATACAGCGCCTGCAGGTCGTTTCGCCCGGCCGCGGCGAGATGACCGAAAACGATGCTGGTCATGAAGACCAGCACGAAGGCGCTGGCGAGGCCGGCAAGAAAGCGGATGAGGAGAAAGCCGGGCATGGTGCCGCTCAGGCCCATCAGGCCGGCGAGGATCGCGGTGGCGGCAAGGCCGGCCAGCATCAGCTGGCGCTCGCGGCCTTGCGCCCAGCCGCCGGTGGCGGCAAGCGCGCCGACGAGATAGCCGAGATAATTGGCCGATGCGATCCAGCCGGCATCAGCCGGCGACAGGCCGAGCTCTTCCATCATGCCAGGCAGGATCGGCGTATAGACGAAGCGGCCGATTCCCATGGCGACGGCCAGGGCAATCATGCCGGCGATTGCCAGGCGCAAGGGCGAAGCGGCTTTCATCGCGATGCACAATAGGTGCGCCTGCCGGTCAGACAATCCGCCTTTTGTTGGGCCAGAAGGGTTGCGCAGCCGCGTCGGCGGCCGGCTCACCTGAAGTGCCAGCAAGTCCTTGTTCAGCCGCAGCAGGTCCTTGGCGCCGTCTCGAAGCGGGTACGACACGCGGTCAGCCTGAATGGCATGTCGGCGAGTTCGCGCTCCGACATGGTGTCGAGCACCGGATGCGACAGCGGATCGGTCACCCAGCTGGTGGCCTGGCTGTCATCCCGGTGCGGCTGCGCCCCGATCGGGGAAAAGGCGCCAAGCCATGACAAAATCTTCATCGGATTTGCCTCCTCACTCTGAGTAGCCCACTTAGAATCCGCCGTTCCTTAGCGTCTGGCAATTGAGATTTCAGCCGCTCCAGTTTAGAAAAACTGTATGGCTACTCTGAACCGCGTCCATCTCAACGGCTTGCGCGCCGTGGAAACTGTTGCCCGCCTGGGCTCGCTCGCGGCGGCGGCCGGCGAGCTCAACGTCTCGGTCAGCGCCGTCAGCCAGCAGATCAACCGAACAGAAAAGCAGCTCGGCCGGGCGCTATTCGAACGAACGCCAGCTGGCCTGGTGGCGACGGAATTCGGCACCGTCTTTACCGCGCGGCTCAGCGCAGGCTTCCGCGAACTCGCACAGGCGGTGGCGCTTGCCGATGAAAGCTCGGAGTGCACGCTGGTGGTTTCGGTGGCGCCGGCTTTCGCCTCGAAATGGCTGCTGCCGCGGCTGTCGCGGCATTTCGCCCGGCATCCGAACGTGCTTCTGCGCATCGATGCCTCGGTTGGGCTTGCCGATCTCGATCGTTCGGACATCGACGTCGCCATTCGGCTCGGCGACGGCAAATGGCCGGGCGGGCGGGCCGAATTGCTGCTGGCGCAGGAGGTGTTTCCGGTCTGTGCACCGGTGATCGCCAGCAAGCTGAAATCGATCGAGGACCTTGCTTTGACCTGTGCGATCACGGACGAAAGATCGATGATCAGTTGGGAGAGCTGGTTCGAAGCGGCCGGAGTGGAGCCTGTCACCTTCATGAAGGGCGCGCGCTTCACCGATCCGATGCTGTGCCTGGAATCGGCGATTGCCGGCCACGGCGTCATGCTCGGCTGGCAGTTGCTGGCCGCCGACGCGCTGGCCGACGGCCGTCTCGTTGCGCCGTTCGGCATACGCGCCCAGAGCGGGCTCGGCTATTGGCTGGTGACCTCGGCCATCAAGAGCGAAAGCCGTAAGGTCAGGGATTTCAAGACCTGGATCCGCGAAGAGATCGAGGCGACGATGGCGCAGTTCAGGTCGCTCGAGAGCACGCGCTAAACCTGCCGGCACATCACAGTGGAAAGGTCGGCAGCGCCGGTCTATGTAAGAAACAGTCCCCAATCACGGCAGGCAGGATCATGACCACACATTCGCGCGGCGTTTCCGCAAGCATCGACCCGGTGAAGCTCGACAGGCTGGCGGAGGTCGCCGTCAAGGTCGGGCTGCAATTGCAGCCGGGGCAGGATCTGGTGCTGACCTCGTCTATTGCCGCGCTGCCTTTGACGCGGCGGATCGTCGAGCACGCCTACAAGGCAGGCGCGGGCCTGGTGACGCCGATCTTCAACGACGATGAGATCACTCTCGCGCGCTTCCGCTACGGCGCCGACGCCGGCTTCGACCGCGCCGCCGGCTGGCTCTATGAAGGCATGACAAAAGCCTTCGCCAACAATGCGGCGAGGCTTGCCGTGCGCGGCGAGGATCCGTCGCTGCTTTCGGCGCAGGACCCGGCAAAGGTGGCGCGTGCCAACAAGGCGAATTCGATGGCTTACCAGCCGGCGCTGGAGAAGATCACCGGCTTCGACATCAACTGGAACATCGTCGCTTATCCCGATGAGGCCTGGGCCAAGCAGGTATTTCCGGACGATGCCGAAGACGTCGCCGTGGCCAAGCTCGCCGACGCTATCTTTGCCGCCTCGCGCGTGGATGTCGAAGACCCGATCGGCAACTGGACGGCGCACAATGCGGCGTTGAAGAGCCGCACCGAATGGCTGAACGGCCACAATTTCCACGCACTGCATTTCACCGGCCCCGGCACCGACCTGACCGTCGGGCTGGCCGACGGCCACGAGTGGATGGGCGGCGCCTCGACCGCCAAGAACGGCATCACCTGCAACCCCAACATCCCGACCGAAGAGGTTTTCACCACGCCGCATGCAAGGCGCGTCGAAGGCCATGTCACCAGCACCAAGCCGCTGTCCTATCAGGGTACCCTGATCGACGGCATTGCGGTGCGTTTCGAGGCGGGCCGCATTGTCGAGGCCAAGGCCACGAAGGGCGAGGATGTGCTGCAAAAGGTGCTCGATACCGACGAAGGCTCGCGCCGTCTCGGCGAGGTGGCGCTGGTGCCGCATTCCTCGCCGATCGCCAAGAGCGGGCTGCTGTTTTTCAACACGCTGTTCGACGAGAACGCCGCCTGCCACATCGCGCTCGGCCAGTGCTATTCGAAGTGCTTCGTCGACGGCGCCTCGCTCAGCCAGGACGAGATCGCGGCGCGCGGCGGCAACAAGAGTTTCATCCACATCGACTGGATGATCGGCTCGGACAAGATCGACATAGACGGTGTCCATAAGGACGGCAGCCGCGTGCCGGTGATGCGCAAGGGCGAGTGGGTTTAGGCCCGGGATCTCTAAACGAAGGCCAGCAAGCAGCGGCGCCTGCTGGCCCATGCGGAGTTGGCAATGGAGCTCGCGGTCAAGCGCATCTATGAGCCGCCGGCGCCCGATGACGGGCAGCGGGTGCTCGTCGACCGCATATGGCCTCGCGGCGTCCGCAAAGAGGACGCGGCGCTGACGCTCTGGCTAAAGGACATCGCGCCAAGCAATGGGTTGCGCAAATGGTTCGGCCATGAGCCGGCGCGCTGGGCGGAGTTCCAGCGGCGATACCGCGATGAGCTCGACCGGAACGGCGAGGCGGTGGCGGAACTACGTGCCTTGCTCCGTGAAGGCAAGGTGACGCTGCTCTACGGCGCCCATGACGAGGCGCACAACAATGCGGTGGCACTGGCGAGCTATTTACGTGGGATCAATTAGCCACGCCGGCGGGACAGCGCCCCATAAGCGCTAACTTAGATGTGGACTGGTGGAATCGAGATGTGATTCCTCGGCCAGATGGGAACGAATGATTCGATCGAAACCGACTGGCAGGCTCTGATATCGAGGCTGTCGCAATCGCTTGACCTTGAGGCGACGGCGCGGGCGACGGGAGCGCTGGTGCGTCGTCGCAATGTTGCGGACGCAGCGACATTGCTGCGCCTGGCGTTGGCTTATGGCCCCGGCGCGATGAGCCTGCGCTCGGCTGCCGCCTGGGCCGGGGTGAATGACGTTGCGAGCCTTTCGGATGTTGCTCTTTTGAAGCGCTTGCGCGGAGCGGCCGATTGGCTTGGCGACATTGCCGGCGCCTTGCTCCAAAACGCTTGCGCCAAAAGCGCCGCGCCGACGGGGCGTCGGCTGCGCGTTGTCGACGGCAGTTCGATCTCGCGCCCCGGCAGTGCCGGCACGGACTGGCGGCTGCATGCCA